>JARRQT010000070.1:0-19450 GCA_037381445.1 Calditrichia bacterium
AGCGGCAGCTATTGACAAATTGGTTCGGTTTTAATATATTAAAAATACCATCCACGGGCTAACCCACCTTGCCCTTGCAGTATCGGTAAGACTGAGTATTTCTGTGTACAAAGACCCGGTCCTCAATATGCCGGGTCTTTGCATTATTAATTGATCGAATATTTTAATATTGTATTGATTCCATACAGCCTCAGCACTTGTGTGGCCTCTTCGAAATAAGGTCGATTTTCCAGACCTGGTCCTCTAAGCGCAACACCCTTATTTATTTCTTTGAGGTATCTCTTATTAAAAAGACTATAAGAATATCTCTGGCGAAATCCCACTTTACGGACCATACATATCAAATAAGCCTGTAAGTGAATTTGAATAATTGTACTCGAAAATCCGGTAATAGTTGTTTGGACTGGTATTTTATCTGCTCAGGATACTATTCCAAAATTCATTGACCTTATTGGCGTATAATTCCTTTTCAGCATTCGGAAGAAATGCTGATGAGACAGCATTTAATGTCAGCTTTCTAAAATCCTGGTATTCAAATCCCAATTTTCTATGTATCAGCATGAACTCATCCGTAATTGTTGCACCAAACATGGACGGATCATCAGAATTGATGGTCACCAACACACCTTGATCATAGAATGCTGGAAATGGATGCAATACGCATGAAGGATAAATGCCGGTTTTAATGTTACTGGTAATGCAGATCTCGAGTGGTATTTGTTGCCTGCGGATTTTTTCCAGCAAAAGCGGATTCTCCACTCCTCTTACTCCATGTCCTATTCGTTCAACCTTAAGAACATCCATGGCCTGTTGGACCGAGGATGGACCTGCTGCCTCCCCCGCATGGGCGGTCAAATGAAAACCACGATTCCTGGCCTCCTGGAAAACATCCTCAAATAATTCAGCGGGGAATTTTTGTTCGCTTCCTCCCAATCCGATTCCGATGAGACCATTACTCAAATATGGTGTTATCTGATCCAGGCGCTCAATGCCTGTTTCCGGTCCATGATCCCGAACAATATCGGCAATTAATCCGCAGCGGATTCCAAAATCTCTCTCCGCTCTGCGAACACCTGAAAGTGTTGCCTCGGTAATTTCCGCCGCCTGCAAATTATTATCTTCAAAGTCCCAGGGCGAGAAGAAAACTTCCGCATAGATAACATTTTGAGTATGCAGGTCTTCCAGGGTTCGATAGGCTGATTCTTCAAAATCGACGGCTTCCCGGAAAAATCTATTCTTCCAGAACCAGGTTTCAATGAAATGGGGAAAATCGCGAAAAACAAATTTTTGCTTCAAATCCTCCACTGTGCTAACAGAGGGATCTCCACCATATTTACCTATCAAATTGAGCAGGAATTCAAAAGTAAAAGCTCCCTCCAGATGAAGATGAAGTTCAGCTTTTGGCATTATCCTGATGATTTGTTCCGCCGTCATAGTCTCTTTCATTATTTTTTACCTGAAAAGGATTGTCCCGTGCGTGAAGAAAAGGCCGGCAATACTTCCGGTTAACAGACATGCCAGGGTAGCGCCCAGTAATGCCCTGAAGCCCAGTCGGCTCAAATCGCGCAATCTCTCGGGGACGAGGGCGGAAAAGCCTCCCACAAATATGGCCAGTGATGCGACGTGCGCAAAACCGGCGAGCACATAGGTAGTTATAACCACTGTGCGCGGCGACAATTGAACTCCGGAACTCAGCAGAGCAGCCAGATCCTGATAGGAAGCCACTTCAGTGACAATCAATCGCTCACCGATGATTCGGGCAATGTGGCCGGCGTCTTTTAAAGGGATCCCAATAATTATGGTTAAAGGATAAAAAAGATAGCCCAGCAGGCCTTTTATCGTCCAGTCGATATGGATGCCCAATAAATGGTTCAGATTTGTTCCCGCGAGTACCAGAATTTTATCCGCCAGGGAGACTATTCCCAGGAATGCCAGCAGAAGCGCAACAATTCCCACTACCAGCTTAACACCTGAATTCGCCCCATTGATAATGGATTCAAACAGGTTATTTTCCTTTTTATATTCGGGCTGAAGATGCTCCCCGAGCGTTTCCGGTTTCTCCGTCTCAGGATACAATATTTTGGAAATTACGATTGCAGCGGGCGCGTTCATAATTGATGCCGAAACCAGGTGCCCCGCGATGGTGGGGAAATTGTTCTTTAACAAAAGAACATATACCGCCAGCATGCTGGAAGCAATTGTGGCCATTCCCGCGGTTAAAACCGTGCATAGCTCAGAACGCGTCATATTTTTTAGATATGGTTTTATCACCAGGGATGATTCGACACCGACAAAAATATTTGATGATGCTGCCAGCGATTCTGCCCCGCTGATCCGCATTAAACGGGTGAAGATGTAGGCAAAAAACCGGATTATTCTGTTCATTATTCCCAGATAGTAGAGCATGGCCATCAGGGAGGCGAAAAATATTATGGTCGGAAGTGCCTGAAAGGCCAGAATAAATCCGATAGAGTGTTCTCCGCCCGGTCCTGTCGCCCCAGGGCCCAACGCAAGCGGGCCAAACACAAACCTGATTCCCGCGGAGGCGCTGTCCAGAACCTGCAGGACTAGGTTGTTGACAAAAAGAAAAAACTTGGTTCCAAAGGGGATGATGAATACAAAAGTCGCAAAAATGGATTGAATAATTATTCCGGCGATAACAACCCGCCAACTGATCTGCTTCCTGTTTGTTGAAAACAGCCAGGCTATGGCCAATAAGCAGATAATCCCCGCAACACTAATAAGGTTTGAAAATCCCATAAAAAATAATTTCCTCCAGATTAACACATGACAGCGATAACCAAGGTCATGATCAAAATTAAAGTGAACGCATTTACTCCTGCGATGCCGCTGTGTCTGTCAGGGCCTGCTGTAATCAGCTGTCGATCTCTATGCGTTCGACCTTCAATTTCTCACGAGTGACCAACTCATCAATTTCCGGCGGAACCCGGTAGACTGCCGGGGCCTGTTTTTCGGATGAGAGAAAATAATTAATGCACCCCAACTGCACGGAAAATGACATATCCATGATGTCTACCGGATGCCCCAATCCGCCGGCAATATTTATTATTCCGCCCCCGATTTCAAAATCAAAATGACCCGCATTTGACAGCATGGCGCCGCTGCGCATCTTCTGAATATGCGCGGTAGTGATGACGCCGCTGAGGCCCGTGGTGGTTATGAAGAAATCGCCTTCGCCCGCCGCCTTCATCATGGGCATGACGCGAAAACCGTCCATTCTGGCTTCTAGGGCTTTCCAGGGATCAATTTCAGTCACGATCACCTCGGCACCCATGCCATGGGCCCTTGCTGCAACCCCGCGGCCAACCCATCCATAACCTGCCACCACGACGGTTTTTCCTGCTACGTTCAGATTGGTCAAATGGGTGATTGCCGTCCATGTGGATTGCCCGGTGCCATAACGGTTATCAAAAAGGTGCTTGGATTTGGCGTCATTGACCGCAATTGCGGGATAGAGCAACTTGCCCGTTGACGCTAATTCCTTCAATCGGTTGACGCCGGTGGTTGTTTCCTCGCATATTCCTTTTAAATTGACACCATACCGGGGATTTTCCTGCAAAAATTCGCATACATCCCCGCCGTCATCCACAATAACATCCATATTGTTTTCAACAATGGACTTGATAAATGAATGATATTCCTCAGGTGCCGCCGCGTGTTTGGCAAACACATGCACGCCCTGTTTTGCCAGGGCAGCGGCTATTTCATCTTTGGTCGACAGCGGATTGCTTCCCGTGATCCATACTTCAGCACCCAATTTTTGAATGGTTAGAGCCAGATAAGCGGTTTTTGCCTCCAGATGAATGCATAGCGCCACTTTCTTATTTTTAAAATTGTTTTCGGATGAAAATTTTTTATAAAGACTGTTTAAAACCGGCATCCAACCGGAAACCCATTCAATTTTTTGCTGGCCTTCTTCGGCGAGATTTATATCCCGCACCTGATAATCTTTGCTCATCTATTACTCCTTAAATTAAATGCTGAAATTCAATCCGCGGAAAATGATTGGCATTTTCCTGTTTGCCTTCACCCGATGAACCTTGTCGGCTGTTGGAAACCTTACCCGAAAGATCGGCTTTTTATTTCAGAAACGAGCCATCGATTCCCAAAGTCACCCGAAATTCCCGGCCCGGGACAGGGGAGCCCTTGGATATCTGAATATCTTTATTTGCCAGGTTATTAACTTCAAAACGCAGCAACCACCGAACGCCCATCACCCGGGGATTAATTCCCAGGTTAAGGTTTATTAAAGAATAGGGGTCCAGTTCTATGGTATTTGCAGCATCATGAAAGCGTTTCCCTACATAGTGATAGTATACGTTGAATGCTGCCATTCCATAATTAAATCCCAGACTGGCGTCATATTTGTGACGGGGCCGGTAAATCAGATAGTTGCCGGCAGTGGCTGGATCATCGCCATCGTCGGTGGATTTCATAAAAGTATAACCGATCTGAGCATTGAGAGCACCATTGAATCCACTCCAGCTCATTTTCGATTCTACTCCCCTCGTAAATCCTTTCGCGACATTTTCAGGCATCCATTTCCCTGAAGGTCCCGGTGCCCAGAGGATGAGATTATCCAGACGGCTCGCGAAATAGGTCTGTTCAATGCTCCAGTATCCAAGTCCTCCGAATTGTGCAATGTAGCCGCCGTCATAAGAAATTCCTTTTTCAGGTTTCAGATCCGGATTCCCTTTTGTCCAGGCATCTTCGGGCCAGTAGAGGTCATTATAGGTTGGTGCCCGGAAGACCCGCCCGATATTTCCGCGAATTGAACCACGCCAGCCTGTCACCCGGCTCAGGGTGACGCCAATCTTGGGAGAGTACTGGCTGCCAACGCCTTCTTCGGGGTAGCGATCCAACCGGATGGCCGGTACGGCCAGAATCTTCCATGCATGGTCTATTCCATATTTCCAATCATCCTGCAGGAAAAAACTGTGAACATTGCGCTGGTGATCACCAATAAAAGGCTGCGACACACCGTTGATCCAGTAATTGGATTTCAACCGGTCCTGGCGGAATTCGTATCCGTAGGAGAATAAGCCCGCAGCATTCATATCGGTAAATACCTGTAGTGAGGCCCCCAGCGCCCTGTTTTTATAGTTGTTTTTCTCAAGCCCGAGGTACGATTCGGGATTGGTATAGCTCTGATCATTTTGCATCAGATATCCCTGCATCTGCAAGGCCACGGGTCCGAAGCACAGATCTTTATACGAAACGCTGGTATGGTTTCCGGTAATATTCAACCTGGCACTTGCGTTTGGGAAATCGATCGATCCGGGAGATCCCTGTTTTCCACTATGATACTGATGAAATACAGAAAGTCTGGACTGGTTGGGGAAAAGATAACCGCCTTTGACAAAAATGTCATCTGAGGTATTATCCGCATTTACCATTTTCATGCGTTTATTCTGCAGATCATTAAAATATTCAAAATCGCCATTCGTCTGGGTGCGGTTATAGGAAACAAAATAATCCAGGTTACCAAGTCCCTGACCAACGGAAAAATCATGGATTTGCGTGTTGAATGATCCCATGGTGCTATGCCAGGAAGCATCCAATCCTTTGTCCCGCGCCTTGCTCTTGGTAATTATATTTATCACGCCCCCCACTGCATCGCTGCCATAAAGGGCAGAGTGCCCTCCTTTTACCACTTCTATTTTTTCCACTGCATCGAGAGGTATTTGACTCAGATCGACGGAACCGCTCTGGGCATCATTGAGCCGTTGTCCGTCCACCAGGACTAATACCTGTGAATCTGTTGAGCCCCGGAGTGAAATGGTTTCGAGCGAACCGACCGGGCCATAACTCTTCACGAGAGCTCCGCCGATGGATTCCAGCGCCTGGCCGACATTTTGAGCATTTGTCTCTTGCAGTTCCTTTGCACCCAGAATTTCGGTCGCTACGGGAACGGAAGTCACCAGTTCCTGACTGCGCGTTGCAGTGACCACCACATTTCCCATATTAAGCGCGACCGGATTAAGCTCGAAATTGAAGCTTAGATCTTCTCCGGCATGAATTGACAACTGTTTCTCAATTGTTTCATAACCCAGCATGTTCACCATCAGCATGTAGGCGCCGGGAGGAATGTTACTAATTGTAAACTCTCCGTGACTCCCGGCCGCAGTACCCATGTGGGTGTCTTTTAAATAAATATTTGTTCCGGTAAGCATTTCGCCCGAGGAAGCATCTTTTATTGTCCCTGAGATGGTACCCGAAGATGATTGGGCGACCAAAGAATAAGTAAAAATAAACATGAGGAAAAGAATCCAAATCTTCAAATCAGAAGTTTTCATCTCAAATTTTCCTCTTTCAATAGTTTTCGGTTAACGAGAATTATCTGAGCCGGCAATTTAATTCCCGGCCCAGATAAATGATTATCCAATATTTTTTTCACAAGATTTTTAGTTATCGCAAATTCATTCCTACGGTCATTCGGATTTCCCTGCCCGGCATCGGATATCCATCGCTCAGGCGATAGGATTTATCCGCCAGGTTGTTTAAATCCAGTCTGACCATCCACTTTAATCCGGCTGCCGAAAGATTGGTGCCGATATTTGCATTCCATAGTTCCAGACTCGGCAGATAAGCCGTATTGGCAGCATCCACATATCGTTTGCTGAGCCACTGGTAATTTACATTGAACTCAACCCTCATGTACTTCAAGCCCATATTGACATCCATTTTGTTATGCGGCCGGTAGAAGAGCAATTTGCCATCGTTCAGGCCGCTGCTTGCATCACGGGCGTCCATATAGGTATGATTAACTTCTAGATTCAAAAATTCGCCAAACGGATGTATGCCAATATAAGATTCCAAGCCTGAGGTTACCGATTTGTCCACATTACTGGGGGTCCATTTATAATCAGAGGTACGCGGTGCCCAGATAATCTGATCCTGCATGTTATTCAGGAAGTAATTGAACCGCATCTGTGTATTGCGCAAAAACGGAACGTTGAAAGCCATACCCACATCGTAGTTCATTCCTTTTTCCGGTTTCAGATTTGGGTTGCCAACCGTATACCCATCATCTGGCCAGTAGAGGTCATTGAATGTCGGGGCGCGATATGATTTGCTGACATGTGCACTAAAATTAACTCCATAGCTTCCCGAATTAGAAAGCATCAGGCTGAGTTTGGGGCTGAAGACTTTGTCAAAGTCAGAGGGAGCATCATAACGAACCGCCGGAATCACGGAGATTTTATCAAATACAAAGTCAAGCTTTTTTGTAGCAAGCGTCATTGCCGCATGAGCACTGTGGGTATCGCGTGATTTCTGACCTAATTGGGTGCTGTTTGCCTTATCGTAACGATACACATAGCCATAGGTAAAGGAAAGGTTATCATTGACCAGAAGATTCTGGGTAGCATCGAATCCAAGGGCTTTGCTTTTCTGATCGCTTATATTGGGTCCGCCAAATGCGTACGGCTCTTCATATCCCGTGTTGAAATTGTGATAATAGGCGTGAGTACTTAAATCGGCATTGTGGAAAATTTCTTTTTGGTCGTAAGAAAGGTTGTAAATCTGGTTGTCCAGTTTCAAGGTAGCACCGGGAGTGGGATATCCGCCATAATTCAACAAGCCGGGGACGCTGCCCGGGGAGCCACTTCTGGTCTGCGTAAATTGTGACGTAAAGAGGAGATTTCCGTTCTGGCTGACCTGATAGCCGAGGTTTGCCATAAAATCATTGGATCTGCTGTAATTATCTTTTCTGGTACTTTCCGTTCCGTCCAGTTCCTGATACTTAAAATTTCCATCACTGCTGGTACGCTTATAGGACACGTAGAAATTAAACTTATTAATCTGATTGGAAGCGTAAATATTATAGAATTGGGAGTTGAAGGAACCATAGGTGGAACGAATTCCCAGATTCATATTCGAACTCTCCGACCCTTTGCGGGTAATAAAGTTGATAACACCGCCAACCGCATCTGCCCCAAAACGGGCAGAATTACCTCCCCGCAGCACTTCCACTTTTTCAATGGCATCAATAGGGAGTGTCGTCACATCGAATTCACCGCTCTGGGCGCTGTTCATGCGCTGTCCGTCGATGAGAATGAGCACTTTATTGGAACTGGCATCACGAATGTTGATCTGGCCGTCGCGAATAAAAACTCCAGGGACCGATTTCAACGCATCTGACATATCTTCCGCATTTGTTTTGTCAGAAAGCTCTTTCGAAGAGACCACTTCAACTGAAGCTGTCTTTTTGTAAGACTCATAATCAGTCTGATCTGCCTTCTTATCCTTGTCCTGCGCCCAGAGCAATCCGGTGAACAGCAGAGAAAAGACAAGCGCAAAAAAGATGTTTAATTTGTTTGACATAATAATGCCTCCTTGGTTTAACTAATGCATTTTTAATAGATCAATATTCTGTTCATGAGAGACTCATAAATAAATACTTGCTCTGCTAAATGCTTCAAAATCCCCCCTGCTTCCCTGGTATCGAAATAATACAGACTCTTTAAATTGGGATTTTCAGTTCCTCCTTGTTTTTGTTGATACTGTTTGAATTAAAATTTATCATTCCGAATCTTTCCAGCTTGAGGGTCCGTCGGGAATTGTGATGGCAGGGTGCGCCTTAAATTTGTTCCATTCCTGGGCATGAACAGGATTCTGCCAAACAGGATTTTCCCAGTCACCATATGGAGGATAATCCACGTAAATAGCGTTTGTAATGGCATACATGGGCCATTTCCCGAAAGCTTCCGCCACGATCCAACTGTCTTTCATTATTTTTAAAGGTACATCAGTTTTAAAAGTCAGGTCAGTCCCGGTTGCCAGCCTCTTCACAATTTGTCCATTTATTATTATCCGGAGGCCGTCGTCGGTTTTAAGTAATGGCTGATTTGCCAGTACTTCGCATTTCAATTTTAAAATTCCGTCTTCGCCAACTTTGACAATCTCGCCGGGAGTTTTCTTGCCTGCTTTTATTAAGAGCAGCGGACCAAAACCGGAGGTCAAAAATGACTGCCCGTTTTTGAGGGATTTTTCCAGGTTTTGCTTATTCAGTTTTCTGCATTGTGTATAAGTCCGCGGATTGCCGATGGTAGTGGTCCAGTAAAATTTTCCTTTGGGATATGCCTGTGTTCCGTAAATATCATGACCATCCGAGCCGGCAAGAGCAGGCATGCGGTTCCCGGCATTAAGATATTCGAACCAGGCCTGGACTGCCCAGGTATTTATATTAATTTTCGAGCTGTCCCAGGTTGAGGTCGTGAGCGAATGCGGCGGATCACCATTCCAGACTTCAATGGCATCAAAATCTTTCACTAGGCCCCATGATTTGAAACGGCCAGCCCAGTCCCAGCTTTGAAAGGGGTGATTAATAGTAATAATTCCACCCTGCCCATGCGTCGCATCGATCATTCTCTGAACGTCCTCCTGACCGTCAAAAACAGCCCTTGCCCAGATATTTGCATCGTCCGGATGTGTCCCATTCAAGGCGGTAATGAAGGTCTGGTTCATATGCCCATAGCCGTTTTCGGCTGCTTTATCCGAAGCCTCGGTTGAGATCTCATTTCCCAGAATGGGAAGAAAATGACCGGATTTTGTGGAATGCCATTCCTCGCCGCCCGAGATTGAATTGTGGTCGGTCAGAATACCCCAGGAGAGGCCGACTGCCTGCATTGCCTTTGCAAGCGCCGAAGGATATTGGTATCCGTCGCTGTGCAGGGTGTGGGAATGAGGATCGCCGCCGTACCATCCGAGTTTTTTGAGATTATATAGCTGTTTCAGCCTGACATTATATTGCAGCCCGTCAAATTGATTCCTGCCAATAACGAATACTTTATGAATCAGCTCCCATTCGGGACCGTGGGTAATAATCAGCAGAAGGGTATCAGCCGGCACTTCCACATCATAGAATCCGTTTTCATTGGAATAGGTCATCGCAATCAGGTTATCGGTACGTCCAGTTGATTTCTGGGGACCGAAGGCCGGAACGACGTCCGTGATCGGTTCGTACCAAACCTGGACCTGTGCCACAAGAGGATGTCCCTGACCATCCAAAATTCTTCCATGGATCGTCTGCCGGGACGATTTGGGGATATTTACCGCAGCATCAGCAAAGGATATTATTCCGCTGAAAGAAACTGCGAGTAAGGCGAACAATATCAGGTATGCAGATTTTTTAAGTATTGACTTTTTCATAGTTAGATTAATCCAGAATTTATTCCTGTGATTATTTTAAAATTTCCATCCCGGCAAGCACGCGTTCCGCCAGGCGGGAAACGTGATCGTTAAGGTGAAGGTTGTTGATCGCCTCAATTTTCTCCAGGAATTCCAGGGGGAAATTGCCTGCTCCACTATACGCACCGGCAATTCCGCCGGCAATCGCCCCGACAGTATCGCAATCACCGCCCATATTTGTGGCCGCCTCAATTGTTCGAACCGGATCGCCGCCGTAATAGACAACCAGCGCCAATGCGGTTGGAACGGCTTCTGTAATTGCCACGCCGGCTCCGATATAATTGTATAAATCCTGCCAGATTGTTTCTTCTCTTTTGCCGCTGCGAGCAATATCCAATGCCCATTCGGTTCTGTGTGTCAGGGAAGCGCCGAACCATTTTTTATCATATGCCATGCCTTCTTTGATTCCATAGAAGAAGGCCTCTATCAATTCGTCAAGCGAGGCGCCTGCCATTCCGGCTGAAACCGCGCACGCCACCGCCGAGGCTCCTGCGATCGCAATATTTGTGTTGTGGGTCGGAACGCACACTTCAATTACATCTTTTAATGTTCTCTGCAGGTTGCCGGGATTAATGACACCGATGGGAGCGATTCTCATGGCGGCCCCGTTCGTGTCGCCAAGATATCCCGCTTCATCCACCGGGACTCCCTCACGAATCATTTTTAATGCCCTGAGCGAGCTGGGACCAAGAATTAGCGAGTCGAAGGCGTTCAGGCTTTCTCCCCATTCGATCAACTTGCGGGCCACACCATCTCTGCTGATTCGTCCCTCTTCCAGGAAAAGCTTTACCAAAATCATGGCCTGCTGAGTGTCATCTGTTATCTGCCCGGCTACCATCCCGTTGTGTATGACATGACCCTCGGGAGCGGGTAAAAAGGATGTGATTCTTTCAGGAAAAATATTTCTGATTTCATCCGGGCTCAACATAGATGTTGGCATTCCCATTGCGTCTCCGCAAGCGACACCCAAAAGGCATCCCAGCGCATGTTCTTTATACTTTTCAATATCCAGATTCTGCAACTTCATTTTATAAAACTCCATAGTTTAGTGTTTTTGCCCAAATCGCAATTGCCAAAATCACGACTTCGAATACTATCATCCAATAATCTTTTTTATTCATCTTAATTTCAACCAGATCGGTTGTGGTGTCCATGGCTCCAAAACCTCTGTTCAGCATGGATATTGCGAGGTTGTCTGACATACGTATTGAATCTACAATTACAGGGATCAGCACCGGAATAAAAGAGCGGATCCGCTTTATCATCCCACCGGAGTTAAACTCATGGCCGCGCGCTCTCTGAGCATCCATAACCATCCTTGTTTTCTTCTCCATAGTTGGTATAAAACGAATGCCGGTGGCGATAACAAATGCCAGTTGATGCGGGAGCCTCATTTTCTTTAAAAACTGCAAAATATCTTCGATGGGGGTCGTGTAGGTGATGACTGTTGACAATAGAACCATAATCAGAATCCGAAGGAGAAGCGTAATCCCATAAAAGAAACCGCCGGACGTGAATTCAATTTTATTTGAGAATAGCTTAAACCAAACATGGTGCATGGTGGGCGATTTAAAATTGGAGGTGGAATAGGAAAAACCCGTGAGCACTATCATGATAAGGAAGATAGGAAGCAGCGGCTTTATTAATTTGATAACATTATCCATTGGCGTTTTGGAACTCCATAAGAGAAGCAGGCAAAAGACCACCAGCAATGAATTGATAAGCGGAGAGGTAAACATGAAAGCAGTTGCAGTAATAACAATGAAACCCAGTAATTTTGTTCTCACATCCAGCTTATGAAGAAGAGTCATGCCGGGAAAATATTCAATAAACACTTGGGCTCCTTAATTGGCAATCTTGCTAAAGTATTGAACGATTTCATAAATAGTCACAATTCCCCCGGGCATTCCATAGGGCTGTAGCTGATGGGCCAACACAGCGCTCAGGGGAGGGGAGACAGAACATGCTTTCAATTTATCTATTTGACTGAAGACCCGGGAAGGAATACCGTCCAGTTCAATTTGCCCATTTGAAAAGACTATTACCCGATCCGCATATTCCGCTGCGATTCTCATATCGTGGGTAATTATGAGAATGGTATGTTGCTTCTGATGAAGCTGGCGGATCATTTTCATCATCTGCTGGGTGCCTGACCAATCCTGTCCGGTGGTCGGCTCATCAATCACAAGAATTTGGGGTTCCATCGCCAGAACCGTCGCCACGGCCAGTTTCTGCCGTTCGCCTTTTCCCAGCGTGAATGGATGTCTTTTTTCAAAACCCGTCAGACCGACAAACTCTATGGCGTCTGCAACTCTTTTCCTTTTCTCTTCCTCAGAAATATTGTAGGAGCGAAGACCATACTCGATTTCTTCCCGGACCGAAGAGCTGAATATCTGGTGGTCAGGATTCTGAAAGACATAACCCACCGATTTACTCAATTCTCCGATAGACAAACCCGCAATGTTTTTTCCGTATATTTTAATTTCACCCGAGGTTGGCCGGAGCAATCCATTGAGATGTTTGGAAAAAGTTGTTTTGCCGGCGCCATTTTTTCCTATCAGTGCGACGAATTCGCCTTCATAAATTTCCAGGTTTAATCCCTTCAGCGCCGGGTGCTTTTTTCCATAGGAATAATGCAGCGAAGAGATTTCGATGACCGGCTTTCTGTCTTGTTTCAAAGGACTTTTTGGTTCTTCCTGATCGACCGGCGTTTTGGCTTTTAGTATCTCGGAAAGTCTCCGCCGGGCATCATCAAGGGTCAGCGGGATGTCTTCCTTTTTAAAAATTCCAATTTTCGACAGCTCATGTCCGATTTCGGCGATTTCCGGCGGCCGGATGCCTAATTTTTTTGTAAGCGGTATATCTTTGAATAACCTGTCAGGCGCACCTTGCCAGGCAATCCCGCCATTGTTCAGAACAATCAATTTTCGCACGAATTGAAGGATCTCTTCGCTGTCGTGGGCAGATACCAATACGGTGACATTCCGGGTTTGTTTTAATTCCGCCAGTAATTTGAATATTCCCAGCCGTCCTTCCGGGTCAAGCTCGGAAGTCGGCTCATCCAGCACCAATATCTCCGGCTGCATGGCCAGAACGCCGGCAATTGCCAGCCGCTGTTTTTCTCCGCCGGACAGTTCGGCGGTTAAGCGCTTTTCGTAGCCGGCCAGACCAACTGACTTCAGGGTATCGGAAATGCTTTTCTGTATTTTTTCTTTGTCATATTTTAGATTTGAAGGTCCAAAGGCAACATCTTTTTCGACAGTGATTCCAAATATCTGCGTTTCGGGATCCTGGAGCACCAGTCCGATAAAACTGGATAGCGTCTGAATCCGGTACCGTTTGGTATCCATGCTATTGGCAATCACATTCCCTTCCAGGTTGCCTTCCAGAAAATGCGGAATCAGACCATTTGTCAACATCAGGGAAGTGGTTTTTCCGGCGCCTGTCGGCCCCATCAGACCTACAATATCACCTTTTTCGATAAAAAAGTGTAAGCTTGTTAGGGTGTCAGCTTGACTTTGGGGATAGTTGTATTTCTCCACATCAAATAATACAGTTCCTCTTTCAAAGCTGGTTTTTACTTCTTTGCTTGCCATAAACTTCCAATATTTTTAACAGGTTGCTGAATTGCCTGCCTGACCAGGTCTATTTTTTCTGCGGGCAGGGAGACGAGAAAGCAGGTAGATGGGCCCGCCGATTTTTTCAGATCGACTGCCGGAGGATCCTCGATGCGCGAACTCAAACCGGCACTTTGGGCCAGTTGATCCAGTTCATATCCAATTCCCTTCGAACCGACCGGCAGGATGTCATGAATGCCTTCTATCGATCTTACCGTTTTCACTGCCTTTAAATCGGCTATCTCGGGATCAGCATAATGTATCTTATCCGTCATTCCTGATTTGGGTATTCCCACGCAAATAACCGTATCGCCTGGCAGGGAACTTCCGGGCCGAAAATCATTTTTTGAAACCAGTCCGATTGCCACAACTCCCATACCGGTCTGAATGGTTGGTATATTGTCTTCGGTGCTTCCGGTGACCACTGCGCTGCCGTCCAGCCCCGCCTCGGCGACCTCTTCCCGAACGCCTCGAATTATGTCCCTGCCGGTAGGCTCCATTTCCACCGCCAGCACATCCACGATAAAAAGCGGCAGGGCGCCGGAGGCCAGCATTTCCAGCATCGGAACACGAACGGCCAGACGTCCCAGTTCATAGCCGCTGATCCG
Organism: Calditrichia bacterium; assembly: GCA_037381445.1. Taxonomy (GTDB): domain Bacteria; phylum Calditrichota; class Calditrichia; order RBG-13-44-9; family RBG-13-44-9; genus JARRQT01. The sequence goes on from JARRQT010000070.1 coordinate 14,438, forward strand.
CACGTTGTCAGAGGGCTTTGGTCCTATGCCTCCATCCGAATCGCTGGCAACCACCAGCATCAGATTGTTGTCCAATTCTGTGATTAACAGATCCCGGACCGGCCTGACTTTAAAAGCCGGACTATTTTTATTGTTCTTAAACTGGTTATAGAGCGTTATTAAATCCATATTAATTCTGTTCAATCAGCGTGCTTCTTTTTACAATCAGGAAGGCGACTACCGCCACTCCGACATTTATCATCGAACCCACTGTTAGGGGGAGAATAAGCGCAGCCATCAATCCTATTCCTCCGATGGGAATTACCAGCAGGGATGAGACGGGACCATTGAGCAGGACAGCCACGGCAATCCCAATCCATAAATGAATCTTTCGGGAAATCCAGTAAAATAGCGAAACCCAGACTGCCATTTGCACGGCAATGAAAAGATGCATTGGCAAACCAAGCGGAAAACCGGTGGTGAGTGCGGTAAGCAGATGGCCCAGTGCGGCAACGATGCTGCCCTCCCGCCAGCCGAAGGTTATTGCCGCAAAGTAGGCGAAGGCAGCATCCAGCGCCACTGTGCCGGTGGGACTTGGGACTTTTATCATTGCCCCTACCGCGCTCAGGGCAATAAAAATTGCCATCCTGGCAACTCTTTTGGGTTCCCAGAATATCTTGCTTTCCCCGATATTCAACTCTTCTTTCGGTATGGGTAAATCTGCGGGCACTGCTTGCTTTCCTAACTTGTCCGTTTGTAACTGTTGAGTTTAATGGCCATCCTCTCTCCAATCTCACTGTAAAACTGGCATCTTTCCCCAGGCATATAAGACCTAACCAATTCGATCATTGTTCCGCGGTCAGAAAAAGTTTTGCGGGAGAGGATAAAAATAGCCGAATTCTTGCCGACCTTCAGAAGCTCGGCTTCATACTTTCCTGCAATCGCACACTCCAAAGTCTCATCCACGTGGCTGAGGTTAATACCAAACTCTTTTTCAAGTATGTCAAAAAGAGAACTGTTTTCGAGATCATAGTCCAGAAGGGTCGGAAAGAGCTTCTTTGGTAAATAAGAGGTTTGCAGGGCAATGGGCTCCATGTTTACTTCACGTACTCTTTGAATCCGGAATAATGCTTCATTCTGAGCAATCTTGAAATATCTAGTCAGTTCACTCGAAGCAGTAACGACTTCAGCGGATATCACGCGTGTCTTTACTTCCATGTCTGTTTGCGATAAACCTGCGGAAAAGCTAAGTTTTTCGGTTAAACCATGAAAGACTTTCTTTTTCGCAACAAAAGTGCCCTTGCCCTGCAACCTATATAAAATACCTTCATTTACGAGACTGGCGATTGCCTGTTTTGCCGTATTTCTGCTGACCTGATGGGTTCTTGACAATTCGTTTTCGGATGGCACCTGCTGGGAAGGCAAAAATTCACCCAGTTCGATCTTTTCCAGCAGAAGCTCCTTTAATTGATAGTAGAGCGGCAAAACACTGGTCTTATCAATTCCCATAACCTACTCCATATATCTTATTATATAACACTTTTTAATTTGTTAATCCGCATAATTCATAAGGCGTATTCCAGGGCATAACAGATGAAAAAACGTCTTTCATCTCCTCCGGAACAACCTTCATTTTCAGCAGCGCCTTGTTTCCCCTGGCATGAATTGTCTTCCCGATCAGATCCGCTGCAACAGGAATTTTAGGTCCTGCCTGTTTTGTTTTGGCTGAGTCGATGTACCACACCCTGCCGTTTTTAATTGCATTCACTTTATCGGCATTGGGGCGCGAAGCGATTTCATAGGGAGTCGTTGTGCCGTTTCCGCGTTCCGGACCTTCAAAATACGGGCCGCCCGCATGATCCCATAACGGGAGCATTATCACATCTGGATTTACCTGAACCACTTCCTCCCACGTGACGGCAGGCGCTATTCCGGGACGTTTCGAGAAAATAGGATCTCCGCCAACCATTTTTATGAGCTCGGTAATGTATGAATCATTTCCCGGGACGCATTTATAGAAGTAATTAATTTCATAATATACTTTGACCCGGGGCATATTGGCATATTTTTGTTTTACCTGCTCCAGACGGGTTTGAATGAAATTTACCAGGCTGTCTGCCCGGTTGGACGTGCCAATAACCTGGCCCAACTCTTTTATTTTGGAATACACCTCTTCCAAACTGCTTTCATCCATGTGCACAATGGTTATGTTTTTGTTTTTCGATCACAGTAAGATCACCATTTTTAACCATCTTGGGGACCGTATCGGGGAAAATGCAATAGCGGGTTACGCCCACCAGGTCATTCAAGGCACCCAGTTCGGCAACGATATTCGTCCAGTTAGGGGCCAGCGACACTATCCTGGGGCCTGCAAAGGCATTGAAAGAAAAAAATAACGTCAGGATAATGGAAATCAGAAGGTGTTTTCGGTGGGTCAGGTTTAAAGATTTCATATTCAGCTCCCTTATTCAAGAAATTATTTGAGCCAGCGGTGAAACAAAATTTGTTGGGTTGTACCATCAACCCATCAACAATATACCCGGAGAAGAAAATAAATTTCTGGTTATGAAATTTACTGCCCGAAAAAACAACTTTCTTTTGGGCCAAGGCTATCCGCCCGTAACAGCAAGATAAAGCCCCAGAGGATTATCGCAATCCGGGGAGCAAGCATCCCGCTCTGTTCAGGCGCATGCCCGGTTTTCATATTTACAACTATGAACAGCTCGATTTCAACCGGCTGGATCTTCAGGTGAGCTATGATAAGAACTGAACCATTGGGGGGCGTTATTAAAGACATGGCTATTTGTTTTCTTAACCGAGGTGTTGAGCCCAGATCAATTGATTTCGATTTGAAAAGAAATCTTTCGGATAATGATTTCGGATGGAAAAAATATATCATTGATGATTAATACCAGATAAAAGACTTATGGAGTCATAGGATTATTGGGACAACAGCTAAATCGATAAGAGCAACCATCCAGGGACATGACGTTTTTCTTATAAGATTATCCAGAATATAGACGGTGCATTTATTCGGGGGAGAAACATCTTATTGGTGGCGGCGATAATCCGCACATCCACCTTGCAGGGAATGTTCTCGCCGATCACCTCAATTTCACCTTCCTCCAGCACCCGGAGCAGTTTGGCCTGCAGGTTAAAGTCCATATCGCCGATTTCATCCAGGAAAAGGGTCCCGCCGCTGGCCGCCGCAAATTTTCCCTCGCGATCGGTCACGGCCCCGGTGAAGGCGCCCTTGCGGTGACCGAACAGCTCGCTCTCCAGCAATTCCGACGGGACCGCCGCACAATTCAGTTTGATGTAAGGTTTGCCGTTCCGTTCGCTGTAATGATGCAGCGCCCAGGCCACCAGTTCCTTGCCGGTCCCGCTCTCGCCCATAATGAAATGATAAGTACATAAGACTGGATATTGGGTCTGCCATAGCCGGTTTTTGAAAAAAGCGTAACCGCAGCCTTCGTCCTGAGCCTAAAAATAAAAGCGGGCGTAAAGCCCCGCCCAGCCTAACCAGAATCGACTTGAATCAAAGAAACTATAGAATGGTCAGACTTTCCCCCAAGCCGTTAGAATCGATATGAAGTACCTTATTTTGAATTCATGGGATAATGACAGGATAAAAAATGTCGCGCCTGCAGCCTGAGCCTGCTGCAAGGGGAGAGGGGAAGGAATTTGTTCGGTTAATACTCTTCGGCTCTTGAAAAGAAACTGAACCAATCCGCTCCGGAGGTGAAATTGGTTGTAAAGGCCGCTCAGTCTCGCCATGATCGACACGAAATGGGGAAACTTATATTGGGTTGGATTCTTAGGCCGTTAGAATCGGGCTGAGGGGGCTCTAATTTGATTTTGCCACGGTCTTGGCATGAACTATTTTTGGGGGGACGAAGATATGAATAGCCGGGTGATTCACCCCGTAACCAATGATGAATGGGCGGCAATGACCTGCCATTTGTTGCTTTCCCTTTTTTGCCAGACACGAGTAAAACGCAGAGCCGCATCATATTGCACATTCCTGAATTCTCCGGAAATATGCGAAAGAACCGAGACGATTGCAGCATCACCTTCCACCATGATTTGCTTTTCAGACTGCTTAATTGACTTGATTTTGGCGATGCCCGAACGATAGGCTTCTATATCGTCTTCTTTTGACGTGACTTGACCGAGGTGATTGGTAAAGATAAGCCCATCAGCCAAAAGTTCATCGAGAACGGATACATCGGAATTTAGCATGGCTGATTTGAGTTGATCTTCCAAGACCGCAATTTTTTCATTGTCCATTTTTTTATAAATCCTTTTTATTTTGTGCGCCGCACGGATAAATGCCGGGCAAGGCAAATGCGCAGTCGCCAGTCAGCCCGCCCCTGTTTGTCAAATTACTGTGGCACTTACTTGTTGCCGTACTCCGCAAATGATTCGGGAGTGCCCAAAATGGTTTTTGATATAACATATTTGAACACTTCCAGTTCTTCATTCTCGAACTTTTCCCGCTCTTTAATGGCTGCCATTGAGGGCCATTGTTCCACGCCAACATAATCCCACTCATCATTCGACCAACCGCAGTTAATCATAGTGATAGCTTTCATTCCGAGTTTGTCCAGGTTCCGTCGGTCTCTTCTCATAAAAGCCATTTTCTCTTCATCGGGCAAGTTGGTAAACGACTCCTTCATTTTGGCGAAATACAGCCTGATGATGGGTTTGTTTTCGATCATAATTTGTCACCTTTCTATATACTGTTGTTAGTTTGAAACATAACGGCCAGAGGCGAATCCCCTCTCCAAAAAAACAAAATGCCTGGTTAGCACTGTAACGCCGAAAACTTATGATTTTTTTACAAAGCACTATAACGCGGAACAAAAATGATTGAAAAGTACGAGAGATTAAAAATTTTCCAATAGGCCGAAGGCGAGTTTACGGCCCGGTTGAGCCGAGCCTCAACCATTATAATTTTATTACTTAATATGTTAAAAAGAAAACATTATCTGCAGAAATATGTCTGCATCAAGAAGGATGCATGTTCTGGTG
>JARRQT010000071.1:0-13477 GCA_037381445.1 Calditrichia bacterium
CTGTTTTTACGCTGGCCAGCCTTTATTTCATTTATTTTAAATTCATGGTGCTGTTTTAGACGGAAGCGGTCTCCGGGAGGCGCGAGGAATATCGTTCCGGCATATCGCTGTTCAATTGACCGTTTCGGGGTGAAAAATCACTTCGGTTTTTCCCTGCCCGCAAATAATTTTTCATTTTTCCCACCTTTTTAATGCAGCATTCATAACATCGGACACCTGTTATCTTTTTCACACAATATTGCAAACCGGCCGGAAATGGTTTAAATTAGCGACGGCGGACAGCTGAAAGAAACGCGGTGATAATGGTTCCGGCCAGCGAATGACAGATTCCGTGCGAATAAGAATCCGCTGCCGCCAAATCACAAAAAATGCCGGATCCGGATTGTCACCCAAATTATGACATCAGATGAGGAACACCATAATGGACGAAAAGAGAATTGCCCTGCTGAAAGCCATGGGCTATCCCGATAAGGCCATCAACTATATCCTGAACCGCACCAATGTGGGGGAGATGGAAGACGCCTCCGTCACCGCCAAGGAGCAGGGAACCTGCGGGGACATCATGATTATCCATCTGAAAATTGAAGATGATATAATCCGGCAGGCGAGATATGATTATATCGGCTGCGCGGGACTGCAGGCGGCGGCCTCGGCTATCACCGAAATGATAAAGGACCGGCCGCTGGGAGAAGCGGGCCGGATTAGCGCCGAAGATGTGCTGAATTTCCTGGGCGGTCTGCCTCAGCAGAAACACGAGTGCGCACTGCTGGCCAGCAATACCCTGAAAAGGGCGCTCAGCGAGTACGCTCCTGCGTCGGCGTAATATCCCTTTTCACCAAGGTTCTGAACTTTTTTGCGGGCCGGAATGCTGCTGTCATTTTCCGGCCTCTGCTTCACGTGCTTCATCCTCAAACTCACTCTCCGATCGCCGCTTTACCCGGATTTCATAGAAATTGGTTGTGCATCGCTGGTTATCAGATTTCTGAAACACTATCAAAATTCTGAAAAGATTTTAGAACTTTTCACAGCTTCCAATAAAAAATATTGCCGAACCGCATCTTCTCTTCACTTTCCTATTCCTTTGATTCCAATGCAGTTATGAACAGGCAGATCAAACGGTTCTGAAAATTCCTGTCGATCCAATTCTTTGGTATTGTTTTTGAAATAAGTATCATAGCAGTAGTGAATCAAAAACATAATCCCATGGGCAGGCAACAAAATGAAAACAATCCCCGCCATCCTGATGCTGCTTTTTACGGGCAGCTTGTTATTTAACTGCTCCACCTCGCAGGAGCCGCTGCTGAGCAGTGAAACATACAATTACGCTGCCTGGGACGACGCCAATCGCCGGATTGTCACCGGCTGGTTCAGGCTTCATTTTACGGATTCCGCCCGCGTGACCGGAAACTGGCATTTCCAAAAAACAGCGAATGCGCAAAACAGCGGCCCGCAGTCCGGGGAGGGCAGACTGGAAGGCCGCGTGCAGGACGGTACGATCTCGATCAATCTCAATCCAGATTATGTTGATAATAACGTGTTCCTCATCGGCAGCTATACCCGCTTCCGCATAACCGGGAAATGGCAATACGTGTCTTTTATCGGCGTCACCAGCGAAGGAGATTTCAAAGCGGTCAGGTTTTGAGTCGGCCATGAGGAACTAAAAATCAAGACATAAAATCATATGAGGTATTCAATCCTCGGGAGGTCAAAATGTCATATCTTTTAAAAGCCACAATTTTAGGATTTTCCATCCTCCTGTTTATCACCTGCGATACCGTGACGGAACCGCTGCAAAAAAGCAAGAGGCAGGTAACTGCGCAGGAAGAGAAACTCATTTCGTCGGATAACAGGTTCGGCCTGAAACTTTTTAAGGAAATCGACAAACTGAATACTGATAAGAACCTGTTCATCTCGCCCCTCAGCGTTTCCATGGCCCTGGGAATGGTGTTGAACGGCGCCGTCGGCGACACCCGCGAAGCCATGGAATCCGCCCTGGAGCTGCAGGGCCTCACCCAAGAGCAGATAAATCAATCGTACCAGTCGCTCATTCAGTTACTGAGAAATCTGGACCCGAAGGTGGTGTTTCAGATTGCCAACTCCATCTGGTACCGGCACGATCTGGAATTCGAGCAGGATTTCATTAATCTCAACCGCAAATATTTCGACGCCTCGGTCACCGGACTGAATTTCACGGATCCCAATTCGGTAAACATCATCAACAACTGGGTGGACCAGAACACCAACGGAAAAATTAAAGAGATTATCGATCAGCTTTCCCCGCTTGACATCATGGTGCTGGTGAACGCCATTTATTTCAAAGGGACCTGGACCTACCAGTTCAAAAAGGAATTGACGCGGGAAGATGATTTTCACCTCCCCGGCGGTTCAACCGTCAAATGCCGGATGATGCACCAGCAGAACAAATTTAACTATCAGAGCAATGATGAATTTCAGGCCGTCGACCTGCCCTACGGGGACGGCGATTTCCGGATGACCATCATCCTCCCCAAGCCTAATATTGAGGTGAATACGCTGCTGCAGACGCTGGATGACGAAAAACTGGGTTCCGTCCTGCAGGGATTCTCCGGGAAGGAAGGCACGCTGGAATTCCCCGCATTTAAACTGGAATATAGGATCGGTCTGAACGATGTACTGCGCAGCCTCGGCATGGGAATCGCCTTCGATCCCAACAAGGCCGATTTCACCAAACTGTATAATGGGCCGCTGAATGCGTATATCAGCAGCGTGCTTCATAAGACCTGGGTGGAAGTAAATGAGGAAGGCACCGAGGCGGCCGCGGTCACCTCCGTCACGGTCGGGGTCACCTCCATCGGCGGGGACTCGCCCTTTTACATGCACTGCAACCGGCCGTTTATCTTCTTTATCCGGGAGAACCATTCCAGCAGCATTCTGTTTGCGGGGAAGATCATGAATCCGGAAGCATAGCGGATTTTCTGCAGGCCTGTTTCAATTGAGAATTGAAAAATCAACCATCAACTCAAACAGATGGAGTGAAATCATGAAGGAAACCTTTCCCCGCATCATCGGCTGCTTTGCCATTATTTTGCTATTCATGCTTGCCATCAATCCCGCATCTGCCCAGCTCATATCACTGAAATCGATCCCGGTAGCGGAAGGCGATCAGTTCAATGTATTTCCCGACAAGAACCTGGGAATGGGCGGTATTTCGCTGGCGCTGAATGACCTGCTGCACGATCCCTTCGTCAATCCGGCAAAAGGGGCCAGAATTCGGGGGATGCAGATTTTTAGTTCCCCCACCTTTTACAGCATTTCAAACGAAAACGGCTCCGCCCGCACCCTGCCGGTCGGATTACTCAACGGCAGCGGCCGCTATTTCGGCGGCCTGTCCATGTCCGTTCAGCAGCTTGAGAAACACAGCCTGGACGGCATCCAGCCTCTTTACGCACCCGAGATTCTCAGCGAACAGGCATCCAACAATATGTATGCCTTCGGCATGTTGGGAAGGAATGTCCTCGATGACAGCACTTTTGCGGCTGCAAGCATTTTCTGGTCGGATCTGGGCGCGCTGGAAGGCGTCGATCTTCTGTTTCCGCGCAGCCGGAAAATCGATCAATCGGGAAACCTGCTGGACGTGAGGCTCGGGCTGCTGAGGGAACTGGGCGCCGGGCGTTCCCTGGAAGCGCTCCTGCTCTACAACCGCCTGGATATGACCTACAATGTTTTCTATCTTGACGGAATACGCTTCGACATGGCCGGCTCGATTGTGGATTATTTGAGGCGGGAGAAAAATCAGGACCGCACCAACACCTACGGAATTCATGTGGGATACATGCAGCCGGTGGGCGAAAACGGCTGGAAGGCCGGCAGCATCTTTACCTTCAATTACAAGACCCATCCCAAAATCCCCAATTATGAGCTGATGAACATTCCGCGAGACCCCGGCAACACGCGGGCCTTCAACGTGGGTTTGGGTTTCTCCAATCACATGGAAAATACAACCTTCGGCATTGACCTGATTTACGAACCGATCTGGAGCAAGACCTGGGCGGAAGCGGCGTCAGCCGTCACCACGCCCAGCGGCAAAGTGATTCTTCCGGGAGACAAAGCAGTGGAAAATCATTTCAGGTTTTCAGACTATCTGGTGAAAATCGGTATCCGCCGGGAGACCGACAAGGCCGGGTTTCAGCTTGGCATGCAGGTACGCTCCATCCGCTACCGGCTGGAACAGTATAATTATATTGATGAATTTCAGCGACAGCAGACCGAACACTGGCTGGAGTGGAGTCCCAGTTGGGGCATCATTATTAAATTCCCGGAATTTCAGTTGAATTATGTGGGAAGGGTCACCACCGGCACCGGTCAGCCGGGCATTGTGAGCAACTGGTTCGCCGCCGTGGACCGCGCCGCATTTGGCGCGGATTATATTGTGGCCCCCGCCGGTTCCCTCACCCTGCAGGAATCCCTGGTGTTTATTAATCAACTGACAGTTTCCATTCCGCTGAATCATTGAGGGGAATGTCAATTGACCGGGCGGCAAAATTTTAGAGAACAAAATTAAGGCTTGAAAACAACCGCGATGAAAATGTATTTTATATCAACTCAAGAGGTTTGCTCATTTGAAACCCCCGTTCGCAAAACTGCAGAAACTCTCTTTCCGAAGCCGGATTATCTTTACTTTTACCATCATCACCGCAATTCTGGTTATCATCATATCGCGGGTGGGATATTTGACAGTGAAGGAAATTTATTTGAATCAATTGAATGACCAGGCGGGTCTGCTGACGCGCCTGATTGCGGCGAATCTGGATCCGGATTATCTGGCCTATCTGGAACAGCCCTCTCCCCGCAACCTGGCCGCCGATTATTACCGTGATCATCTGCAAAAGCATGCGGAAGACATGGCGCTGGCCCACGCTTTTATTTTCAATAGCGATTTTAACGTCCGGGTGCAGATTGACACCCCGGGCATTTCCGCCGATCCCGAACCGGCACTGCTGCTCAACCGCAGGGAACTCGGCAGGCTGTCCGCGGGGCAGTCGATGATCTCCCTGCCGTTTAAAGGATTTGACGGCAGATGGTATCTGTGGGGCTTCTACCGCCTGGATGACAATTATTATCTGGGGATTCAGGAAAACGCCGCTCGTTTTTCCCGGGTTGACCAGCTCTCGAAAATCTTTCTGGCGATGGGGCTTTCCGGGATCCTGCTGACCATTCTGGCCGGCTGGCTGCTGGCCAATGCCCTGGCAAAGCCGATCAATAAGCTGGTGGATTTCAGCGGCGATATCGGGCAGGGGAATTTTGCCGCTCCCCTGCCGGAAGGCATGAAGGGAGAGCTTGCCGCGCTGGCCGGCGCCCTGGATAAGATGCGCGGCGATTTGGAACGGAATCACCGTGAGAAAGAGGAAATGCTGGCCCAGATCGCCCACGAAATCAGGAATCCCCTGGGCGGAATTGAGCTTCTGGCGGGACTGGTGAAGGAGGATTTGAAAGCGGAAAACAGAGATACCGACTATGTGGAAAACATTCTCCGGGAAATTGCCGGCCTCAAATTATTGATCAATGCCTATCTGAATTACAGCCGCCCCATCGAAGCGCATCCAATTCCTGTGGAGATCGAAGAAATTATCGGGGAAATGAAAACCATGTTCGGCAAGCGGCTGCAAGAGCAGCATGCCACGCTCTCATTTTCCGGAGAAGCGCAGGAAATCCTGTTCGATCCGAACCACCTCCGGCAAATTTTCACCAACCTCATCGCTAACAGCCTGGAACACGGCGGCAGCCCCGAGGCCATCCGGATTCATTCCTACAAAAACGGGAAAAGTGGTTTTATCACGGTCTCCGACAACGGAGCAGGAATTCCCGAAAATGATATCGAAAAAATTTTCGAACCTTTTTTCAGCACCCGGCCGGACGGCAGCGGCCTGGGCCTCTCCATCTGCAAAAAATTATGCGAAGAAAACGGCGCCAGCATAACGGTCAAAAACAATGCGGAGCGCGGCTGCACATTTATCATTCAAAAAAATAATAATTTTAGCTGATGGTCAATTTGATATGAAACGGGACGAACAAATGGAATTCAATGAAATCCTGGTTGTGGAAGACAATGAGACCATGCGCCTGGGGATTGTGGAAAGCCTGAAGCGGGACGGATACCGCCCGGTCGCCTTCGGCAACGGCCCCGAAGCCCTGGCATATTTTGAAAAGCGCCGTCCCGGAATTGTCATTTCCGATCTGAAAATGGAGCCCATGGACGGTCTCAGGCTGCTGGAAGAAGTCAAGAGAATCGATGAGAAAACCGAAGTGCTGCTCATTTCCGCCTATGGAAGCATTGAAATCGCGGTGAAGGCTATGCAATTGGGGGCGGCCGATTTTCTGACCAAGCCTTTCTCGCCGGATGAGCTGCGCATCCGCCTGCGAAAACTGGCGGAGCGGATGGAACAGAAGCGGGCGCTGGATTTTCTGAAAGCGGAGAATATTCTGCTGAAGGATGAGCTGAGCGCACGCTATGCAGACATGATTGGGATTTCGCGGCCCATGCAGCATATTTTTTCTCTCATCGAGAGGATTGCCGGGGAAAACAGCACGGTGCTGATCGAAGGGGAAAGCGGCACCGGCAAAGAACTGGTGGCGCGCGCAATCCACCAGAAAAGCCCCCGGGCGGAGAAACCGTTTATCAAGGTCAATTGCGGGGCGCTCAATGACAATCTTCTGGCCAGCGAACTTTTCGGCCATGAGAAGGGCGCCTTCACCGGCGCCATTAAACAGAAAAAGGGGCGCTTCGAACTGGCTCACCAGGGCACCCTGTTCCTGGATGAAATCGGGGACATCTCTCCCGGCATGCAGATTCAGCTCCTGCGGGTCCTGCAGGAACAGCAATTTGAACGGGTGGGCGGAGAGGAAACCCTCTCGGTGGATGTGCGGATAATTTCCGCCACCAACAAGAATCTGCAGAAATTAATGTCGGAAGGGAATTTCCGGGAAGACCTCTATTACCGTCTGAGTGTTATTCCGGTAAAACTGCCTTCCCTGCGCGAGCGAAAGGAAGATATTCCGCGGCTGATTGAGCACTTCCTCAAAAAGCTCACCCGCGGAAAGGATGACGCCGCGAAACGCCTCTCCGAGGAGACCCTCAGCCTGCTGCAGCAATATTCCTGGCCGGGCAACATCCGCGAACTGGAGAACCTGATGGAGCGGCTGCTGGTCATCTCCCCCGCCGGGGAAATCGATCCGCAACTGGTGGCCCGCCAGCTCGGCAACACCCCAGTGAATTTCGAAAATTATGATAATCTTCCCATGGAGGAAGCGGTCTACGCCTTTGAGAAGAACCTCATTCTGCACGCCCTGAAAGAGGCCGGCGGCGTCAAAAACCGGGCGGCGAAATTGCTGGGCATCGGCACCAGCACCCTGTATTACAAACTTGAAAAATTCGGGTTACTGAAATGAAAACCTATATTTGTTTAATGATATTCCTGCTGGCGCCAGCGCTGCGGGGGCAAAATACCGCTTCACTGGAAAATCAGCGCAGCGAGCTTCTGCATAAAATCCAATTGCAGGAAAAGACCGTCAATGCGCTGCAGACACAGTTGGATTCCGCCACTTCGAGGATAGAAAAAGAAAAATCGGCCCACGGAGAAAATAGCGGGAAAATCACAAAATTGCTGGCCGGGGCTTTTTCCCTCTCCAACAAAGTGGAAGAAGAAAAACAGCGGAAATCGGCGCTGGAGCAAGAGCTGCAGGAAACAAATCAAAAGCTGGATATCCGCTATACGGAAATCATCGATTCCATGCAGGCTTTAAAGAAATCCCGCAAAGCGGGACAGCAGTCTGATATGGACAGGCAGATTCTGGAAACGGTGGAAAAGAAATTAAGTGTTTCACCCCAGATAGAGGGCCTCTCTTTTAATCCCGGACAAATCGCAGGCATCCATCTGCGGGAGGCCCGGGATTCCACCGAGTACGCAATCTACCGGGATTATCTGAAGAATGCCTTAGCGGATGTGACACAGCATCAGACTCGCATCGAAAAGCTCGAAAAGGAGTTGGAGGAAGTCGCGCTGCTGAAGAAGAAAAGCGAGGAGTTTCTGGAGGAGGCGGGAGCAGAGCGGGACATGGGGCTTTTCGCCCAGACGGTTTCTCCCATAGCGACCGCAGAACCGACTTACGGCCAGATCAGCACGGACGCCGCCAGACAGGCTACCGGAGCCCAGGTGCAATCCCTGTTTCTGATCATGAGGCAGCTTGATAACGGTGCGGAAGATATGTCCCGCGCCCGCTGGAAATCTCCCCTGGATTCGGGCGATGTTGTTCTGTCCATTCCCGACTATTTAAAATTGTTGAAGAAAACGAATGCCATCCTCGAACAGCAGAAACTGCTGCTGCTCCATAAACTGGGAGAAGGGGACAAATAATTCATTTCATCCAGAAACCGGAACATACCTTCCAGAGGGTGCCGGGGCAGATCCCATGATCCGGCGAAAATTTCTGTTTCTCTTTATTCTTGGCAGATTGTCCCGTCGAACTGCCCCTGCCTTCCTCCTTTGGGGATTGCTCCTGCCACTCTTATGGCCGCGATATTCCGCCGCCTCCGATCTTAGCGGGAAAGTTGGCGGTGAACTGGGTTACTACCATTCCTCAATCGGTTTTGACCGGCAGAGAGAACATCTCCTGGGCAGGTTCACAGGCTCCCTGCGCTACAAAGGGTCCCATGGCAACAGCAATTGGAATTTCGAAGCACAGCTAAAGCCTGAGCTTTATGATTTCAACGGGAATACCGGCATCATCAAATCCAACGGCGGTCTGCAGTTTATCGAAAAATATTCCGGGGGCAACTGGAATCTGGCTTTGGACTTCCGGAACAACAAATACTATTTTGATGACATCGACATTACCTTCAGAACAGTCGGATTCCGGGCTGGCGTGGTGCAGCAGATACGGCCTTCAACTTTTCTGCTGATCAACGGCGGTTATCTGTACCGGAATATTACGGACGGTGATCCTGCCGGGCTGGATGCCCTGCCAGTCCGGTTAAAAATAGTCTGGGGGCTGTCTCCCTACCTGGTGCTATCCGGCGGCACGTATCTGGAACGTTTCAGGGTTCACCGGACATTAACCTCAAATCAGGTATGGAAAAAGGAATATAACAGGGGATGGCGCTACGGACCGGAATTTTCGGTGGAATACCAGAGGGACTTCTATTTTAATTTTGTGTACAGCATCTTAGGACATACTTCCGATGTGACAGTTTCGCCCTCCACCGAGCAATCCGTCAGGCTGGTTCTGGGTAAAATCCTGAGCCCCGAGTGGTCGGCATTTTTTCTGATCGACTATTATTTCAACCAGTTGAAGGGAAAAAACAATCCGGACCCGCGGCTGTATTACAGCGCCATCAACAATGAGAACTTTGTCCAGTTCAAGTTGGAAAAAGACTTGAGCGCCTCCGCTGACCTGTATCTTAAGATTGTATACCTGAACGAAGATTTGATCATCCGGAACTACGGCTTTGACGGCTGGCAGACAACCGGCGGGCTGGAATTTGAATTCTGACAGACCTTGCCAGGACAAGCGGAATGGCACTGGTGTTTGCAGCGGGACTCAGGAACGGGCCTCGTCCGTTTTCGCCAGACGCCTGAAAAACGGAAGCGGAACGAATTCACTGATATAAAGGGAAGCCATTACCACGCTTCCTCCCAGAAGCAATAGCAGGATATTTCCCTTCTCACCGAAAAATACGATTGAGACGAAAATCGCCAGCGGCACCTTGAGGTCGTTAAACACCGCCAGCGTGCCTGCTTCCACCCGGCGGGCGCCGTAATTCCACAGGAAGAAACAGATGCCGGAGGCCAGCGCGCCCAGGTAGAGCAGCGTCCATATCTGGGTAAGGCTCAGGCGCAGTGCGCTCCAATCGGTGAAAATCCCGCTCGACAGGGAAGTAATGAGGAAGGCGCCCAGGAATAACAATCCAAAAACCGACTGGTCTTTCACCTCCGGATTTTTCTCCAGCAAATGCTTGTAATATATCTGTCCGAAGGCGAAACATAAATTCGAGATCTGGACAATAAAGAATCCAAGGATGAAGCGGCTCACAAATATATTCTGATAGACCACGATCCCGGTGCCAATCACCGCCATCAGCGCGGTCAATAAATTCAGGCGATTGAATCTCCCCTTCAGATAATCGTTAATAAGCGTGACATAAATGGGAGTAAAAATGGTGAACAACGCCACCTGATACGCTTTCAAATATTGAAAGGAATAGATATAGCTGATATACATGACCCCGTATTGCACCATGCCGGTGAGGGTAAGCTGAAAACGCAATCGCCAGCCCGTTTTTTTCAGTCGCAGCAACGGCAGGAATATAATGACGGAAATTGCCATACGGGCCCAGGAGACAAAATTGGGATCAAGATTGGTCAGATTTCCCTTGATCAGTCCAAAGGAAAAGGCCCAAATCAATGAAACAACAAACAGGTAAACCATGCTCAACTCAAAATATGAATATGTGGAGAACAGCTCTCATTCATTTAATTTACAGAAGGTGAAGATAGAACAAAAATCAGAAGAATACTAACCTAAAATACAAATACCCGCTAACCCGAAAAAGTCATCCGGTAGGCGGTTCTTGCCCAAAAAAGCACCAGACTTTTCAGATTTAGCCAAAATAAACATTTTATTGACCTGAAATTTATGTTATCTTGGTATTCGGTAATGCTTTTATGAAAAGCATTGGAAATAGTGTTGTCATATGACGGCCGCTACTGTTAAAAGAAGAATATGTCTTCCTAATTTTTCACTCCCCCAGACCTTCTGTTAATTGTAAACGAATCCGGCATATTTAGGAAGATTTTGCTTTCTATTGTTGAGTTAAGCACTATTGGGAACGCTTCTGAAACCGGGATATGAATCAAAAGCAACCGCCTTGTCAGCGGTATATGAATGACATTGTGTGAATTTTAATTGTTAAAATAATAATATTAAAGGAGCGGTAAATGAATATTTATGTCGGGAATCTGGCACATGAGGTACAAGATCAGGAGTTGCGGGAGGCATTTGAGGCATTCGGTATGGTGGAATCGGCGGTGGTTATCAGGGACAAATTCAGTGGCGATTCCAGAGGCTTTGGTTTTGTGGAAATGAAAATCAAAACCGAAGCGGAGGAAGCAATGAAACAGATGGACGGAAAAGAACTGAAAGGTCGGCACCTCATTGTCAATGAAGCAAGGCCCCGCAAAGAAAACCGGGGCGGCAGAAAAGGCGGCGGGCGCGGCGGCAGGGGCGGCGGATTCCGTCGATAATCAACCCGGAAGTATCTTTTACCCCGATTTTAAAAGACATACGTTGTTATCAGAAAACCCCGGTCTTCCCGGGGTCTTTTGATTAGTAAGCTTTCCTTTGAATTTCTTTAAAAATAGCCCTTGCCGATAAAACAATCGAGGTTGGGACAATTCATAATCGCCCGTAAAATATTTTAGCGCAATCTCAGTCAGTCGGCTTAATAACGAAATCCTTGCTCTGCAGGATACTTCCCGAGGCCGACTCCACATCAACCCTCCATTTGCCGTCCCACTCTTTCAAAATGGTTTTGGAGCTCCAGGTTCGCCAGGAATCGCCTTTAATGTTCAGCGTTACCCGCGCTTTTTCTTCACCTTTGTAATACCACACGTGGGATATGGTGGTGGTATCGGCGGCGCCGTCGATTTTGGTAAAACAGTAGACCGTTCCCACATCATCAGAGAAAACGGTGTCAATTCCCACCGGCTCGCGGTCCTGAATGCCAGTGCAAAAATCCATTTGCTGAACGGTCAGCATGGCCCCCTCCTGCGCTAATCCGATGCCAATTGTCCCTGCCAGCAGAAAGAGAAGAGAAATGACAAAAGAACGTCTCATCGCAATACCTCCTGATAAATTATTTTGAGTAATTTGACCTAAGATAATATCATCGTATGAAAAATCAAAAAGTTAAGTCATGTTTTTTCTTCCAGATAAAAATTTGCAGGCCAGTTTTTGAAAACAGATATTACCCGGAATCGCAGGCGCCGGACAAATCGAACCGGTTCCATTCAGCCGGCAAAAATCGTTTCGATGGCGTAAGCTTTTCGATTGCAGAAAATGCGGAGGCGGCATTATCTCCAGATGATGCTTGAATTTCAGGATTTTAACATTTATATTCATTGGTCAAAAATTAAAAGGAATTTGCGGAATGAAGCGAAATCGAATCATACTGGATGCTATGGGCGGTGACAATGCGCCCTATGAAACGATTAAAGGCGCGGTGCTGGCCAGCAAGGAAAGTCCCACCCTGCAGGTGATTCTGGTAGGAGATGATGAAATCGTAAAGCAGAATTTAAAGGAATTTGACATAACAGGATTAAATTTTGAGATAGTAAAAGCAGCCCAGGTTATCTCCATGAAGGATGCCGCCAGGCAGGCGGTCAATGAAAAGGATGATGCCTCGATCAACGTGGCCTGCCGGTTTCTGGCGGAAGACGGGGGAGATGCGCTGGTCAGTGCGGGCAATACCGGCGCGACCATTGTCTCCTGCGCCAAGCACCTGCCGCGAATTGAAGGAGTGGAACGGGGCGCCCTGGCGGCGGTATTCCCTGCCCTGAAAAACAAGCCTGGCGATCCCGGAAAATCGGTGATGCTGGATGTGGGAGCAACCCTGCATTGCTCGCCCGCCCAGTTGATTCAGTTTGCCGTTATGGGAATTCATTATGCCCGGGAAGTCCTTGAAATCGATAAACCGAGACTGGGACTTTTGAATATCGGCGAGGAGGAAACAAAAGGGCATGAAGGTCTGGTGGAAACCTATTCCCTGCTGAAGAAACTGGAAGACGCGAATTTTATCGGCAATGTCGAGGGCAACGATGTGATGCGCGGCGTGGTGGACGTCATTGTCTGCGAGGGGCTGGTCGGCAATATTGTGCTGAAAGCCCTGGAAGGGGCCGCGGAGCTCGGAATTCAAACCGGCAAAAGAATCTGGAAGAAAAACCTGATGGCCAAAATGGGTATTGCCCTTCTGGCGCCCACCCTGAAGCAGGTCAAGAAACGGGTCGACTATTCGGAATATGGGGGAGCGCCTATCCTGGGATTCGAGAAACTGGTCATAAAATCCCACGGCAGGTCCAAGGCCAAGGCCATCAAAAACGCGCTGCTGCTGGCAGAGCAGTCACTGAAGCATGATCTGGTCAGTAATATCAGGCGTGATATTCATAAATATAACCGGAAATTTTTCCCGGTTTACTAAAATTCCCGGCTGCACAAAATTTCTTGCGAAACTTGAGGAATTATCAAATCAGACTGTTTGAGGTAAGCCGGCTTAAAATAATTATTTTATCAATCTCTTCCAGAATGCCAAAAGTGCGTCTTATTTAAACATAAATAAGCTAATAATTCATTGTTAGTCCGGAAACACCATCTTGGCCGAGGCCAGCAAGTTTGATTTTATGAAGCGGAATTCAGGTATAACTGTTATATCAAATGCTGATATTGTGAT
>JARRQT010000071.1:13537-29472 GCA_037381445.1 Calditrichia bacterium
CACCTTAGTAGTGAAGAAACCCATCAGCCCTGAGACCTTATTACCTTATTCGTTATGAAAATTGAATATAACAATCTCTATATCCATTTTATTTTCATCACATTAAACCGGCAGGCGTCGATTCCTGAAATCACTCGAGAAAGAATAGAAAAATACATCACAGGCATTATCAATAATAATTCGTGCAAATTATACGCTATATATGCCAATCCGGATCATGTGCATTTTTTGGTTTCCCGCAGTCCGGAACTGTCCGAAGAACGCCTTGCTACCATTGTTGCAGACAGTTCGGAAGATTTTATTAACAGGAACAAGCTTGCCAAAGGTTAATTTTTCTGGCAAAGATCAGCATCCGGCTTCTCTGTATCAAAATCCGATATTGATAAAGTATGCCGGTATATACTAAATCAGCCGGAGCATAATAAAAAATTTACTTTTGCATAAGAATATGAAAAATTCATTAAACATTACCAGGAAACGCTGCAAAAGAATAAGCTAATAAGGTAAAAAAAGAGGGAAACCGGCTGAATTACCAAGGTCAAATTGAAAAGAATAAGGTCTTCATTTTTTATTGCAGATATGATAAAAATTTGCTGAAAAAACTTTGAAACGAATCTAATTCATTGATTCGTAAAAAAACCTCCAATGCTCAAATTATCGAAATTGTTGATTAGCTCGTAAAACTCCGCGAGGAATGGAAAAAATCATTCCCACTCTTCTCCCGCATATAAAATCGCCGCCGCCGTTAACCCAGCATTCCCGCCTGCAGCGGCTCTTCCGAAATCGTGGAATCAACCGGGATGGTTTCGGTATTTACGGCCGTCAATTTTCCGCCTTCGAATGAGAAATCGGTTTTCCCCAGCAGAATGCCCGCAAAGCCCACCTGCAAAATCCGTGTTGTATGCCCTCCATTGGACTGAATAACGTCAGGCTCCCTCATAAAAGTATGAGAGTGGCCGCCCACAATCCAGTCAATTCCGTTCACCCGGTAGGCAATCTCTTTATCACTCGGTTTTCCCGGGGAGGCAACATATCCCAAATGGGAAAGCACCACAACCAGATTGCATTTCAAATCCCGGCGCAAATATTTGACAATGGTCCCCAAAGGTTTGTATACACTGTTGTATTCAACTCCCCGGTGGTTGTCCATCGCCACCAGGTCCTTGAAATCGATCCCCACGCCGGTAATTCCCACCCTGACCGGACCAAAATCCCGCACGATAAATGTCTTGAAGAAAGGGGCCAACGGACTGCTGCCGAAATCATAATTGCAGTTTACCATTTCGAAACGCGCATACTGCATGGCGTCAGCCAGGGCTTCCACACCATTATCAAATTCATGATTCCCGATGGTGCCGATATCGTACCCGCACCGGCTCATGGTCTGGTATTCCACCTTTCCCTTAAACAGATTAAAAAAAGGCGTCCCCTGGAAAGCATCGCCGGCATCCACCAGCAGCGTGTTGGGATTTTGACTGCGGATCCGCTTTACCAGGGTGGTGCGGCGGGCAATCCCTCCCATCCCCTGATTTCTGCCGCCGTCCATCGGAAAAGGATCGATCCTGGAATGGGTATCATTGGTCTGCAGGAGCGTAAGCCGGAAATTTCCCTGGGCGGCCAAGGCATTTTTTATCCACAGATGCGGGAACTGCATTGCGGTCCCCAGCGCAATTGTATTTCTGATAAATTCTCTTCTTTTCATTTTAGTATACCCGGAATTGATTTTCAATTTTGATTCTGCGGGCGGCTGCTGCCCACCACGACCATCCGGCCGTCTATTTTGGCGGAAACCGGTTTCCCCTCTGCCTCAAAGGCTTTCAATCCGTCCAGTATGGCATCCCGCAGTTTTACCCCCAGAAACCTGCGGGGAACCTGTCCCAGGATCTCCATCTTATCGCGGCCGGGAGAGGAGAGATAGTCAGTGGTGACTACCCGGTATATCTGGTCCGGATTCACTACCCCGCCCTGAATCGAAAATTTGTTCAACCTGTCACCTTCCACCTCAATTCGCATCCCGGCAATGCATTCGCCGTGCTGGCTGCCAATCTGTTTGGCAAGTTCTCTCATTTGAAGCCCGGTGAATTCCAAAACCACCAGTTCATTTTCGAAGGGCATTAACTCGTATACTTTTCGCAGGGTGATCGGCCCTTTGGGAATATCAATCCGCAGCCCTCCCACATTGGTTATCGCCACGTCCACTTTTTGGGTATCCGCTTCATTGGCTTTTTGCAGCATCAGATCGGCGACCAGGTTATTCAGGGTGGCTTCCGGCTTTCCTTTCTTCAAATCCACGCCGGCGCGGGCGATCACCACATTCATGGTGGTGTTCACCTCGTTGCGGTAGGGACTAATCAGTGCTTCCATGGCCGGGTCGGCAGTGATTGTGGAATCAATGGCCAGATTATGACTGGCGACCTCCTGAAGCAGGCGGCCGCCCTGGCTCCCCGTTCCGGCACATTGCCACAGGAACACCGGAAAAACAACCACCCAAATCCAGTTCCGCCATTGCATACTTTTTTTCATATATCCTCACACACTAAATATTTGAGACAGGCAGCAATCTATCGAATTTCATTTAGAATCCGGTTTAATTGTTTCTCCCGTAAAACGGGCTATCGCAGGAAGCAATTGAGAAGCACTGAAAATCTAAGAAAACAATGTGCGTCATGATTAGGTGAAGCGAAAAATTCCGTAGTTAAAAATTACTCAACTTCTTTTTATTTGAGTGTAATCAGAGATACCTGAAATTGCAAGAATAATTTTACAGAAAGGTCTGCAAATTATGGCAAATTCAGGTGCCGGTATATAAAGCTTCCGTTACCGGGATTTCCAAATATCATAAACCGAAATAAAGGGAGCTTTGCCCCGGAATTTCACCTGTATATCCGTCTTTTTCAGGACAAATCCCTCTTCCCGAAGCATATCCAAAAACTTATTGGCGACTTTGCGGTTAGGCTCGCTCAGATATACATGTCCGCCGGGACGAAGCAGTTGATTAAATGTATCGATCAGCGGCCAGAAAAAGCGTTTTTCATAGGCCACATCGGAGGCGAGAATCACCTCAAAACGGCTTTTCAGGTCCGGCTGCCGCCAGTCCATTAATGCAGTAGCGGAAGATTTCCCCAGATTCAGCAGGCAATTCAGTTCTGAAAAGCGCAGGGCATCCGGCTGGTAATCAGTGAATAAGACATCCGCGCCTGCATCCAGGGCGGCCATGCCCACCAGCCCCAGACCGCAGCCCAGTTCCAGAACGCTGGTCCCCCTACCCAACATCCCCGAATCCAGAATGAAACGGGACAGGGCAAGTGAAGACGGCCAGATTTCCGCCCAGTAAGGCAGCCGTTCATCCTTCACTTCCACATGGTTGGGATCCAGTTTAATGATCTCGTTCAGAAGATCATCCAGATTTTTCACCGAAATGATGCGGTATTTCCGTTCTCCGAGGTCGTAGGTATTCTCCTCGATGCGGTATTTTCTGGAAAGCAGTTGGTACAGAGAATCGAACCGTTCGGCAATCTCCGTAGCAAAAGGGAATTCAATATCCATAAAGCATCTTAATTTTTTTAAACTTTTTGCGATTCGAAATGACCGGGGATCTGATCTCCCGATTAAACCGACCATTCCCAATATTCAAAATCTTCTCCCGGCACCTCTACCTCTATCAAATTGATACGCGGGAACTCCTCCAGCGGCTGTCCCTTCAGCTTCACCTGCACCTGCAGACCCAGCACATCGCCGACCTTTACCTCCAGATCGCTGAATGAAATAGCCAGCTCCAGAATCTGATCGATTTTGTAGGACGGATTCAGGTTGATCTTCTGCTGGGTCCCGTCATCCATCTTGTATTTTTCCAGCACACCGCGAAGCGGAGAAATGACAAAGGTCAGCTGGTGGGGCCGCTTCAGCGCAATCACGAATTCAGCCAAAGGATCCGGTTTGGCCGAAAAATCCACCCGCAGATAGAGATGCTTCGCATCAAATCCGACATACAGGCGGTTCATAAAACGGGTCACCTGGTGCATGGCAGCCTGGGGCGATTTTGCCACTTCATAGACAGCCGCTCCCACCCACTCATAAAAATGGCTGGACTTCCCGTCGATGACCGGGGTGATAAAGTTCTTGGGCCGGGTGCTCTCAAAACGGTCAAAATGAACCCGTTTGATGGTCTGATACAGCGCGATGGGCGTATCCTGACCCAGCAACCGGTAGACTTCCATCAGGTGCTCACGGTAGAGCTGATCGAATTCCATATCATTGGATGAAGAGTGCTCGTCACCGTACCACCAGTTCCAGTCGGAACCTTCGGCAATGTAAATTTTTTCCCAGGCTTTTTTCAGGACATCTTCCGAATAGAGGCCGAGCTTTTCCTGCTCCACCAGGAATTCCCGGGACTGGGCAAGAATGTCCCAGGATTTATTGTCCTCCTCCCCGCCAATCCAGATATTAAAATTGCTGTTGATCCATGAGCCGGGAAAGAGATTCGTCAATTTGCCCTTCTTCCTGCTCCTGTCCAGAACCTCCCCCAGCGTAACGGTTTCGATCAGATCATTATCGGTAAGGGCGGCATATAAATTCCGCAGGAAAGGTTTGCCATCGCCCTCGTAATATTCCCAGCAATTTTCGCCGTCCAGTATAATGGGGATCACAAAATTATCGAGAGCGTCTTCGCCGTAGCGGTCCGTCAACATTTTACGGATAGCAAACAGGCGTTTCATCAGATCTTCCACTGCGCGGTCCGCCGGCCAGTTGCTGTAGACAAATCCGATGGCATCGGACAGGTAGTGATCCCGGAAAAACATGTTGATCTGGTTCTTCCCGGTGTCCAGCGTGTAGGGCTGGTAAATTTTGGAATGGGTATAGTTATCTCTCAGGGTGTTGGCGAGTATTCCTTCGTCGGTGGCCACCCATTCAATTCCCTGGCGGGCGATGATCTCCAGCGCCTGCATACTCACGCTGCCTTCCGACGGCCACATTCCCCGCGGGAATTTCCCGAACAGGCTCTTAAAATATTCGAGTCCTCTTACCACCTGAATTTCCGCATCCTCGGGCTGAATATAGTGATGCTGGGGCAAGGAAATCCCGGGAGACGATTCTTTCCCGATATAGTTATCGCAGAGCAGCGGCAGAATGGGATGATAAAACGGCGTGGTGCTGAGTTCCACCTGACCGCTCTCCCACATTTTCTGAAAAGTCGGCACGATATCCGCCATGATGCCGCGGGTTTCCTCCAGCAAGGCTGTCTTGTCCGATTCGCTGAATCCCTTTCCCTTTTTGAAAAGTCGGGCAATCACCGGTCGTTTCCGGGATTCCATTCCGATCCAGCTCAGGTTATACCACACCTGTAGGTCCCTGTAATCCGCAGCCGAAAAAGACTCTATTTGTCTTTCCAGAGATTCATTCTTCAGGTATAATTTGAATTTCAGGTAGAGTTCATAAAACCGGGCGTACGGCCTGATCATGTTGTTCACGTTCGCCAGAAAAAAATTCGTCAGAATCTTTTTCTTATCCTCCGCATTCAGTTTGTCGGCCGGTTTTTCGGTCAGTATCCAGATATTGTCTTTGGCGCCATTATGAGCGTAATCCTGAATTTGTGTCAGCAGGGAAGGAACCAGATTATAGCTTTGTTTGACGCCAGGGAATTCCTGTAGAACCAGCATCAAATCGAGATAATCTTTGGTGCTGTGAAAGCGTACCCAGGGCATTTGATAAAATCCGGAGCCGTTCTGATAAAAGGGCTGGTGCTGGTGCCATAAAATGGCCAAACCTAATTTTTTCCCGCTCATTTACTTGTTATCCCAATTCTCTTAAAAACCGTCATCATCGAAAACCGCAACTGATCTCTTTCGCTTTGCGAAAAAAAGAGGAAAATCCCGGCGGCGATGATACCGACGTAAGCTATTACTCTCCAGACAAAATTAGGGTTCAAAATATAATAAAATAAATATGCAAAACCCACCATTCCCAGGACACCAAAAATCTTATTCCAGTTCAGCGGCAGCGGAAATACCTGTTGAGCAACCACATAAATCAAGGCTGCCATGGCCAGGTAGGCCGCCACAGTTGCGATAACGGCGCCCCACATCCCAAGAACCGGCAGCAGCAGGATATTGCAGACAATGTTGAGAACTGCTCCGGTGCCGGTGAATAAAACCATGAATTTGCTTTTTTTGGTGATATAAAAAGCCGGTGTAAAAATGACATAAATTCCGAAAAAGAAATAGGACAGCACAATCCAGGGAATGATTCCGATGCCCGCCCAGTAATCTTTGCCCAGGAGATAAAAGGCATCAAAAAAGTGCAGCGTTAAAATATCGCGAATGAAAAAGGTCATAAAAATAACGATTCCGCCTGCCAGCAGAAGATAGTAATTCAGAATACGGGAATACACGGCCCGGGCATTGGGCTCTTCGGCAATTTTCAGAAAGAAGGGCTGCCACGCGTTCCGGAAACCCACGATGAGCAGCAGCAGAATGGAAGCGAACTTGTAATTGGCGTGATAATAGGCCATGACATCTTTGCCCAGGTAGTCCGTCACCAGGAAACGGTCCACCATTTCAATGGTCATATAGGCGATGCCGTTAGGAAGAAAGGGCAGCCCGAAATGCACCATCTCCTTCAGCAATGGGACATCGATCGTAAAACGGAAATATTTGAGCGCAAAGGGCGACATAACCACGAAATTAATCACCGAAGCCAGCACATTGGCGTAAAGGATTCCGATCACCCCTCTTTTGAGAATAACCACGAATAAGATATTCAATAACAGCTCCAGACCAAAACGCGACATCCTGAAGACGGTGAAGGAAACCGGCCGCTCTTCCGCCCGCAGAATGAGAAACGGAAGATTCCCGATGGTGTCAAAAAACAAGATCAGCGCGGCCAGCCGGATGTAGGGCGTCAGATCGGCGGTGAACAGGATCAGCCGGGAGAGCGGGGCGGCAAAAATAAAAAGAAAAATGCTTGTGACAATACCCGCTCCGGTCAAAACCAGAAAGGTGGTGGAGAACACGGTCTTGCGGTCCCGCCTGCCCAGGAAGAAATAGCGCAGGAAAGCGGAATCCATCCCAAACAGATAGACGAAATTCATAAACGCGATGAAGGTGTAAATCAATCCATAATTGCCAAAATCGCTGGGTTTGGGAATGTAGGCCGTGCTGGTGTAGATGGGCAGCATAATCAGTCCCTGCAGCCGCTGAATGGAAGTGCTCAGGGAGTACACCGCCGAGTGCCGGAAAAGCCGGCGTATGGGACTCGAAGTTTTGTGCTTTTTTTCCTGGCCGGTCGCGACCTGTTGGTTTTTTACATCATCCATAAAATTTATTTTATATCGGAAAACAGTCCAGTCATTTTTAAATCGTTACAATTTAATAAAAAATCAAAAAGAATATCCAATTTAATCCAGAAAAGTGAATTATAAAAATCTTTCCGAAAAATGCGGCTATTTCCCGGCATTTATGCATGGAACATAATTTGATTTTATGAAAGGAAATTCCCGTCGGTTTCGCGATGTCCGGCGGCACCGCAATAATTAAATTTTGAAGGAAGTAGCCAGAATGAAAATGAATTCCGGGAAAGGGAAGAACGCTGCACTCCCTGCTCACGAAGGGATTTCCAGCTCCAGTCCGTCAAAGGCGGGCTGAATATGCGGAGGCAGGCGGCGCTGCAGCTCCCGGTGGCTGACTTCATGGCTCATATGCACAAAATAAGTCTGCCGGGCGCCGATTTTCTCCGCTTCCGCAGCCGCCTGAGCTATCGTAAAATGGGTGGGATGCGGCCGGTTTCGAAGCGCTCCCAATACCAGTATATCGAGATCCTCCAGCAAGGAATAAGTTTCTTCCGGGAAACCGCTCACATCAGTACAATAGGCAAACTTCCCGATGCGGAAACCGGTATTGGGGAGGTTCCCGTGCCGGAGAGGCAGCGGAATAATCTCTGTCCCGTCAACTTCAAAAGGAGCAGTATCAAAAACATGGGACCGGATTTGCGGAATATCGGACTGGGCCTCCTGTCCGCTGAAGACATAGGCGTATACCCGCTTCAAATGCTGGAAGGTATAAGAATTGGCATAAATCATCACATCCTTTTTCTGAAGAAAATTGATGGCCCGCAGTTCATCCATCCCGAAAATATGATCGGCGTGAGGATGGGTAAACAGAACCGCATCCACCGTCCGGATTCCCGCGCGCAGCGCCTGCTGCCGGAAATCGATGCCGGTATCGATTATCCAGCTCTTATTCTCATGTTCGATCCACACAGAAGTGCGCAGTCGTTTATCGCGGGCATCCTCCGAATGGCAGACTGCGCAATCGCAGCCGATCATGGGAATACCCATAGATGTTCCGGTGCCCAGAAATGTAACTTTCATGAAATCCTGCCGCTTATTTTGAAAGCAATTTTCTCTGCCTTCATGTCTGTTGAAATGCGCCTCCAAACATTGCCATTTTCCGCAGAAACTCTTATCATAAAAATGCCGGAGAAAAAACTCCGGCAGAGGTTATTCATTTGCGAATATTCAGTCCCGGGCGCCCTAAAACTCAATCAGCACCTTGAGCGATTCCGGAAGCCGGGCTATTTTGAATGCCTTCTTCCACTCAGAAACTGGCAGCACTGCGCTGATGATCTCCGAGGGATCAATAATATTCTTTCTCAGCAGATGCAGAGAATCCGAAAAAGAGCCGCCGCGGGAGCCGATGACCGTAATCTCATTCACAACCAGGTTGGCGGGATTACATTTGTGCTCCCCGCTGTAGGTGCTCTTCAGCACCAGAAATCCGCGCGGACGGACCATCTTCATGGCCAACTGCCACCCTTCCCAGGAACCGGCCGCATCGACCACCACATGAAAGGATTTCTCCTCGGCATCAAATTCCGACAACAGTCTGGTCGGGATATTCAATTCTTCCAGAATCGCCAGCTTCTCAGGATGCTTTCCCACCACCAGAAGATTCTCCGTCTGGAACTGCAATACCCTGGCAACCAGTTGTCCCAGCTTGCCGTCGCCGACCACCAAAACGCGGTAGTCATTCAGGATTTGCAGTTGCTGGGTGATTTCATAGGCCGCAGCCAGCGGTTCCGCGAAGACGGCGGCAATATCGGGTACATCAGACGGGACAATATGCAGATTTCGGGTAGGCAGTGTCAGATATTCTGCCAGCGACCCGTCTTTATCCTGAATACCCAGAACGGTACGGTTGGGGCAATGCCGTCCGAGTCCCTGAGCGCAAAATTCGCACTCCCCGCAGGAAACATGGATATCCCCAACCACATGCTTCCCCAGCAGGCCGGGACTATTGGTTTTCTCCACAACTCCCACAAATTCATGTCCAATGGTGCCTCTGAAATCCATGTAACCATTCATCACTTCCAGGTCAGTGTTGCAGATGCCGGCGTACAAAACCTTCACCAGCGAGTCACCGTTTACCGTTTCCGGAATATCTTTTTCAACCAGCTGCAGCTTTTTTCCGTCGAAATGCAGCGCTTTCATGTAAGCCTCTTCCGTAAATAAAAGAAAATATAGTCATACAAAGTTGATTAACTAAAATGGAAATTAATTTAAATGATTATTGCCTTTGCTCCTAAGAAAATAAGGCTAAATAATTGTTGTTACTAGTTATAAGGCTCCTTATATTGAAATCTGATTCCCTGGCCCGATAAATATCCATAAACTTCTGCGGATTCAGGTCGAACAGCGGAAACCAGGAGCTCTGCACCTGAACCATGATCCGGTGCCCTTTCCGGAAAGAATGACAGACATCATTCATGGTAAATTCCACCCTGGTGATCTTTCCCGGCGAAAAGGCCTGCGGTTTTTCATAGCTGTTCCGGAATTTCCCCCGCATAATGTCGCCCCGTAGCAGCATCTGGTATCCGCCCGGCTTGTTGTTGCATGCAGCTTCGATTTCACCGGTGGCGGTATCGGGATAGACATCAATCAATTTTACGATCCAGTCGGCATCGGTGCCGGTAGTGGAAACATACAGGTCAGCCGTAACGGGCCCCGCAATTGTGAGATCCAGCGGCAGAACGTCCGTTTGGTAGACGAGCACATCCGGCCGGCGGGAGGCGAAACGCTGATCTTCTACCATGTATTCTTTGGGCATGCGGGTGCTGATTTGGGTTGTGAAAGGGACCGGCGCCGCGGGGTTGCTGACATATTCATCGAAGGCCTTTGCGTCCGCTGCGACGGGAGGAGCGTCAAATGAAATAGCGCCATCCGGAGCGAAATATAGATGCTTCTCACCCGAATCAGCAGGCGGCCATTGGTCGAATTTCTTCCATTGATTGGAACCTGTTTCAAAGACAAAGGCCTCCGGCAGATTCAACTCGCCTTTGTCTTTCAGAAAATAGCGGAAGAAAGGCAGTTCCATATTTTTCACATAGAATTCGCCGGTTTTGCTGCCGAAATTGATATCTCCCAGCCGCTCACCGTCCGACCGCACCCATCCGCCGTGATACCAGGGTCCCATGATCAGTATGTTGAAAATCCCCGGATTGTTCGCTTCAATGGCTTGATAGGTGCGCAGCGCCCCGTAGCAATCCTCCGCATCGAACCAGCCGCCCACCGTCATCACTGCCGGCTTGATATGATGAAAATACTGCAGTGTATTGCGGACCTGCCAGAATTTATCGTATGTGCCGTGTTTCATAAGATCATTCCAGAAAGGGATTTTCCCCTTCAGATATTTTTTGTTGGCATTGGGCAGCGGGCCCATATCCAGATAGAACCGGTATCCGTCGGGAGTGCCAAAATCAAAACGCGGCGGCCAATGGGTGGTCAGATGTTCGCGGGGCACACCGAAGGCCGTGAAAAAACCGAAAGCCAGCGGCAGATTGAAAGCGCCGTTGTGGTGAAAATCATCACCCACAAACCAGTTCGCGATGGGCGCCTGGGGACAGACTGCCTTCAGCGCCGGGTGGGCGTCGATGGTGCCCATGGCTGCATAAAATCCGGGATAGGAAATTCCCCACATTCCAACGCGTCCGTTATTGCGGGGAATATTCTTTACCAGCCAGTCGATGGTATCATAGGTATCGCTGCTCTCATCAATATCCTTGTTCGATTTTTTGTGAGGATTGTAGGGCCGCATGTTCACATAATCGCCTTCGGACATGAATCTTCCCCGCACATCTTGAAATACAAAAATAAATCCCTCTTCTGCCAAATGAAGCCAGGGACCGATATTTTCGGGAAACCGGTCATTTCCGTAAGGAGCAACCGAATAGGGGGTGCGCTCCAGCATGATCGGGAAATCCTGACTGGTATCCTTTGGCGTGAAGACAGCGGTAAACAGTGTGATGCCGTCCCGCATGGGAATCCGGTATTCGTGCTTGTTATAGTGCCGCTGCAGGTAGCCGCTTTCCCGGGCGGGAAGCAGGCCGGCAGGGAACAGGCACAAAATGAGAAACAGGTAGAGATGGCGAGATCGCCGCCTCGGCCTCCGAGCGGATATCGATCGTGCCGCCCGGCAAAACCTCTTGGCCCGGCAGGATCGGTTATGCCGTTTCTGTTTGAAATCAGTGTATTTCTTCCACGGTTTCCCGGTAAATGATGTCCCGTTCCTTCAGCCCTTTGAGAATGAAATCCACGCATTCCGGCTGCTGACCGATAAATTCGGGCGCGGAAACACCTTTCTTTTTATACAGTCCTTCGGCAATCATTCTGACCGCCATGGTGGCCGTGTATCCCGTGGTGCGCGACATGGACGGCGTTTTGGTTTCCGGATTGTAACGGTCGAACAGATTATAGGTGTAGCGCATATGTTTGCCGTCCCTCTTTCCCTCAACCTGGACTTTCATCACCGTGATGTCTTCCTCGCCCTCCTTTTGCTCCCACATGGGGAAAAGCAGTTTCGCGGTGAAATCCAGCGGGCGAATTTTGCTGCCGCCGATTTCTATGGGTTCCTGGCTGAAAAAGCCGGTTTCCCGCAGGACGGCAATTTTTTCGATATGCCCCGGGTAACGCAGGGTTTTCTCCTTCATGTCCGGTGCATCGATGGTCTGGATAAGGGTGCGCAGTCCGTCGGTATTGAATGCTTCCAGGGTGCCGATCCCCGGAAAATTCAGGAATTCGGGATCGGAGAGCGCGGGACGGGTTACCAGACAGCCGTTCTCTACATAGCGCGCCGGACGGGTGTATTCCTCAATGACATCCACGGGTGAAAAAACCGCCTTGTACTCATAGGGCCATTCCCGGATTGAGGGCAGTCCGCCCACATAAATGACCGCTTTTTCCGTTTTGTCCAGCAGGTGATCCACATATCCGATCAGAATATTGCTCATTCCCGGCGCCACGCCGCAATCCATGATGGCAGTAACCCCGCGCTCCACGGCCAGTTTGTTTAATTGAAAAGGATCTTCCGGAAAAAAGGCGATATCAACAATATCCTTGCCCGCTTCAATCACCGCCCGGAATGTCTCGTATCCCATAAAACCGGGCACCGCGTTCACCACCAGATCGTAACCGGAAACGAGTTTTTCAATATTTTCCGATTCGGACAAGTCGCTTTGAATGGTGTGAAATGGCAGTGTCTTCGTCAGTTTTTCCAGATTTTTCTTACTGATATCGGCGACCGAGACCTGAAACTGTTTGTCTCTGGCCAGGTCGATTGCCATGGCGCTTCCGACCCTCCCGCTTCCCAGAACGATAATTTTCACTTTGGCACCCCTTTCTTTTGCGTTCCGAATAATTTTAAAGATGCAACAGCATCCAAACATTTTCAACTTAAAAATTTGTTTTTTATTATTGTCACCCGAATGGCAGGCTGGGATTACCGTCATTGGCAGAAAGCATATAATGTCGCTTTATGGTGATTTGATTCCCTCCTCTGCCGGACTGCAGGAAAAAAAGGGAGATTTGCCGGGCGGATTGCGTTAGATATGCACATCCGGATTCTGAAAGGAAAAGTCAAAATGATCATACTATACCGCGGCACCGATTATCCATCATGCGCGGAGATCGTATCCCGGCTTGAAGAATTGGTTGTGGCGCACAAAATCGTCATTTTCGATAAAGATAAACCGGTTGACGCGCCAATTGGAGAGAACACCCGGCTCCCTGCCCTGCTGGACGGGGAGAAAATCTTTTCCGGAAAAGAGTCTATTCTGGAGCATCTGGAAGAGCTGGAAAAATTCAAGGCCGAGTGGGACAAGTTTCAGAGCGACTCCTGTTATTGCGACGATGAAGGAGATATTGAATAATCCCCCATTCAGGCGGTCTGTTGCTGTGCGCGAACTAAATTTTATAATCGTCTTTGTGCAGGCCGTGTTTGTTCATCCGGTATTGCAGGGTTTTATAGGTAATCCCCAGAATTTCTGCCGCCTTTTTGATGGAGCCCCGGCTGGATTTTAACGCATCCGTCAGCATTTTCAATTCCAGGTCAGGCAGGGTGGCTTTTCCCCCGGCGGGCTGCGGTGTCCGGATTGTTCGTTCCGGCAGCATCAGCAGATCCGGCGATATGAGTTCCTTATCTGTCATGATCAATGTCTTCTCGATGATATTTTCCAGTTCCCGCACATTACCCGGATAATCATAATTCTCCAGACAATGCAGGGCCTCCGGGGATAACCGAATGGAAGACTTGCCGTATCTGGTGCAGAATTTCCGCAGAAAATGCCGGGCCAGGAGCGGGATGTCCTCCCGCCGATCGCGAAGCGGCGGAATTCTCAGGCTGAAAACATTGAGACGGTGATAGAGGTCCAACCGGAACTGGTTATTTTCTATCCTGTCATTCAGATCCTCATTGGTGGCCGCGATCACCCGCACATCGAGTTCCAGTGAACCGGTTCCGCCAACCCGTTCCACCTTTTTCTCCTGCAGCACGCGCAGCAGCCGCACCTGCAGGGAAAGCGGCATGGCACCGATTTCATCCAGAAAAATGGTCCCGGTATGGGCCTGTTCAAATTTGCCCGGATGGGATTTTGAGGCGCCCGTAAACGCCCCCTTTTCGTGACCGAACAGTTCACTCTCAATCAGATTTTCAGGAATTGCCCCGCAATTGATCGCCACAAACGGGCCGTCTTTCCGAATGCTACCGTAATGGATCGCCCTGGCCACCAGTTCTTTGCCGGTCCCGCTTTCTCCGCTGATCAGCACCGTGGCGTCAATGTCTTTAATACGTTCGATCAGACGGAAAATCTGTTGCATTTCCCTGCTGGCACCCAGGATATTCTGATAGCTGTAGCGCTGGGAGATTTCATTTTTCAGCCGGCGGTTTTCTTCCAGCAGGCGGGCTTTCTCCGCGGCCCTCCCGATGACCCGCAGCAGTTCCTCTTTCTGAAACGGCTTGGTCAGATAATCGTAGGCACCGTTCTTAATGGCATTTACCGCGCCGGGAATGGTGCCGAAAGCAGTCATCATCACCACCTGTATATCGGGATTGAAGGCCAGCGCCTCCTTTAGAACTTCCTGGCCGTTTTTGCCGGGCATTTTCAAATCCGTCAGCACCAGATAATAGTCGCCGCCAAAAATCTGTTCCAATCCTTTTTCCCCGCTTTCGGCGACGCCTACCTCAAATCCGGCATCGGACAGGATGTCCGCCAGAATTTCCCGCTGAGATTTTTCATCATCGATGATCAGAATTTTCATATTTCAGATTTCACTTCACTGTTGTGCTTCGAAAAAAACTGCTTCTAAAAATTAGCCCTCCCCTTCTTCTCCTCAAAGCGAAAATAAGAAACGGATCATTTTCCTTCCTGGTCCGAAAACGATTTACAGCGCAATCTCCACTACTGTTCCCTTTCCCGTTTCACTCTTGATAGAAATGTCTCCGCCATGTTCTTTTACAATTTTATAGGCAGTGGGAAGCCCGAGTCCGGTACCGGCGGATTTTGTGGTATAGAACAGATCGAAAATATTTTCCAGGTTCTTTTCCGGAATCCCTTCGCCGGTATCGGAAATACGAATCAGTTTCCGCTGACCATCGGTGGTGATGTTCAGTTTTCCCCCATCCGGCATGGCCTGGATCGCATTCAGCACCACATTCAGCAAAACCGTTTTAAAACGTTCGGGGTCCACCGACAGAACAAACGGCTCCTGAAATTCCGTTTCCACTTCGATTCCCTGCACAGCGCATTCCCGGTTGTATAGCTGCAAAACGCCGGAAATCAAATTATTCAAATCAACATCTTCCTTCTGCAGGTTTTCGCTGCGCAGAAAATTCAGAAAATTGTTCACAATCTTATCCAGACGCCGTATTTCGATTAAAAGACCGGGTCAGGTCCCCGATTTCATCGCGGGTCTGGTCGGGAACACGAATATCGAGATTCCCGTTTACCACCCTTTCAAATGAATTCTTCAACTGCCCGATGGGCTGCACAAAACGCCGGGAAATCAGCAGAATTGCTCCCATCGACAAAAGAAAAATTGCCAGCGTGATGAGGAGATTGCGGTTCCGGATATCGATGAGCGTTTTTTTCATGGCTGCGGTATTATAGGAATATTGCAGAATTCGCGGCACCTGGGGGACGGAAAAATCAGGCACGCGAAAGGTGAAGGTGTGGCCGTTGCTTCCCGGGGCCTGCGGATGGGTCACCACCCGGAAGACGGAAGCGGAATCCCTGTCTCCCAGTGCATTCAGGTTAATATCGATGGTCTGGAATAAAACGGAAT
The DNA here is from genome assembly GCA_037381445.1 of Calditrichia bacterium. Taxonomy (GTDB): domain Bacteria; phylum Calditrichota; class Calditrichia; order RBG-13-44-9; family RBG-13-44-9; genus JARRQT01. Next base: position 29,145 of record JARRQT010000071.1, read on the forward strand.
CCCTGGCGGTCTGTTCCGCCTCCAGAAGATCAGTTTTAGCCTGACTTTTTGACATATCAAATTCACGTTTCTTTTCGGATTTCAGCAGTTCAGCGACCCTATGCTGATTTTTTCTGACTGTCCGCCAGATCAGATCTTGCCGGACGGCATCCGCCACTTTATCTTTGAGTTTGCTTTCTTCCCACGCCTTATCAATCGCACTTCGGATCTTTTTGCGGATGGCCGGTGCCGAATCGGGTAGAAATTTATGTTCAAGAATTTTCAGATCTTCAAGTCCTTTCAATTGATCGTCCAGACGGCTCAGCAGACTATCCGAAATCCCATGAAA
>JARRQT010000072.1:0-13396 GCA_037381445.1 Calditrichia bacterium
TTCCATATTTTGGGCGTCCTCGATCACCCCGCCGCCGCAATCGATCACGGCTCCCAGGACATCCGTCACTTCCTCAATCGCTGTTCTCTCAATGTCTCTGAATTTGTCCCAGCCGTTCTGTTCAACAAAATCCCGGATTATCATTCCCGTTCTTTGCTCAATCATTTCGTCTGTAGAAATATATTTCAGCCCCAATCGTTCAGCCAATCTTTTACCGATGGCGGTTTTTCCTGTTCCGCGAAACCCAATCAGGATTACCTGCCCGGCGGCATGCGGGTTACTTTTTTTATTGATTCCGGGCATGCTGTATTCACTCCCCGTATTTGCGTATCTTTTGCCAGGCAGTTCGGACTTCCTCCACGGAAACCGGCAGTCCGCTGAACAGTTCAAACTGCTTTGCCGCCTGCCTGATAAACATCTCCTCACCCGGGATGACGGTGCAGTCCATCTTTTGCGCCTTTTCCAGAAAGCGGGTCAGCGGCGGATTGTACACCACGTCCAGCGCCACCATTCCTTCCCTCAGCAGTTCCGTTCCCGCAGGCAGCGCCGCAGAATTGGGATACATGCCCACCGGTGTGGTTTGAATGACGGCACCGACCTCGATTTTTAACTGGTCAACTTCGTGTGATGGAATAAATGTGGCCTTATATTTTCCGGCAAGAAAATTTCCCCTGCAGGCATTCCGTCCGGTGACATAAATATTCTTGATATTTTGCTGCCGCAGGGCGGCGATCGAACTTCTTGCGGTGGCGCCGGTGCCGATTACCAGCACGCCGCCGGCGAGTTTTTCCCGATATGGTTGGAGCAGGTCCTGAATGGCGAGAAGGTCAGTATTGAAGCCCCACCAGTGTTTCCCGTGTTTGACGGCGGTATTACACACACCGGATGCTTCCACAGAAGGAGAGATTCCGGAGAGATACGGTATTACTTTTTCTTTATGGGGAATCGTGATGCTGAGCCCATGAATTTTATCTTGCCAGTTCTTCCAGAAACCATCGAAATCCTGTGCAGGGAAATTCAGGTAGAGAAAATCTTTGCCCGGCTTTTCTTCATTGAGGTCACTCTGACGGGAACCGGCAATGAGTAAATTGTGAAGCAGCCATCCGCGGCTCTGTGCCACCGGATAACCGAGTAAACCGATCAAGCCCGTCTCCGATGTTTTCTGGTCCAGGTGATAGCCGCTCCGGGCATCCTGCAGAGTGATTTGTCCCGGGGCGGTTTCTCCTGTATTGTCCAGAGAAGTATAAGTCCAGGCATTTCCCAAAAGCGCGCCGAGGAGACGCGAATTCCTGCCCGCCTCCCCCATGGCATGAAAAATGAATTTGGCACCTTTTTTCCGGGCAAACTCAACCAACGGATGCAACATCAGGTTATCATTCAGTCCGCGAGCGGTGTAAATTAATTTATAGACATCCGCCGGTGTATTGAACATCTCCCTGAGAACCGGCAGCAGATCATCAACATCGGAAGATTTTGTATGGAATGAAAGTATGAGTTTTGTATCTCCCGTGAGACGAAGACGGGGCAAAATATCAGAAATGTGCGCATATTCCACATCAATAAAATCAATTCCGTGATCAATGGCCTCCTGAAAAAGGCCGGAGCGTTCTTCGTCCGAACCTTGCCAGAATCCGCCCTCATCGGGAACCCGCAGCGTGACGATCAGGGGCCGGTCGGTCAGCGCCCTAATGTCACCAAAATTGATTTGGAAAAAATGATCGAGGCGTAGCTCAATAAGGTCGGCATCTTTGCAGCGGGGAATTAGTTCGTGCACTTCCGAAAGGCTCCTCGGCAAAAGACTCACGCACAGTTTAAGCGGTTTCAAGGGCACGAAAGAGTTCCTTTTTTGTGACAGGGTGAAACAAGGCCGGTTTACCCGATTTGTCCAGCAGCGTAAACCGGGGCACTTGTCCGCGGGATTTTTTATCGGTCAGGATAATTTCCCAAATTTCATCGCCCGAAAATTTGCGGATACTCACCGTATCCAATTTGCAGCTTCTCAGGATTTCATTCATCCGCTGCACATCGCCCGGGGGAAAATCGAGCAATTGCTGCGACAGGCTGGCCGCTACTTTCATCCCTGCAGCGACCGCAAAACCATGTTTTATTTTAAAATGACTCAGTTTTTCAATCGCGTGACCCACGGTGTGGCCAAAATTCAATAAAGAGCGGTAGTCAGATTCTCTTTCATCCTTTTCCACAACCTCAATTTTAAGCCGGATACAGTGGTCAATCAGGCCGGCAAGCAGCGGAGAATTATCCTCCCTGATTTTTTCATATCCCTCTTCCAGCCAATCCAATATTTTGCCATCCAGGATCATCCCGTATTTAACGACCTCCGCCAGTCCGTTGCGGAATTCCTCCTCGGGAAGGGTATGAAGAAAGCGGGAATTCGTAAACACCGCCGCCGGCTGATAAAAAGCGCCGATCAGATTTTTTCCCGCCGGATGGTTGATCCCCACTTTGCCTCCAATGCTGGAATCCACCTGGGCAAGCAGACTGGTTGGCACATGAATCACCGGCACGCCGCGATGCAGCGTGGCGGCAAGGAAACCAACCAAATCCCCGGTAACGCCTCCGCCCAGGCCGATCAGTATCGAGTCGCGGCCCGCTTTCTTATCTAAGAGCAAATCTTCCAGATCGAATTTCTGGCCCCGGGATTTACTCCCCTCGCCCGCCGGGAATGTCAGCGTCCCCTGGTAAGGAGGAAAACCCGACAAATTGGAATCAACTTCGGAACCATAAATCTCTGCCACGTTTGAATCACTGAGCACATAAATCCGATAGCCGGGGAAATTTTGCTCTATAAAAACCTTGAGCTCCTTCCAGATATTTTCCCCGATGACAATTGGTATGCGTTTTGGATGGGAATTAACGCGCAGGTATCTCGTTGGCATATTGTTGTTGCCATTCCATAAAGTGGTTAATTTTCCGCATGAGCCGCGTAAACATTTCCGGCGAGAGCGCCTGCTCGGGATCGGACCAGGATTTATCCGGATGAGGATGCACTTCAATAATAAGTCCATCGGCACCGGCAGCCAGGGCAGCCAGACTCATGGGTTCAATCAGATCTCTCCGCCCCGTTCCATGGCTCGGATCCACAATAATCGGCAGATGGGAAACCTGTTTCACGGCAGGCACTACATTGAGGTCCAGCGTGTTCCGGGAATATTCCACAAAGGTCCGAATTCCGCGCTCGCACAAGACAATCCGGTCATTGCCTTCCGTCATGATGTGTTCGGCGCTCATCAAAAATTCATTCAGATTGGCGGACATACCCCGCTTCAGCAAGACCGGCTTTTTATGTTTTCCCACTGCTTTGAGGAGCTTATAATTTTGCATGTTCCGGGAACCGATCTGGAACATGTCGGCATATTCAGCCACTAGATCGACATCAATGGCATCCAGTACTTCGGTGACGATCCTTACGCCGGTTTCTTCGCGCGCCTTGGCGAGGAGTTTCAACCCCTCTTCACCCAGTCCTTCAAAACTGTAGGGGCTGGTTCGCGGCTTAAACGCCCCGCCCCGCATCAAACGGATCCCGCGGGCATGGACCAGACGGGCGGTTTCCAGAATCTGGCTTTCATTCTCAACCGCGCATGGTCCTGCGATGATCACCGGCTTTCCGGTACCGAAAATTACATCTCCCACCGTGACAACAGAATTCTCTTTTTTGAATTCCCTGCTCACCAGAAAATAAGGATTATCGGACTCCGAGACCGCCTCTACTGCAGGAATATTCTTAATTATCATTTTGTCCAATCGATTTCCGTTTTCATTGATGATCATTGCTGAAGAACCGCGCGTTCGTGAGATTTCAACACCGACGCCCATTCGTTTTATGGCAGCCAGGACCTTTTCTGCTTCAACTTCCGAAATATCTTTTCTTAATCTCACCAGCATTTTGAATTTCCTATCCTCCCGGCAACGCGATCATCACAGTGAAACAACAAGAGAAGCTATGATTTAATACTACTAAAGAACCAGAATGTTTTTTCAAAAAAACAGCATAAGAATATTAAGTATTTTATTTTACTATCATTTAAATTTATTAAATAAATATATTCATTTCAAACATCTTTTTCACCGGATCATTTGTTCTCCGGTTGCAGATTATGGAGAAGAAAATATTTCTTAATTACATATCCGGAATTTATTTAATTAAATTAATCAAGGTTTAAGTACTTAGTGAATCCCGGCATTTCTCAGAAAAAGAAATTGCAGTATAGGCAACGGATTCCCAACTATCTGAAATTTTATGATTGACAAATTCCTGAAAAAATACGGTTTGGTCATTCTTCTGTTTTGTGTTGCGCAAGCAGCGATCTATCTGGGAAATTTCAATTCCAAAGCCATAAGTCCGCACCTGAATTTTGCGCTCTACTTTCTTTCCTATATCCTGATTTCCGAGAACCTGAAAAGAACTATCTTAAACCGCACCCTAATCTCCCTTTTCCAATATTTTTATTTCTTTCTGTCCATTCCACTTGGCTTATTTTATTTGATTTTACTTCTCAAGAAATCCTGGTACATCCCTTTTTACCAGTACACTGAGATAATAATCAGTTTTTTTCTGCTGCTGATATCCGTTTATCTGGCCACCTTCCTTTTCAAAATTAACGGTAATAAGAGCAGATCATTCTTCCGGTTCTCACTTTTCATTTCATTCGTTATCATCATGCTGCTTTATAAAAATTTTCTGTTCCATCCTTTTTTGCTCGCAAATAAGAACGAACTTCCGGTCTTTTTCGAAATGAACTATCAGGTGAAGTTCCTGGGCATTTTTGGACTTCTGGTATTCTGGATTGCATACTATCAGAAGAAATTTGTCCTCAGTGAATATCTCAATATTATCCTGTTCTTCTTTACCATCTCCATGTTTCTGGACGCCTTTTTTTATGTGATGGGACAGCACGATCTCAAGGTTTTTGTGGAAAGCCAGTATGCCAATCTGTCGGTCAATTTTTTAATGACCGTTACCTGGTGGGTACGATTATCATATCTGAAACTGGATATCGCAAAGGTTAATGAAAATTATCTTGTTAATTATGATTATCTGAAAAACCTGGTTCCCAAACCCAGAGCGGCGAATTCGAACAAAATCCTGGCGAGTTTTTACAGCAATCCAATTGCGCTCTCCGTTGCAGGGATTTCATTCATTGCAGTCCTCCTGATCTTAATCAGCGAAGTGAGCATGTTCCTGGTATTAAATACCGTTATTATTCTGATACTGGGAATTATGGCTGTTATGTTAAGCATCATCGGACTTAAGCGGGATTGGAAAAATCAGATCGGATTTTTTCTGTCCAATAAGCGGAAACCAGAATAATTCCGTTTGAGAGATCTAAATGAGTCCTGACGGTGATAAATCGAAAATCTTGCTTACGGTCCGCCTGTCCGGTTTCCGCTGGTATCATTTTTTCATTACATTCAAACCTCTGCAGGAAAAGAAATGATGGATAAGATCAAAAATGAAATTATAAAAATCGGCAAAAAACTCTATGAGAATGGTTTCATTGTCGCCACGGAAGGGAATATCAGCTTTCGCCTGGACGAAAACAGGATATTGATTACCGCCAGCGGGTTAGGCAAGGGGGAGATGACTGCTGAAGATCTGGTGGAAGCAGATTTGGATGGCAATCCACTGCAATCGGGGAAGCAGCCGTCAACGGAAATCCGGATGCACACCCGGGTCTACCGGGAACGCCCCGATGTGAGCGCGGTGGTGCATGCCCATCCGCCCCATGTGGTTAGCCTGTCACTGGCCGGCATCGAACTCGACCAGCCCTATCTGGCGGAGAGCGCATTACTGCTGGGGTCGGTCCCGACCGCCCCCTATGGACGCCCTTCCACCCAACAGGTCCCGGACAGCATTCTTCCTTTTATCAAAAATACCGATGTCATTATTCTCAGCCGGCATGGAAGCCTGACGATCGGAAAAAGTCTGACAGAAGCCTATTACAAACTGGAAATTCTGGAGCATACCGCAAAAATTGTGTGGCTGGCCCGCCAAGCCGGGGAACTTCATCCGTTGAATAAATCAGAAATCAGCGAGCTGATGGCACTCCGTGAGAAGGTTTACGGCCTTACCTATCCCATTATTCCCTTTGAATAGCGGAAACGAAGAAATATGCAGTCAAGGGAAAGTATTTTTTAACAAATCATGACCATCCCTGATAATCGATTTATCGAAAGGCATTCGCTCCCATCTGATTCCAAAAATAGCAATTAGAATCTGATGGTCTTCAGATGCTGGTAGAACCGGCTGATCGGAAATCCTACCACGTTGAAATAACAGCCGTCAATTTTCTTGATGAAAAGAGAAGCAAATCCCTGAATCCCGTAAGCCCCGGCTTTGTCATACGGCTCACCGGACTGCAGATACAAATCAATCTCCTCACGTGACAAAGGATAGAATGTCACGTCAGTGGTCACGTGATCGATAATTTCCTGCTGACCGGCCAAAAGACATATCCCACTGATTACCTGGTGTGTTTTTCCGCTGAGGTTCTCCAGCATAGTCCTGGCCTCCGTTCGGTCGGCAGGTTTTTCAAAAATCCTCTCATGCAGGCAGACCACCGTATCAGCAGCAATGATTAAATCATAATCCGTATGCAGTGAAACCCAATGGGCTTTCTCGGAAGCATTGTGCCGCGCATACTCCCGGTGAGAATATCCCGGAATTATTTTTTCCTCAATCTGTGAAGGGTAAACCCGAAAATCCAGTCCGACCGAACGCAGCAATTCAATGCGGCGCGGGGATTGTGAGGCGAGAACAATTTTTTTATCGTCCAAATCACGCAGCAATGATATGAATTTCATTCCATTCAACCCAGATAAATAGCCAGCAGTCCGATCAGCATGTCCGCTTTCAGCCAGTTGCTTACCAAACCAAGATTCTTTGCGCTCTGGTTTTTCCACATGCTGACAATCGCGTAAACCAGAACCGGATAGATTCCCAGCAACACTACCCAGAAGTAGCGATATCCGTAGTAATCGGCCGCAAATGGGATCACCGTGAGTACAATCAAAAACATGAAATTCAGTGTCGTAAGTCGCAGGGCGGCACTTTTGCCGAATACCAGCGGAAAAGTACGGGCACGATAGCGGTCATCACCCTCCATATCCTGGATATCCTTAATGATCTCCCGTCCGAAGTGATAAAAAAAGGCAAAGGCGGCCGGGATGAGCGTGCGTTCAATTCGGTTCACAGATACACCGCCGTAGACAAAGGCCATGGCGGTGGAAAAGCTCACTGCCAGATTGCCGACCAGCGGCATCCGCTTCAGCCTGAAAGAATAGAGAAATAAAAGCAGTGAAATGGAGGCGGCGATCAGAAAGGCAGTCAGGTTGATGAAGCCGGCCAGCGCAATACCGATAAAGAACTCTGCGATAGCGAAAAACTTAACGAGCGACGGTTGAATAGTTCCGGCAGGCAAAGGCCGGTTTGGTTTGTTAATACGGTCGATTTCCAGATCAAAATAATCATTTATGGAATTGGCGCCGGCGGTGATAATGCCGCCGGATATTGCCGCCAGCAGAACCTTGTGCAACGGATGAAATGTTCCGGTAATGAATGCCGCCAGTATGATAGAGAGCATCCCGATGACAACATTCACCGGGCGCGACAGCAGATAAATAGAGCGCAGAATTTTCAACTTGGTCACACCAGTAAATTATGGCATTATTTCCTTGATGACTTCCAGTCTGCCTTCGGGGAGCAGCATATATTGTGAGCCGCAATTCCGGCAGGTCCCTTCCACCAATTGCTCGACGCGGGCCGGCAAACTCAGACGCACGCCGCAGTGGCACATCCAACCGATTTGCCTGGCGGGAACACCCACCATTAGCGCGTAGGGAGGTACATCCTTGTTGATAACCGCGCCGGCGCCAATGAAACAAAATTTTCCCAGGGTTATTCCGCATACAATCGTGGCATTGGCCCCGATCGAGGCGCCCCGCCGGATGAAGGTGTCCCGGTATTCATGCTTCCGTATGATGTGGCTCCTGGGGTTAACGACATTGGTAAAAACCATTGAAGGACCACAGAACACATCATCTTCTATGAAAACATTGTCATAAATGGAGACATTGTTCTGCACTTTCACATTATTCCCGATCGTCACTTTGGATCCAACAAAAACATTTTGTCCGAAAGAGCAGTTGTTTCCGATTTTCGCTCCCTGCATAATGTGGCAAAAGTGCCAGATTTTAGTGCCATCACCAATTTCAACCGGCTGATCAACAATGCTGGTGGGGTGAATGTAATATTTCTTTTCCGTCATAGGAGTCATTCTCTGATCTTTTAGGCCAAATATACGGAAGTTCCTGTTTAACATCAAATTGAAAAGGAACTAATTGGGTTGCTATTCCGGAAATGGATCATGACCTGTGTTCAAAGCGCCTAAAAAAATTTGGGTTCATCATACTCGCCAAAAGACTCCTTTAATTTATTGACCATCTCGCCCAGCGAGCAGTAGGACTTGGCGCATTTGATGAGCGGAGGAACCAGATTTTGTCCCGTCTCCGCGGCCTTTTTCAATTCGGCCAGACTTTCAGAGACCAGCCGTTCATCGCGCCTTGCTTTTAATTTCTGCAGCTTTTCTTTCTGGGTCTGTTCCACTTCCTCTGGAATCAGCAGCAGGGGAATTTCTATTTTTTCCTGCTGGTCGATATAGTCGTTCACTCCCACGATGATGCGTTCTTTTTTGTCGATTTCCTGCTGGTAAACATAAGCAGCCCGTGCGATTTCATGCTGGAAAAAATTGTTCTCGATGGCGGGGATGACGCCGCCCAGATCATCAATTTTTTTGAAATACGCTTCGGCCGCCTTTTCCATTTTGTTGGTTAGCATCTCTATGTAAAAACTGCCGCCCAGAGGATCGATGGTGTGGGCGACGCCTGTTTCGTAGGCCAGGATCTGCTGGGTACGGAGGGCGATCTTCGCTGCCTTTTCAGAGGGCAGTGCCAGGGTTTCATCCATCGAGTTGGTGTGCAGCGACTGGGTGCCTCCCAATACCGCGGCCATGGCCTGATATGCCACGCGGGCTATGTTATTTTCCGGCTGCTGGGCGCTCAGGGTGCACCCGGCGGTCTGGGTATGAAAACGCAGCAGCCACGACTTGGGATTTTTTGCGCCGTATTTGTCCCGCATTTTTCTGGACCAGATACGGCGGGCGGAACGGTATTTGGCAATTTCTTCAAAAAAATCATTATGCGAATTAAAGAAAAAAGACAGGCGCGGGGCAAACTCATCGACATCCAGTCCCCGCTCCATTGCCGCTTCCACGTAGGCAAAACCGTCCGCCAGCGTAAACGCCAGTTCCTGCTGCGCGGTTGAACCCGCCTCGCGGATATGGTACCCGCTGATGCTGATGGTATTCCATTGGGGGACGTGTCTGGCGGAGTACTCAATCATGTCAACAATTATCCGCATGGATGGACGCGGCGGGTAAATCCATTCTTTCTGGGCGATATATTCCTTCAGGATATCGTTCTGAATGGTCCCGCGGAGTTTTGCCAAGGGAACGCCCTGTTTTTCGGCAACTGCAAGGTAGAAAGCATACAACATAATGGCCGGACCATTTATGGTCATGGAGGTGCTAACCTCGCTCAGCGGAATTCCCTCGAAGACCGTTTCCATGTCCTCCAGCGAGGAAACCGCGACACCGCATTTTCCCACTTCCCCTTCGCTCAGTTCGTCATCGGCATCCCGCCCCATGAGCGTTGGCAAATCGAAGGCAACCGATAATCCGGTCTGCCCGTTTGCCAGAAGGTATTTAAAACGTTTGTTGGTATCTTCCGGTGTGCCGAATCCGGCGAACTGCCGCATTGTCCAGAGTTTGCCGCGGTACATATTATAATGAATTCCTCGGGTGTAGGGAAATTGCCCGGGATGGTTCAAATCCCGAAAATAATCGAATTCCTCCAGTTCCGCCGGGGTCGCCAGGACTTCGACCGGTTCCGAAGATGCCGTCACGAATTTAAAATGGCGATCGCGGCTGTTTTTTCCCTTTTGTTCAAGCCATTCCTGCTTCGCTTTTTTCAACTTCTCCATTTCAGAGAACATGGGGTGTCTCCTGTGATAAATGATATCTATGTTACATATTTTTAAGCATTGGTCTTAAATAATAAATAATATTCAAATTTATTGCAATTCATTTTTCGATCCGGCTCTACTAGAAAAGAAATTGTCAAAAGAACATGCAGCTAAGCAATGTGAAATTTGCAGAATCATTCTTTTCTCTTCAAAATGAAGATTTTCTCAGAATATTAAACGCTGCTTTCCTTTATTACATTTTAGTTTTATAGAATCTATTCCGGAAAGTTTCTTCCAATGGTCTCATTATCCCCATATTTTTCTTGGAATAAATTCAATTAAAACTTAAATTATCTCGTCATATATTAGCGCATTCTTATAATTACTTATTTTCTCTTTTCGAACGTCATTGCACGTATTTAAACATTTCTCCAAAAAGAGAGTTTTAGCTTCTCTGCTTCCATGATCGGCTGTTTCCATTCTAAGCATCACCAGCTGTTGAGTTTTGATAATAAGCCAATAGAGAAGAAATTGAGAAAAGATGCAAGGGGAAATTCGGCGTTTATTTCAAAATGATTCGGAGGTGATTTATGAGTAAAAAAATGATCGGTTTGGTAGTAAGCGTGCTGCTCATTGCCCTGCTAGCAGGGTGTGCGGCCTATTCAATATCGCCGGTGACCGGTATTGCATATACCGAAGTCAAGGCGCCTATGACTGCAACCAGCGCTGAAAAAGGGACCAAAGTCGGGACCGCCATGATCCAGTCCATTCTTGGCCTGGTGGCGGTTGGAGACGCCAGCATTGAAACAGCGATGAAAAACGGAGGCATCACCAAAGTAAGTCATGTGGATTATTTCAGCAAAAGCATTCTGGGAATTTACGCTACATTTACCGTGTATGTTTACGGAGAGTAACTTGAAATTAACAGTAACTCAAACGCCGATTTCCCATTTTTATTTTTGATGTACATTCAACTGAAGGACAAAAATATCAGGGAAGAGTCCGGGTAAACGGATGCGATCCGGTTTACTGCTTTATAACGTGGGATGAATTATAAAATATTCCCGCTTCAGAATGAAGAGAATGATCTGTTCAATTGGATATACCTAAAATTCCAGAATCTCCCAGTAGACTCTTTCAACAATCTCATGGGATTTGATTTTTCCGACCGCCTGCCCTTTCTTAAACAGCAATGCTTCATTTTTGCCGCAGGCAACGCCCAGATCGGCCTCCCGTGCTTCGCCGGGCCCATTCACGGCGCATCCCATCAGGGCCACTGTCATATCCTTCTCCACATTCTGCAGCCGTTTTTCAAGTTCCTGCGCTATACGGGTGAGCGACGGCGTTTCAAGCCGCCCGCAGGTGGGACAACTGACCAGGGTGACACCTGCCTTTCGCAGACCCAGCGATTTGAGAATTTCCCGTCCCACCTGTACTTCCTCATGGGGTTCACCGGTCAGAGATACCCGAATAGTATCGCCGATCCCTTCCGCCAATAAAGTGCCGATTCCCATGGCAGATTTAATGGTTCCGCTCCAGGCCGGGCCTGCTTCGGTGACCCCCAGGTGCAGCGGATAATCGACCTGCCGGGCCAGCAGGCGGTAGGCCTCAATCATCAAAGGCACGCTGGAAGCTTTCAGTGAAACCACAATGTCGTCGAAATTGAATTCCTCACAAATATGTATATGATGCAGGGCGCTCTCCGCCATCGCCGGGGCAGTGGGGTGCTGATATTTTTTCAGGATTTCGGGCTCCAGTGAACCGGAATTTACGCCGATGCGGATGGGCACCTGCCGCTCCTGGCACGCCCGCAGGACTGATTCCACGCGGGACCGCTCGCCGATATTTCCCGGATTTATGCGGATTTTATGCACGCCGCTTTCCAGAGATATCAGCGCCAGCCGGTAATTAAAATGGATATCAGCCACCACCGGTATCTGCACCTGCGCAACGATTTCTTTCAATGCATGGGCGGCTTTTTCATTAGGCACCGCGCAGCGGACAACTTCGCACCCGGCGGCGGCCAACTCCCGGATTTGAGCCACCGTAGCGTCGATATCCTCGGTCTTGGTTTTGGTCATGCTCTGTATGGATACCGGTGCACCTCCACCCATTTTGACCTTTCCGACCCTCACTATCCGGGTTGCCTGCCTTGAAAAAGTCGTTTGATTCATCTTTCGCTCCGCATATTCTTTTCTCATTCTCAATAACTTCAAAATATAACAAAAGTTTTCATGTTCAGAAACTAAATCACAAAATCACCAGGACGTTTTTATATCACGACAGTGATCATTGAATATCGCCAGACTGCCTTTTTTTATAATATTTCCGGAATTTGTTCTTGCTAAATAAACGATCCTGCATTAATTTATCGGAAAACGATATATCGGATTGCGATATGAATAGCACATCTGCTAGTCCCACAGAGAATGAAAATATTTCCCGCCTGGCCGGGGCGTTTCTGCCCGTGATGCATATGTTCCATCAATTTGCCAGCGAAGTGGTTAAATCTACCAATTTTTCCCTGGCCCAGTACCGGGTGCTCATGCTGGTCCACCGCCGCGGCTCCATGTCCATCAATCAATTGAAAGACGGCCTGAACATTGCCCAGAGCACCGCCAGCGAAATGATAGACCGGCTGGTCCGGCAGAATCTGCTTCACCGCGAGAAGGATCCCGCTGACCGTCGTGTAACCATTTTTATGCTCACACCCAAAACCCAAAGAATTATCAATGATCATCTGACCTCGATGGTTAATATCCATAAAAAGATTCTGGAACCGCTTTCTCCCGAGGAACAAGAGGAGCTGGTGCAGGCCTTCGAAACGGTCCTGTATCTGATGCAGCAAAGCAGCAGCCGGCAGTAAATTTAATGCAGCAGTTCAGAAATTAATTTAAAAATCTCTCGGGTACAAGATATGAAAATACAGCTACATTTACTGAAGGGATCAGCATTCGCGGCTTCTGTATTTTCCGGCATGGCTTGCATTTATCTGTTTGCCGTCACATCCGTTTACGCCGGACAGCCGCTCACCCTCAAGGATTGTCTGAATCTGGGCTTTGAAAACAGCCGGCAGATAAAAATTTCTGATTTATCAATGAAGCAGGCAGGTGAGAAATATCTTGAAGCTCAGGCACAGCGATGGCCCTCCGTAAATTTGAACGGTGTCTATACCCGCATTGGAAAAGTGACCTCCTTTACCATTCCCATGGGTGGAATGGAGCAGACATTCAAATTCGGCACCTCGAACCGGATGAATTTTGATGCCAAACTTCAGCTTCCGGTGTTCACATGGGGGAGAATATCGGGCACCATAGCGATATCGGATATCGGAAAAGGAATCTCGAATACCCTGGA
>JARRQT010000073.1:0-25779 GCA_037381445.1 Calditrichia bacterium
ATCCCGGCAAAACGGGGACATTGGAACACCGATTGGCAGAATATTGCATTTTTCTCCTGCAGTGAATCCGTGGACGGTTTTGAAGGTGATAAAGAAAAATATCAGGATTTGAATGGGGCTTCTGCCGGTATTCGCCCAAGCTCATTTTATAATGAATTATCTGCGGAAGACATTTACAAAAACTGCCCGGATCCATCATTTCTTTTTAGAAGAAGATCTCCAGGGCGAAACGGTGAACATTGGTCAATCTTCCCCAATCGGCATAGGCGTAATCCAGATGTAGAGGCATGGCAGCGGACAAATAGTAAACGAAACCTGCTCCCAGGGTCAATCCTTTTTCGGTTTCATCTTCATATAAAGCCTGGTAACCGCCGCGGAGAAAGAACCGGTGCCGGAAACCGTATTCCATGCCGAAACTTACATTTTCCGTATTATCATTTGGATGTCTGGCCTCTATTGCTGTGGTTAGCTGGTTCATTTCCCGGTTTAAAATCTCCATCGCCACACCGAAACGGAACAGAAGCGGCAGGTCCCATTTATCGGTTTGAAGATTGGCAAATATATTTTCATTATCGCCGTGCTGCTCGGCACTGAAATCATAATTCACAAAGATATCTTTTCCCGAATACTGCAGCTTGGGGCCGAAATTTGAGATGTCCATCCCCAGCGTCAGCCAGTTGAAATCTGTCTTAAAAAGGATGCCGACATCGAAGGCAATCGTGGAAGCCGACATATGCCAGATCTGCTGACGAATATATTTTGCGTTGATTCCCACGCTGAAACGGTCCGTCAATGCCCGGGCATAGCTTATTCCCATCGCCATATCCATGGCACTGAAATATTCTCCGGTGCCTTCCGGTTCAAATTCCGACCGGACTTTCATGTCAGGCATGGAAAGAGAGGTGAAACTCAGTCCCAGCGTACCCAGGCCGCCCGCTCTTATCACCGCTGCCGCGAAATCAAAATTCATTTCGGCCAGCCAGTTGGTATGAACAAAAGCGGCCCCGCCGTTAGGTCCGATCCGCGCGAGTCCCGCGGGATTCCAATAAATAGATGAAACATCGTTTGCCGCTGCCACATAGGCACCGCCCATCCCCAAAGCACGGGCCCCAACCTGGATTTTTAAGAACTGGGCCGCCGTCGTCCCGCTTTTGGTAAGCCCTCCGAAAATACTGCACCAGGCGGGGGATGATGCCAGGACAGTTGATATTATGATATAAATGATTGTCTTTCTCATCTCAGATCCGCTTCTTTATTTTATCAATGCAAATCTTCCGGTTTTCTCTCCGATACCGGGCGCCTGCAGGTGATAAATGTAGATTCCCGGTGCAATATCAAGGTTATCTTTGGTGGTCAGATCCCAGGGTTCCGATCCATCCAACAGGTCCGAATGGTGCTGCAGAGTGCGCACATGATCGCCGCTGACTGTAAAAATACGTATGGTGCAGTCTTTGGGCAGGTGTATGAAATAGACACGCCGCTCTCCCCGGCCGGTGGCAAATTTTCTGGTCGGTTCCCAGCGCGCGGCCACAACATATGGATTCGGCACCATTGCCACATCATTAAGGTCCGTGTTGGCCTGCTGGCGGTCGACCTTGGCGGCACGGGTGGTAAACTGATATACGTCGCCGCTGCGGAAAGGTGTTTTAATCTGCACCCGCAGGATGTCCCCATCCGTGGGCAAAACGGGCTGCGCGCCGCCGTAAGGCTCCAGAAAATTCACCCGCCAGATTTCCCGAGGAATACTTCCATCCCTGATAATAATTCTGACATATTCCGTGGAATCATTTAGCGGAACGGAAATGGTGCTGTCCCGGGTAGATTTCCTGGGTTCTTCAAACATGAACAGGACTTTTTTATTTTCATAAGTGTCCCATACCGAAAAATTGACGGGAAAACGCGGGCCAAACCACCAGGTAGTATCCGGATCGCCGAACCGGATTTCATAGCTGGAGGGATAGCCGGGCCGGCGTTGCGGGAATACATATTTGCGGTCCACCCTCACCGGCAAATTACAATTTCCCTGAAGCCAACCGGAATTTTGCCCATCCCATTCAATTGTATCATTCAGGGCAAATATGCGCATTCCCGAGAAGAGAGGATTGAAATCCTCTGCACCGATATAGGAAGATTCACTGAAAATGGTGTCCGGCTGCGAGGAATTAGTCATGTTGACCAGGCTGTAACGAATTGTATCCTGATGAGTTGTGTCATCGAACTCCAGCCGGTATGTCTGGTTATCCTGCACCTGCAGCGGGTCCAGCACCTCCGTCCACACATTGCCGGTAGCAAAACCACTCTCGTGACTGATCGAATCTTTCAACCCGCCCGATTGATATCCCGCAACCGGCGCCTGGGGAGTTACCTGCACGGTATTGACATCAAGGGTGACATTCCCGTTAATATCCTGCACAATTAAGCGGCTGCACTCGGACGGATACATGCTGGAATCAGGATTGCCGCGGTCGTATGAAACCACTGCGTAATAGTAGGTCTTGCCATTCATCACATCGGTGTCGGTCCAGGAATGCTGCAGCCCCTTATTATCGCCCATATAAACCTGGATTCCCTGATAGTCCAGCGGAAAGAATCCCTGCACATCATCCCGCAGGTCAAACTGCGCAGATGGCTGCAGGAAGGTCTGCTCTCCGAAGGCATTGGTGATAATCCGGGCGTCGATAAAACCGGGATCGGTGCTCCTGTATACTTTGTAACCTTCGAAATCATACGGCGGCGTGGAAAACGGATCATAACTCTGCTCGGCCCGGTCATCCCAGTAAAGGGTGACCTTTTTATCTCCGGGAACCGCCCAGACATGGGGTTTATCGGGCGGCCGCGCAAAATTGTAGTTTTCATTATAAATGCGCTGAACGGTCTGCTTATTGCGGCGCAGGTCCGCTAAATTTTCACCGAAAACAAGACAAACCGAGAATCGTTCTGTTAAACCGGGACGCAGGGGAAAGAGCCCTGATCCGTACAGAAATGCAATATTGCCGTTCTGAAGCTGTGTATCAAAATGGCTTACAAACACCCGGTTCCACACATCTTGGTCTTTGTAGAAAGCGAAACCCTGCCCGATATAAAACACATCGAAAGCCGTTAGTCCGATCTGGTCGGATTCATCCTTATCCGTGGCGTCGAAATGGGGCTCACCGGCTGTGGGACGGCCATCGCCCTCTCCAGGGTCACCGGTCCCGGCCAAACCATCCGCACCCACATCATCTTTCTCAGGGTCCCAATCCAGATCATTATCGATGCCGTCGTCACGGCGCTCATCGATCATCTCATCCACCCGTCCGTCGCCGTTGTTATCAATACCATCCGCATATTTGAAACCAATATGCAGCAAACTCTCGTCAATAAGGCCGTTTTGGTTATCGTCGATCCCGTTGTCCGGTATTTCTCCGATGATCATATTCTGGGTAACCACCGGACTTCCCGCTTCGCCGTCTCCGTCATCGTCGACGCGATTGAAGGGATTTCCCGGACTTTCCAGAAACGCGTACCCGCACCATCCGGTGGGCCCCCAACCGCCCTGTCCCAAACCGTTGGTGTCCCAGGAATAGGTGATGTCATTCTGCAGATCAAAGGAAGCATTATCGTCATTTGAATCGTATTGCCCTCCGACTCCCACATCGGCATACATACCAAAGATCATCTTCTGATAGTTGGTGGTTCCCTCGTTAGTGATGTCATAATGCCAGAAAATCAGGTCTTCGGCCTGCACATTGGCCCATTGAAATCCCCTGACCCCAACTTTCAAAGCAAGCCCCCGGCGAGTCAGATCGGTGGAATCCGGGTAAAAATTCTGGCCGTCATCCAGGTTATCATCCATTACAAAATAGCTTTCCTGATCCGCGTTGGTCCGCTTCCCGAAATAGCCATTCCAGTAACCATTCCAGCCGGCATCCTTATCCGCCCATTGGTTCGGCCAGGAGTTGGGATCGTCACTCATGGCAATTTTATCCTGCCGCTGATTCACATAACCGGGCCGGGGCTGCCAGCCGCGTTCCACACCATTCGGAGAGATATCCATTAATTCTCGGTAACCGGCTTCGCACAGGTAGAGCGTATCGCCGCTACTGTTTACCACCTGGGTCACCACGATAGGCGTAATGCCATCCATATATGAGTGATTGGTGCCTTTGGGCCACACCCCGGAAGGTTGTCTGCCCCACCAGGCGACTTCACCAAAATTGTAGAAAAGTGTTTCCACCAGATTTCCATTATGCTTGCCTTCCTTGCGGTAGGTGCGGTCCCCGCGCATGTCCGGAGGGACGCTGATCTGGGAAAAAACGGAGATCGTCATTGCAATCAGGATGGCAAAGATGCAGGATTCAAACCATCTCATCGAAAAGAGTCCTCTTTAAAGAATTCATTTTGACATTTACTTGTGATCCTCAGGTCCTGATGTTCGATACACAAAAGCTTTGCGATGCTTTTCTGCTTCAGAGGTCAAAATTTATTCCCACAAATATTCTCCGGGGTTCGGAGTAAAAATCCGGTCGCTGAAGCCATTCATTCAGTGTGTTGATATGCCCCACCCGGTCGCCCAGGAATTGGCTTACCAGAGAATAACCCGCACGGCCGGTATCGGTATAAACATCCATCTCGTTTTTCCGGTCAAAAACATTATATACCTTCAGAAACAGATTAAAGCTGTTGTTCCATAGCATAATCTGGCGGGACACCCGCAGGTCCACATTGTAGTTGAACGGTTTTCTGCCGCTATTTTCGAATGTAGTCTCCAGGCTCTGAATGGCAGGCGTGTAGGGAAGACCGCTCTGGAAGCGGGCAATAATACCCGCCGCAATAACTCTCGGATTGCTGTAGGCTACGGAAAGATTTACGGTGTGGCGCTGGTCCCAATTCAGCGGCACCACCTGAATATTGCTCTCCTTGGGCGGGACAGACTGTTGATTGTAGAATTGCTGATCCGGATCGGAGGCATTGCCTTCCGCCACCTGGAAGGTGTAATCAAACCCAACTGTCAGATAATCCTGAGCGGACGGCCGTTTATTGATGGAAAGCGTGATTCCGCGGATGTTGCCATAATCCCGGTTTACATACAGCGCATACTGATCTCCTCCCTCGTAGGTGGCATAAATTTCGGTGCCCAGCAAATTACGGGCGTCCTTATAATAACCGGTCACATCAATACCAATGAGATTGAGGAGTTCCTGCTGGAATCCCATTTCATAAATAATGGTGGTTTGCGGTTTCAGGTCAGCGTTGCCGATGAGCGTTGCCAGAGCACCAGGCGCCACCGCAAAACGCGGATTTTTATAAAGATATTCATAGGGCGGAATCTGGAAGAAATGACCGTAGGAAGCATGAATCACGCCGCTGGCCGAGATGGGAAAAGCCAGACCGAGCCGGGGACTTAGCTGGTGCTGGGCCGCCGCCTTTTCATATCCTGACTGGGATCGGATCGCCTGCGGGTCCCGCGGATCAGTGGGAACTTCCCCCCTGGAATTGAAATAGTCATAGCGCAGTCCGGCATTAATGGTCATATTGTCCAGCTCTATTTTATCCTGTGCATATGCTGCTCCCTCCAGCGCATAATGGGTATGTTTGCCCTGATTAAAAAATGCAAATGTGCTGAAGACTCCTCCGCCGGGAACACCATTGTAATTGGCTTCGAAATTGTTTTCCTTAAACTGATTGTATTTATATTCCGCGCCCAGCTTTACCTGATGGATTTTTGTGACCTGGGAAGTGAGATCAAATTTTGCATTATCTACGGTGGTGGAGCGATTCTGATGCTCCATATTGGTTCCGCCGGTCAGAAAACTGTAGGCATCCTCCCTGTTCCTCAGAATCAGCGGGTTTGCATAGCGGGGATCGTTGGGATTGCTATAGGCATAGGATTTGAAATCATAATTATAATGGGACAATTTAACCGTGTAAAAAGTTTTTGATGAAAGGGCATGGTTCCAGTCCAGAATATTTGTGATACCGTATTCATGATCGGTGTTGTCTCCGTCCGGATTGTATTTATAGAGGTGATCGTAAGTCCTGCGCTTAAATTGATTCCCCAGGAGATTATAGTTCAGTTTAATGGTGGAGGATAATTTAAAGACCAGTTTTACATTTCCGTAATATTCGGAGTTATAGTTCATGGAGACGGGCTGATAATCACCGGTTTGCACAATTTTTATCGGATTGGCGCTGTAATCGGAAGAATCCTTCGGATTGAAGCGGCGCTGGCCGTACATCCAGCCATCGTTATAAAATCGCCTGAATGATACATAATAGGCCACTTTGTTGCGGAGCAAAGGCAGCGGGCCGGTAAAATAAAACTGGTAGTTATAGATGTCGGTCGGATTTCGATTATCAATGTTGTAAAAGAGATCGCTGTGTGAGCTGATGTAATCCCCCGAATAAACTGAGCCGCCCAATTGAAAATGCTCTTCCGGATCTTTGGTGACCACTTCCACGATACCTGACATCACCTGCCCGTATTCGGCATTGAAGGTACCGCTGATCACTTTTAATTCCTGAATGGCACTCTGATCCACACTGACGGCGGCCTTTCCGGTATAGGGATCGGTTACGGAAACCCCATCCACCAGGTAGGCGATTTCACTGGAGCGGCCACCGCGGATATGGAACTCTCCGTCCTTATCGACCACCACCCCGGCCTGCAGACCCAGGATATCATCCACACTTTCCACCGGCATGCCCTTGATTTCATCAGCGGATACCGATGAGGCAGTGGCCGTCATATCTTTCTGAATCAGTGGACGACTGGCTTCCACGGTTATGGTTTCGCCCAGTTCCAGGGAGGTCGGATTCAGCTTGAAATTGATATGGGTGGTCTGGTCCACCGAAACAGTCACATTGGTAATCCGCACCTCCTGGTAGCTCAGCATGGAACCGGTCACCGTATATGTTCCCGGAGGAACATTAATAATAAGATAGTCTCCGTCCATATCGGAAGCCGCTCCCAGCGTGGTCCCCTCTATCACAATATTGGCGCCGGGTAAGGCATCTCCCGTTGTGGCATCGGAAATGTGACCCACAATTTTCCCGGTCTGCCCGGCCCGGCTGAATTGGAGGAAGACCAGCAAAAAGATTAATTCCCAAACAATGCAAAGCGTTCTGGAAACTTTCATTGCTCTGTCTTCTTTTTTTAAATTCCGGAATAAGCACCGGGGAATATCTTTTGAATAATATCCCCCGGTTCCAATTGAAACTATTTAAGAAGCATCATTTTCTTAATCTGGGTGAACTCAGGTGACGACATTTTGTAGAAATAAACGCCGCTTGCCACCCGGCTTCCTGCATTATCGGTTCCGTTCCATATCAGGGTATGCGCACCTGCATTTTGTTTACCTTCGAAAAGCGTGGCCACTTTCTTTCCAAGAATATTATATACTTCTACAGTAAGCGTAGTGGTCACCGGCAGATTGTATCTGATGTGTGTGGCAGGATTAAAGGGATTGGGGTAATTTTGCTCCAGAGAGAAGCTATTAATCATAGCGGCAGGCTTATCATTGATTCCGGATGCCTGGGGTGATAACACAACATCGCGGTACATAAAATATTTTTCAAAAGTCGGATCGACCCACTGCGCCCCCCACCAGTTGGGCGCATAATCCGATAAATCCTGACTGAAAACATCCGCGGATGAATAGTCAAGATCCCATATGACGACGCTCAATTTTACAGTATCTCCCTCGCTGTAACCAAATAAATCCGTATGAACGACAACTTCGCCGGAATACCCGTGGTCGGGACCATTAGATTCTGTATGAGTCATCGTGCCTTCCGGCTCATACGAAGCACCCTCAGCCCCACCGGTGGGAACACTGGCACTCAACTGGAATTCCGCAGGACTCCCGACCGTATTTCCAAAATACATCAACTTAACTTCCATTCTGTCTCCGGACCCGGGAATAACATCTTTAAATGTCATCCACAAAAACAGCCCGTCCGCCTCCCAGCCCGGCGACCATTCACAAACGGAAGAATCATTGGATTCAAAACCGACATAAAGATCAGTACCATTGTGCATGAATTTGACATTTGCCATGCTCTGGTCGGTATACTCATTGTTCGCGTTTCCCCATTGCATATAGTACCCGCCGGTCGAAGTGCTCGATCCCTTACCAACCGTCACAGATTCTGCCCCGGTCCAGAATCCTTCATTCAATTGACCATCCAGAGCAATTGACTCAGTCGTTTTATAGGCTGTTCTTAAAGCGGGATCGGCCAGTCTTAAAATTCTTGTATCCGGTCCCCATTCACTTCCCCACCAGCTCTTATAATAGGCGCCTTTTGTACCGTAGGGGTCCATATTATCCATGTAGCCATCGGGATCAAATATGTTGATCAGAACCGGAATATCCGTATCGGCGGATGTATAACCAAGCTGATCCAGGTGAATCACCATTTCTGCGGTATACCCGGAATCCGCCGCCGTGGTATCGTTTGCTATGGTGGAAGGATGCTTCCAGGCTGCACCCGCGCCTGATCCGGGATAGAGTCCAGGCTGTTCAAAGGCGATGTCGGGATCGGTTCCTCCCAGGTTGAAATAGAGCTTATATTCCACCTGCGTTCCGCCGGCATCGGCAATTTTCATAAACAGGCCGTCGCCTTCCCAGCTTGTCCCGAATTTTCCTACCGATTCATCGTCGGACTGCAGAGAGATATACAGGTCCAATCCGTAGTGAAGGATTCTGACATAGGTTGTGGTGGTATCCGTATAGGTTCCTTGCACCAGTACATTGCCGGTGACATCGTATTCCACATCTCCCGGTTTAAAATTATCCCTGAAAACAAGCATATCATAACGCCGTGCCCAATCCGTTTCGTCCAGCACACCATCCACCGTAATTGGATTTTCGGCGGATGTAATTTGTAAATAGGGCGGATCAACATGTCCCTGTCCGCTGACATTTCCGGCAAATGCCAGAAACAACACGAGAACTGCTACTACAGTAAACAGTGATTTCATGATACACTCCTTTTGTTGGTTAAACATCAAAGGTATAATTAAAATAGATTATGACCTGACTGATGTGGACAACCGCAGGAGCCTCCGATAATCAAACTGGTAGACAACTCTTCGCGATGGGGCGTTTTCGGATCAACTTCGCCATCAATAATTTTAAAAAGATATTGAATTGCGCGAATTCCCAATTCCTGAATGGGCGCGTGAACGGTAGTTAATCTGGGAAGGAGTAATCGGCTGAGAAATATATCATCAAAACCTGCCACAGAAATATCATCGGGAATTCTGATTCCGGAAATTCTGGCAGCTTCATATATTCCAAGTGCCATCATATCATTGGCGGCAAAAATGGCATCCGGCTTTTTGTTCCGGCTCATTAACTGCCTGAAACCGTCATAGCCGGAGCGAACGGTAAAATCACCCTGAACCACCAGATCTTCATCAAGGGCAATTCCACTGTGATCAAGAGCATCCCTGTAGCCCATAAGGCGGCCCTCCGCGTCGCAGTTTCCAGGGTATCCCTTAATCATGGCAATTCTCTCATTTTGATGCTCTATCAAATGCCGCGTGATTGCATATGCACCCTGATAATTATCAATGTTGAAGCTGACCACATCTTTGTTTTCACGGCCGACATTTAACATCACTAGGGGGTGCTTGCTTTTGCGGATTAACTCAGCGGCTTCTTCGTGCAGATGGGGGATCATTAAAATGACACCGTCGACCCTGCCGCTGACCATAAATTCCAGAAATGTTTCGATAACATCCCGCTGACTATGAGAACTTGAAACCAGAACATATTTATTTGCCCGGTATGCTTCCTCATCTATCCCGCGAATGATGTCCATGAAAAATTCATCTACCAGCTCAGGAAGGATAACACCGATAGTATCGGTTCTTTTACGGGATAAGCCGCGGGCGATGGGGTTAGGCTTATAATTCAGGTCCCGTGAGATTTGCAGAATCTTCTGACGGGTTTCTTCCCGTACGGGGCCATTGTTGTTTAATGCCCGGGAAACCGTGGCAATGGAAACCCCGGCCCTTTTGGCAATTTCAATAATATTTGTGCTCAATGGTCTCTTGGTAAAAAATTATCGATCGGTTTTTCCTCTTATCTATATATTTACATAATATACATCAATTTGCAGAATGTAAACGCTTACATTACATTATATATTAATTTTATTTCCTGAATTTGTCAAGAGGAAATCTTGTGAAATTTAATTTTTACAACAGCTTATTTTTTCCCGCAAAAATGTTCTAATTTTCATCTGGGGTGAAGCCGATTTTCTTGAGCATTTCCTGAATTTCAGGATTGGCCATGAACAGCTTCCAGATAAGGCCGGATCGATAATTTTCAATCATCACCGTTATCGTGGCCTGGTTCAACCCCATGTAAATGTCCGCCACCCAGTTTTGAGAAAGATTGAAGGCGTCCCGGAAACCATAGATTCCCCACAGCCTATCGCCCAGATCATAATAAAAATGTTTGAGCGCTTTCATGGATGCATCGGGGGTGTAGGGAAAAGATGCGAGTGCGCCGGTGGGCGTGATTGTTCCGTTATCCATCCGCAGCACGGGTTCATGTGCCTTGTATCCCCAGGGATCATCGCTGGCGGTAAGCCCCCAGCAATTTTCCCCGTAACCAACATAATTACCGGGATTTTCCATACAATAAAGCTGGTTAATGCGGGCAATTCGGCGATTATTTCTGAAATAGTTCGTGAAACGGTCCTTCCTTCCGCGCGGATCAAATCCCATGAACGAATAATGAGTGAAGAACAGCGGTCCGCCGCTGCCCACGCCGACATCCAGTTCTATGCCGTAATATGTATTGCCGTTGGCGTAGTGATCGCCATCCTGTGTTTTGCCCCAGTTGCGCCGGTACTGCACGGCCCTGTCGGACTGCCCTGCCCAGCCAGAATAATACAGGTCCGCGGGAACCGGGTGAGTGGGAGAAGCAATGGCCAGCAGATACACAATCATGGTTTCGTTCCAGCCCACCAGGGGATGATTGATGTGCCATTCATAATCCGGCGACCAGTGCCAGAAAAGGAAATCACTGTCCGGTGCACGCCGGTACCAATCCCATTCCACGGATTCCCACAAGCGGGAGATGCCGTCCCGGATTTCCTGTTCTTCTTTGGTTGGGCTGCGGAAATATTGCCTGGCAGCCAGCAGACCCTGCATCAGAAATGCCGTTTCAACCAGGTCGCCGCCATTGTCATACTTGCTGAATAACGGTATAACCCTGCCGGTGCTGCCGTCCAGAAAATGCGGCCAGGCGCCGTGAAACCGGTCCGCTTTTTCCAGGAAACGGACAATTTTCAGCATCCGGGCGGTCCCCTGCCGGCGGGAGATAAAGCCGCGCTCCGTGCCGGCGATGATGGCCATGATGCCAAAACCGGAAGCCCCCACGGCCACCAGATTTTCATCGCCAGGAATATTTTCCAGGGCCAGCCCCGCTACCGGGTGCGCCGATTCCCAGTAGTAGCGAAAACAGGCTTCCTGAACCATGGTCAGGAGCTCTTCATCCGTCATGGGATGGGTGGCCGCGGCGGCCGGCTCCGACAGCGCCGATTCGTTGTAGTTCACATCAACCGCGTTGATCCTGTAATAAACCTTCCGGTTTGATTCCCCGATAAAGTCCGCGTAGCGCAGGAATTCGGCTTTCTGAATGCCAACCGCAGCGAAATTTTTACCGTCAAAGGAACGGTAAATTTTGTAGAATTGCAGACCCGCTTGCGGATGTTCATCCCAGGTCAAATCCACATGCCGGTCCCAGGATTTGGCAGAAAGGCCGGTTGGAACTGCCGGTGATTTTTTATTCATAGGCGTGCCATCGCAAATCTTGATTTCATCAACATAGAGGATGTGCTCCTTCCCGTCCGGAATCCCCTGTGAAAAACGGATGATTTTTATTCGGTGCAGATCAGGCTTTTTCCCCCTGCCGAATAACCGCAGCGGAATTTTTATCTGCCTCCATCGGCCGGGTACCAACGCGCTGACAATATCTCCCAAACGCACGGTAGCAGATGCCTGCCCCTTTAAATCTTCAACGGAAAGATCAGGCAATTCGCTCCCGTGGATTCCTTCTACCGATTGCAGCCAGAGGGAAAGTGTATCGCCTTCAAAATGAATATCCCGGTTTCTCCATTTCCCGATTTTGATTTCGGCCAGCCAGTCCCCACCCTTCTTGCTCATCCACTGTAATTTCAAGGAATTGGGCGGCGTGAAAAAATATTTCTCCTCGACCGGAATTTTCCCGTCCCTCATCAGCACAAACCCGGCGGAAGTGTATTCGCCGCGGGAATAGTAGTAGGTACTGTCCGTGAGGCTGTTATCGAAAAAAACATGCTGATTGTAATCTGATTGGGCAATGAGCAAACCGGTTGTTATCAAAATCGGGAAAAAGAAGGCGTTCAGTTTCATGGGGCATGCTCCTTCCGCAAATTACTCGACAAGCTCAAAGGGTGCGCTGATACCCTCTTCCGAATTTCCCCCCACCATGACATCAAACAGACCGGGTTCAGTAATCTTTCTCATATTGATATCATAAAAAGAGAGCATCTCCGGGGAAATGGTGAATTCGATGCGGCGCGTCTCCCCGGGTTTCAGATCCACTTTCCGGAATCCTTTCAATTCTTTGACCGGCCGCGTGACGCTCGCTACGCGGTCACACAGGTAAAGCTGGACGATTTCCAAACCCGCAATCTTGCCGGAATTCGTAACATCAACGGAAACCATGATATTCTCACCCAGGCGGGCCTGCGGCGGGTTTATTTTCAGGTTCGAACAGACAAAGCGGGTGTAGCTGAGGCCGTACCCGAAGGGGTAAAGCGGCGTAACGGGAGCATCAATATATTTTGTGGTGAATTTGTTATGCGGGTCGAACGGGCGGCCGGTGGATTTATAGGAATAATAAATAGGAATTTGCCCCACCGACCTGGGGAAAGTGACCGGCAGTTTGCCGGAGGGATTGTAATCGCCAAACAGGACGTCCGCCGCCGCATTGCCCGCCTGATCGCCCAAAAACCAGGCGTCGACGACAGCGGGAATGTTTTCCGCAATCCGGCCAATCGTCAATGGTCGTCCGTTTATTAATACCACCACGACCGGCGTTCCCGTCGCATGTATCCTTTCCACCAGTTGCTGCTGCACACCCGGCAAATCCAGCGACGCGCGGCTGGCTGCTTCCCCGCTCATGGACTTGGACTCGCCCACTACCAATACGACCGCATCCGCCTCCCTGGCCGCACGAACGGCTTGGTCGAATCCGGAAGTGTCTTCTCCCGTGATCCCGCAGCCTTTCGCATACTCCACTTTTGTCCCCGGCGAGACTCTCCCCCGGATTCCTTCCAGGATAGTAACCACATTAGCGATAATCGGCTCACAGGTCCAGGTGCCCAGCATCTCGTCCCGGTTGTCCGCCAGCGGGCCGATAACGGCAATGGATTTTACATCCCTCCTGAGCGGAAGAAGACTGTTTTCGTTTTTGAGGAGGACAATCGATTCCCGGGCCAGCTGGAGCGCCACCTTCTGCTTTTCAGCATCCGGCAGCGTATCATTCCATGCATATTCAGCGATGGAATAAGGATGACGGAACAGACCCAGGCGGTACTTGATCCGCAATACCCTGCGGACCGCCTCATTAATAATTTCTTCGGAAATTCGGCCCGGCCTGACCAGCGTTTCGAGATTGGGAGAATAGATATTTCCAGCAAGGGTGTCCCCCACCATATCCATATCAACGCCGGCCCGGATCGCTTCCAGTGCGGCCTGCGCCTTGTCACCCGCCACACGATGATGAATCAATTCACCGATGGAATTATAATCGCTTACAACAAACCCCTCAAATCCCCATTCATTGCGAAGGATTTGGGTCAGCGTGAAATAATTACAGGACGCCGGAACGCCGTTTAAATCATTGAAGGCGCTCATCATGGTGGCGGCCCCGGCATTCACGGCCGCGTGAAACGGCGGCAGGTAGACCTCACGCAGCGTCCGTTCGGAAATGTCCACGGTATTGTAATCCTTGCCGGCAATCGCCGCCCCGTAGGCGACATAGTGTTTGGTGCAGGCCGCAATACCTCCTTCGCTCGTCATATTCCCGCCCTGAAAGCCTTCGACGCTGGCTTCCGCCATTCTGCCGCCCAGAAAGGGATCTTCACCAAATCCCTCCGCGATTCTCCCCCAGCGGGGATCCCTGGCAATATCCACCATGGGGGCGAACGTCCAGCGGGTGCCGTTTTCAGCCGCCTCGTATGCGGCAATGCGGCAGGCCTTCTTCAGCAGTTCAGGATTCCAGCTCGCCGCCGTGGCCAGCGGAATGGGAAAAGTGGTTTGATAGCCGTGAATGACATCGTTCCCGATGATGAGGGGAATTCCCAGCCGGGTTTCTTCCACCGCGATTTTCTGCAGTCGGTTAATCTCCTCCCGGTTGCGGATGTTCAGAAAAGAGCCGATACCGCCATCTCTCAATAGCTTCTCGCCATCCGGATTGGAGCCGTTCCACTGCACCAGTTGGCCGATTTTTTCCGGCAGCGTCATTCCGGAGATCAGGCTGTCCAGAAATTTTTCTTCAGCGGATGACTGAGGCAACGCCGGGGCTTGAAGCAAAATCATCAGAAAAAATGGAAGAACTGTGGCAAATCGCTTTCGCACTTGTTTCATGGAATCCATCCTGTTTTTCAATTTCCCGATAAAGAACAATTTACGGTACTACCCTTTTACACTCCCCATCATGATTCCCCTGATATAATATTTCTGCAGTGCCAGGAATACCACCAGCACCGGTATGATGGTAATCACCGAACCGGCCATCATGAGCTCGGGATCTTTGGTGTGCTCCCCCATCAGGTTGGCCAGCGCCACCGGCAGGGTGTACATGGAATCATCGGTCAGCGAAATGAGCGGCCAGAGGAAATCGTTCCAGGTCCCCATAAAAGTAAAAATGGCCAGCGTAATCAGGATGGGCATGCACAGGGGCAGGATGATGGTGCGGTAAATCCTGAAATCGGAGGCGCCGTCAATGCGGGCCGCTTCAATCAGGCTGTCCGGTATGGAAAGCGCATACTGCCGAATCAGGAATATTCCAAAAATATTCGCCAGTCCGGGAATAATGATGGCAAAATAGGTATTGATAAATCCCATGGATTTCAGCATTAAAAAAAGCGGGAGCATGGTAACCTGGGCGGGAATGATCATGGAGCTCAGCAAGAGGTTGAAGATTTGATTCTTCCCTTTGAAGCGGTATTTGGCGAAGGCATAACCGGCCATGGAATTGAAGAATATTGAAACGAGCGTCACCGTCACCGCCAGAAAAAGGCTGTTGAAAAAATTGCGGGCCACGCTCAGGCGCAGAAACAGGTGATGATACTGCTCCAGCGTAAAGATGTCCGGCAGAAAGCGGGGCGGATAGACGCTGGCATGCCCGTCGCCCATGAATGAAGCCGAAAGCATCCAGATAAAAGGGGCCAGCGTAACCAGGCCGCTGATAATCAGAAAAATGTGCAAATAAGTCTTTTTGAACATTATGTCACTTCCGAGAATTTCTGCAATTTAAATTGAATCAGTGTCCCCGCAAAAATGATAAAAAACAGCACAAAGGCAATGGCGGCGGAATATCCCATGTTCCACCAGCGGAACCCCTCCTGGTACATATACTGCACGATGCTCAGGGTGCGGTTCAGCGGACCGCCCTGGGTCATGATGTACGGTTCGGCAAAGAGCTGGAAAAATCCGATCATGGTGATGATGCTGACGAAAAGCGTGGTAGGCGCCAGCATGGGAAGGGTGATATGTTTGAATTTCTGCCAGCCATTCGCCCCTTCCACCACTGCCGCTTCGTACAAATATTCGGGAATATTCTGCAGGCCGGCGATGAAAATGATCATATTGTAGCCGAAATTCTTCCAGACCGCCATGAGAATAATTGCCGGCATCGCCCAGTTCGGATTCCCCAGCCAGTCAATGGGATTGATTCCCGCAAAACCCAGCGCATAATTGAGCAGGCCGAAGCGCGGATGGTAAATGAATCGCCAGACAATGGCCACCGCCACCAGGGTGGTCACCACCGGAATAAAATAGGTCAGCCGGAAGAGCGCCTTGAATTTTACCAGGCGTGAATTCAGCAGCATGGCGGCCCCCAGCGAAACGGCGATGGACAGCGGGCCGGCGGCAACGACAAAATAGAAAGTATTTTTCAGCGCCTGCCAGAACAGCGGGTCCTGAAACAGGTTCAGGTAATTTCTCAGTCCGATGAAGCGGGCGTTGGAAAAATTGCCCAGCGAGTAGATGTCAAAATCGGTGAAACTGATGAGAAAGGCCGCCAGAACCGGGATAAAAAAGAACAGGAAGATGGCGGTCAGTGCCGGCGCCAGAAAAAAATAGGCGGCCGGAATGCCGGCCCTCCAGCGGGAAGCCGCCAGCCAGGCGGCCTGCGATTTCGGCAATTTTTGGGTTACTGTTTCCTGCTCAACAGCCATCTTCGCTTCTCAAGGATTTTATTGACATCTTCATCCAGGGCCTTCAGTGCCTGGTCCGGCGTCATCGCCCCGCGGGCGGCCATCTCCGCATACTGCTGGATTTTTGAAAACGCAATCTGTTCCCATTCGGTAATTTTGGGCGTAGCCGCCACATGCTGGAATTGCTCATAGAAAGCCTTCATATACGGATCGTTTTGCAGGGAGGAATCCTGCCAGGCGGATTTGACGGCCGGCAGATCAGTTACCAGATGATAGAATCTGAGCTGGACCCGCGGCCGGGACAGATATTCACAGAACTGCCAGGCGGCATCCTTATTTCGTGATTTTTCCGATATGACCAGGCTCGATCCCCCGGCCAGCGAAACGCCGGGTGTTCCGGCGTCCGGTCCGGGAAGCGGCGCGGTCATCCAATTGTCCGCCAGATCGCCGGTCATCCATTTTTTGAATTCCCGCACATTCCAGGGACCGGAGATATACATGGAAAAATATTCATCGGCAAAGGCCTGATATACATTGGTGACCTGCGAAATCCCGATCGGCGCCAGTTTTTCTTTGTGAAAGCGGATGAGAAATTCGAAGGCGCGCCTGAAACTTTCCCCGCTGAAATTTCCGTAGGAATTGTTGTCCTTCAGCAGGGTGGAATGCGCCTGCAGTCCAAATATGACAAAGGGCGCCCATTCGTTGGTGGGAAGATAAATTGCGTATTTCTCCTGTCCCTTGAACATCTCCTTGATTCGTTTGGACGCCTGGTAAAGCTCCTCCCAGGTTTGGGGCGGCGAGTTGAAACCGGCCTTTCGCAGCACATCCGTCCGGTAAAACAGGACCCGGGTATCGATATACCAGGGGATGCCGTATACCGCGCCGTCGATGATGTTGGTGTCCCAGATGCCCGGAAAATAGTTGTCCTCACCAATGATTTTGGAGCTTTTGATCCGTTCATCCAGCTCTCCGATGGCGCCAAGCGCCACAAATTGCGGCACCCAGGTATTGCCCAGTTGGAAGACGTCCGGCAGATTATCGCTGGCATAGGCGGTAATCAGCTTTTCCTGGGCCGCCGTCCAGGGAATCATCTGGACTTTCACGGTTATACCCGGGTGGCTTTTTTCAAAATCCGGAATCAGCGCTTTAATCTGCTCGCCCTCGGCCCCCATTCCCCAGAACAGAATCTCCTGGCGGTCCTGTTTCCCGGCGGTACAGGAAAGGAAAAGCAGCAGAATCACCATATGTATTATGATTCCAAATATTCTCAAACAGCAATCGGGGAAATGTTTTTGTAACATTTATGTCATTCGCTGTTATAAATTTTGACAATGGCTGATTCTTAAAAACCTGGTTTCACAATTTAGAACGATTTATGATAACTGTCAAGTGAATTGGGGTAGTCACTCCTGAAAACTGCTTTTGTAGTCATTTACACGAAATCCGGATTTCTATTACTGAACCCGCGCTGCCAGATATTACTTTGTTCTGCTTTCGGGCGGCACGGTCTCCGGCGTCCCTGCGCTTTGCGCCTTGCTCCATGCACCATGCGCTATTCCTTTGTGAAAATATTGATTTATTCTGTTGATTTGCCGCTGCCGGATAAATAAATTTACATCAGCATAGAGATTATTTGCCACTGGAACGGGAAATAAGTGCGCTCACTTCTGACAGAAAATTCGATTTAGGCTTTGCAGATTTTAAACAGATTACTGCAACAACTGTTTTTTCCAAACGACTTTTTTTGGGCGGCTGCGCACAAAGGCATCCGGAAAAATGTGCATCACTTTAAATTGCCCCGGCTCGAGGGTAAACGGACGTTTAATTAAAGCGGCGGTTGAACATCAACGAGCAAAGCAGCTTCAATAGACACAAAAAACAAATTAAGTAAATTAGCGAGGCTTCATCATGAAAAAATCAAAAATTTACTTAAGCATCATTTTTGTCACGTTTTGCGGCGCTTTTATCTGTTCGGCGTACGCTCAGATGATGGCCGATATCACGGAAGATGTATCGACCGATTTTGGCACCTATCACCCATATGCAACCGATTTCACGCCCCGGGTGCCGGCCTTTACGGTGGCTTCCGATTTCAGCAATGTAATCAACTTTCAGCAGATGTCGGATTTATTCAGCCCAAGGGACAAGGCGCTTCTGCAGCTAAATCATTTTACAGTCAAAAAGAGTCCCTACCGGCAGCTTTTTGATATCTACAACGGATGCACCTGGAGCGGCACGCCCACGTTTGTAACTACCGACGCGGTCCTCCATACCTATCATGTTCTTTTCGACCGTATTCTTGCGGAAATCGAAATGCAGTATTTTGTCGATGCATTGAACCGATTCACCGGTATGCTTATCAACGAAACCGGTTCCCAATTGATGCAGGCGGAAAAAGGTCTGACCGGTGATGCCGTTTACCATAATCTTGCTTTTTTATCAGTCGCCGCAAGACTCCTCAAGGGTCCCATCATAAATATACCCGATACCGTCTCCGCGCTGGTCGATTCCGAGATCGTTTATATTACTGATCATGACGGATTTCATTACTCACCCATACTGGGCAATTTTTCGCAACTGGACTACAGCCAGTTTAAACCGAGGGGTCACTATACAAAAAATGACACACTCAAAGCCTACTTCAGGACCATGATGTGGTATGGCTGGACAATTTTTACCATGGAGACCGGCCTCTTCGGCGATCTCTCATCACGTCACACGCTGCAGTCCCTGCTGCTGGTGCAAATGCTCCATCGTCTTGAGATCAACGGGAAGCCTCTTCTGGACTTGTGGAAACTAATCTACGAACCGACTGTTTTTTTCGTGGGGAAAACGGATGATCCGAACGTCTATGATTATCAATCTATCGCCGAACAAATTTACGGGCCTGACTTCCTGACCCTTTCGCCGGACAGCCTGGCGAACCAGTCTTTGCTGAATGCATTTATGACGGAGGCGCAAAAGCTGCCCGAACCAAAAATCCCGAACTGGATTTACGGAACGTTCATGCAATACAAAGGTTTCCGTCTGATGGGGCAGCGCTTTTTGCCGGATTCCTATATGTTCGCCCATCTGATTTTGCCGTATGTGAGCGACAGATTGATGCCCAGGGGATTGGACATCATGGCCATTCTAGGTTCAAAACGCGCGGAGACACTGCTTGATTCGCTTTATCACGAAACCGCCTATCCCAACTACACCGAACAGATTGCCGCATTTAATACCGAATATAAAAACAAAGCGGCCGCGGAGTGGGCGCAAAACCTGTACTGGAACTGGCTCTACTGCCTGATGCCCCTGCTTTATGAAAAAGGATCAGGCTACCCCTATTTTATGCAGACCGCAGCCTGGGCCAACAAAGAAATTTTGACGGCACTGGCTTCCTGGGCCGAGCTGCGGCACGATGCCATCCTCTACGGCAAACAGAGCATGACGCCCTGCAGCATCCCTCCTGGTCCGCCCCGAAGTTACGTCGAGCCGAATCCCCACCTTTACGCCCGGCTGGCAAGTCTTGTGAACTACACCCGAAACGGTCTGGAAAATTTTGGTCTGTTGAATGATGATTTCCGCGACAAACTCGATCTGTTCAATTCCCTCCTGCTCTTTCTGAGAAATATTTCCAACAGGGAATTGGAGAATACACCCCTGACCGATGCCGAATATGAGAATATTTTTTGTTTCGGCAAAGCCATGAAGGACCTGGTATCCGAATACCCGGATCCGCAGGATCCCTGGCAAAGCAATACCGATGACATGGCGGTGGTTGCCGATGTCCATACCGATTCCAATAATGATAATTGTCTGGAAGAAGGCGTCGGTTATCCTTTGGAGATCTTTGTTATCGTAAATGAAGGCGGAATCGCCCGGATTACCAGGGGCGCCATTTTTTCCTATTATGAATTCACTCAGCCCATCGCCAGCCGCCTGACGGACGAAGAATGGCGCGATATGTTAACCGGCTCCGAGACCCCTTCCATGCCGGAATGGACTGCCCACTTCATGGATGAAGAGGCGCCCCAGCCGCAATTCGTTACCGACTCGCCGGGTTATCTGTATGAGAAGACATTTAATGCGGTTGAAACGGAAGCACGGCCTGCATTGCCGACAGCGATCGCGCTCTTTCAAAATTACCCCAATCCTTTTAATCCCCAGACGACGATCCGCTATTCTACCCCGGCATCCGGGAATGTCAGACTGACAATTTACAATCTGCCGGGACAGGAAATCATTACCCTGCGGGACGGTTTCCAGCCGGCGGGAGAGCACCAGGTTAAATGGAACGGTATGAACAGCGCCGGGCAGAAGGTCGCCTCGGGGATCTATTTCTATGAATTGCGGGCAGGAAAGCAGCGCCTGCTGAAGAAGATGATGCTGTGGAAATAAAACCGGTGATGCGCTCTTTTTAAAAATATTTCCGGCAGCAGGGAAGGCACAGGGAGAGGTGGCGTGTTGGAGTGATGGAGTGCTGGAATGCTGGCGTAGCCTATTCCTTTTGCGGAACGCTATGCCTGCCGAACCGCGCACCGCTGCTTTCCGATTTTTCCCTTGCTATTTAGCCGCAATGTTGGTTAGGTTTCAGTGCTAATTCAAAAATCAATATTTTTTTAAAGATAGATTCAGCAGCAGACATTCTTTTTCAGCTTTATTTCACAGGGAAGCCAATGGCGGCATTTTCGCCCTTGCCCGAATCCATTGATGGAATCAAAAGGAGAACCCATGAAGCTAAAATTACTGTTGTTTTTAGTAATGCTTTTTCCCATAAGCCCCTTTTCGCAGGACGCTGCAAGCTTTTTCCCCCATAATGAGGGAGATACATGGCAATATCTTCACCAAGAGTTTGGTGAAGGGTGGTATTGGACGCGGACAATTGTAAAGGATTCTTTGGATGCGGATTCGAGTCATCAGATTTTTTTCACTTCTTCAGAGCATTTTTACAGCAAACATTTTATTATTGATACATTAAAACAGCTATGGAATGAAACAGGTATTCCGGAACTGGGTAATTTTTTGGACTTCAAATTAGATGCGAATCCGGGTGAATGGTACCGCTGTGATACCAGCGCAACATATTATCAGAATCCGTTCTATAAAATCGTAACCGATACGGGACTGGCCTATTTTCTTGGAAAGCTGTGCAAATATAAGATCTATAATTCTTTTCAAAGTCTTCATCCGGAAAATTATCCGGAGGGTGCCCTGGACCTGGCACAGATTATTTTAGTAGACAGCCTGGGATGGTTTTCTTCCCGCTACGATTTTGGCACTGATGTCATGGTAGCAGCCCGAATCAACGGGGTGGAATATGGTAAATTTGTCGATATAGAATCCACTGAGGAACCGGTATTGCCGCATTCGCCGGAACTGCCGGCCGCCTATCCTAACCCCTTCAACAGCACGATTCGCATTCCGGTAAAACTGCCATTCACGGCAGAAGTCCGTTTGTCCATTTATAATGCAGTCGGGCAGAACATTACAACCCTGTATTCAGGAAAGCTGCCCGGCGGAAAGCATGATTTTCAATGGAATGGAAAGGATGAAACGGGAAGGCCCTGTGCAACCGGGATATACTTCATTCATTTTGAGGCTGATCATTTAATTTCAAACCAAAAAATAATTATGATTAAGTGAAAGGAGATTGATATAGCATAAATAAAATGTGGGTAAGCCCAAATGGAGAATTATATATTTCGTCTGTAATAATGGCAATATTACCCACTGCAACAGCAGCGGTCAACAGAAGCAGGAGAGCGAGATAGAGTTGCCCATAACAGATATTTGGGGAGTTGAGGATTTCGAAACCGGCGAACCGATTGTCCTATACACGGCCACAGAAGAATTTACGGCCCCAGTGATAATAAAATATTTAACGTTAATTCTGATAACACCCTATCAGAAATTGCATGGCCTGGATACTAAAGAAAACCTGACAATCGCAGTAGGGGAAAATAATCAAAGTGCCTTTATCATAAAATTAAAAAAGAAATAGAGTTCTCCTGAAAGGGAAAAAGCCTATGTCAAGACTGGCCTTCTTTTTGATCCTATCTTTTTATGCGAATCTTTTTTCACAGCAATTGTTTGTCACCAATGTGCTGCCCGCTCAAAATTCAAACAGTGGAGCGGCGAGCACCACAATAGAAATTGCATTCAATCTGCCAGTGGATACCACAGATATTGCCCAAAATATAATTGTAACCGGTAATGAATCTTCCTTAATGCATTTTCGATATCATACCGGTCCATCAGGCTTGACCATCTATCTGGTGCCCCAAAGTAATTTCCTGTCCGGAGAAAAAGTGAAGGTCTGTCTGACTCATTCAATAAAAGGAATAAACGGAGAGGAATTTGATGGTTATGAATGGGATTTCAGGGTTCAGCCGAGTTTGCCCACACATCCCTATTTCGCTTCTCCTGTGATTTATAGCCAGTTTGGAGGCTTTTATTTGGAATCCGCTGATGTTGATGATGATAATGCTCCGGACTTAATGTTCTCGCATTCTATTCTTCGGAATGACGGATTGGGAAATTTTAGCTTATTTCAACTACTGGATCCCGATGACGGCAGTGGAAAGCCCCTTCTGTTTGATTTTGATTTGGATGGATTTAAAGATCTGTGGATTTCTCCCTATTTTTATGAGCAGGGAAATGATGGCCTTTTCCATTATGATACCACCATCTACCGTGGCATCCGCCAAATCCGGGATATGAACAGAGATGGCTTCCCCGATTTTATCATTTGTGAATCGCTGGGACAACAAGATACTCTCTGTTTTATTGGAATTTATTATAATAAAGGTCAATTTAAACCGTTAGCACAAATTGATACCGTTGTGACAGAAAAACGTGTCCGATCGATCACTACCGGTGATTTCAATAACGACGGTGTTGAAGACATTGCTTATTGCACAACCGTATTTGCGACCCCCTCCGGTGTCAGCGGCCATAACTCCATTCGAGTTCTGTATATGAGTAGTACTGGCGATACGCTGTACCGGAATATATATAATGAGAATGATTTTCCTTCTGTTTATGTCGGAATGCCCTTTGATATCCAGAATGCTGATTTCAACAATGATGGTTATCTGGACATTTTATTAATGACTAATTCGGATGATTTTGTGATTTTTAATGATACACAGGGAGGTTTTGATGTCAACTCCGCAGCAATCACTGGCGGTGGAGATTTTTACCACGCCTCTACAATGGGGGATATTAACGGAAATGGATGGTTAGACCTGATCTATAATGGTGTTATCGGTGCTGGTGAAAATGCCCACACATTTTACGCTCAGAATAGCAATGCTCAATTCAATTCCGGTTTCTTAATATATGAGAAGGACACAGCATACGTTTATAATTCTGCAATAGCGGATTTTAATGGTGACGGTGCATTGGATGTGGCGAGTACCTGGGGGGACGGATTGTACATCCATTTCAATACAAAGGTCAATAAACTTGATAGTCCTGATAAAACCCACATTGAGGAATTTACTCTGGCCCAAAACTATCCGAATCCCTTTAATCCCCAGACGATGATCCGCTATTTCACCCCGGCATCCGGGAATGTCAGACTGACCATTTACAATCTGCCGGGACAGGAGATCATTACCCTGCAGGACGGTTTCCAGCCGGCGGGAGAGCACCAGGTTAAATGGAACGGCGTGAACAGCGCCGGACAGAAGGTCGCGTCGGGGATCTACTTCTATGAATTGCGGGCCGGAAAAGTGCGCCTACTGAAGAAGATGATGCTGGGGAAGTAAAATTTGTGGCAGACTCTTTTTAAAAATATTTCCGGCAGCAGGGGAGGAACAGGGAGAGGTGGAGTAATGGAGTGTTGGAGTGGTGGCGTGTTGGAATGATGCAATCTATGCGCTGTGCCCTTTGCGCCTTGCGTTTTATGCTTCAGGTTGTTGAGTCGGTCCAACCATAGTCTTCACCTCCCGGCCTCCCCGGACCCCCTTCCTCCGGGCATCCGCCTCAGAAACTTTTCACTCCCTCCCGTGGTTAGTCCAATAAAAAAGGAGATGGGAACATGCAGACACGCAGACTCGGAAACAGCAATCTGGAAGTCTCGGCCCTGGGGCTGGGATGCATGGGAATGAGCTTTGCCTACGGAACGCCTCCGGACCGGCGGGAAATGATCTCCCTGATCCGGGCAGCCTTCGAACGCGGCGTCACCTTCTTCGATACCGCCGAAGCCTACGGCCCCTTCACCAACGAGGAACTGGTGGGAGAAGCCGTTGCCCCCTTCCGCGATCAGGTAGTGATCGCCACCAAGTTCGGTTTCAAATTCGGCCCCGACGGCAGACAGGTCGGCCAGGACAGCCGGCCGGCGCATATCCGGGAGGTGGCTGAAGCCTGCCTGAAACGCCTCAAGACGGATGCCATCGATCTGTTCTATCAGCACCGCGTGGACCCCAATGTGCCCATTGAAGACGTGGCCGGAACGGTGAATGACCTGATCCGGGAAGGCAAGGTGAAGCATTTCGGCCTTTCCGAAGCGGGCGTGCAGAGCATCCGCCGCGCCCACGCCGTGCAGCCGGTGACAGCCCTGCAGAGCGAATACTCCCTGTGGTGGCGGGACCCGGAGGAAGAAATTTTCCCGCTGCTGGAAGAACTGGGCATCGGGTTCGTTCCCTTCAGTCCGCTTGGCCGAGGATTCCTCACCGGAAAGATCGATGAGAAGATGACCTTTGTCGAATCGGACTTCCGCAACAAGCTGCCCCGCTTTACGCCGGAAAACCGCAAAGCGAACCGGGCGGTGGTCGATCTGCTGGCCAGGATTGCCAGGGAAAAGAACGCCACACCCGCGCAAATCGCGCTAGCCTGGCTGCTGGCCCAGAAACCATGGATCGTGCCCATACCGGGGACCACCAAGCTGCACCGCCTGGAAGAAAATATCGGCTCAGCCGAAATAGAGCTTACCGCGGACGATCTGCGCGAAATAGCGGAAGCGGTCGAAAAGATCACCGTGCACGGGGCCCGCTACCCCGAAGAGCTGCAGCGCACGGTCGATCACTGAGCGGCTGCAGCGGCAATTTATTGATGGGCATCGCAGAAAAAGCGCCTTCATTCGAAAGTGGATGCCAAAGGGTTTCCGGAAATCAGCTTTGCACGGATAATTAAGTATTCCGGAAAATTAACCTTATTGGATTGTCTGATTGCAGAATTATTCCCCGCTGGCCATGCAGAATTGCAGCGCTGCAATTTTGACTGAAGTGATTAAGGTGGTCGAAATAGAAAAATCCTTGTTTCAAATTAAGATTATCCGACTTCGTCCCGTCTCATGGGACTCCTCTCGGAAATACATCTATCATTTCCAATTGATTTATTTGGTATTGACTGACATTCTTGTGG
>JARRQT010000074.1:0-17282 GCA_037381445.1 Calditrichia bacterium
TTTTGATACGATATGAATCTTAAATTTGCCGGAACCATCTCTGGTCCGTGGGTTTTAAAAAATCCCGAAAAAGGACTCGGACTTTATTACTTCCGGGAAAACCAGGAATCTTTTTATTAAAAGTAATAAAATATATGCAGGGCTTTGAATGGAATATAGCTGGAATTGTTAAAATTATGCAGAATGGGCGAATGGTATATTGTTTGCGATGATATTAAAAAAGAGTACTATTTGTGACAAAAATATTTTTTTGTCTTGAAAAAACTCAGGCCTTTGAATAACTTTCTGTGATGCTTTTAGAGCGGAAGATATCAATGGGAATTGAAAAAATAACAGCAAAAATCTATAATTCTCACACTTCCCGGAAACGGTATTTAGATAAAATAATTATCCCATATATAAACTTTTAAAATGAAAAATATAAATCTAGAGGAGAGGAACATGCAGCGAGAAAAGGTAACAATAGACGGAAATGAAGCTGCCGCCTATGTTGCTCATAAAGTGAATGAGGTGATAGCGATTTATCCGATCACCCCTTCATCTCCAATGGGTGAATGGGCAGATGCATGGTCAGCAGTGGGCGAAAAGAATATCTGGGGTACGGTTCCCAGCGTGGTTGAAATGCAGAGCGAAGGCGGCGCATCCGGCGCGGTGCATGGCGCCTTGCAGAGTGGTGCATTGACCACTACCTTTACTGCTTCGCAGGGATTGCTTCTGATGATTCCCAATATGTACAAAATCGCAGGTGAATTAACTTCCACGGTTTTCCATGTGTCAGCGAGAACCGTCGCCAGCCACGCACTATCAATTTTCGGAGATCACAGCGATGTGATGGCAACCCGCCAAACCGGATTTGCCCTGCTGGCTTCCAATTCAATTCAGGAAATTATGGACTTTGCATTGATCAGCACAGCTGCTACCCTGGAAGCCAGGGTGCCCTTTGTGCATTTCTTCGATGGCTTCCGGTCGTCGCACGAGGTGCAGAAGATTGAACAGTTGGATCGCGAAGACCTGAAAGCCATGATCCATGATGATCTGGTTATTGCCCATCGCAAAAGGGCTCTGTCACCGGACAATCCTTTTATTCGCGGAACCGCTCAGAATCCCGATGTCTTTTTCCAGGCGCGCGAAACAGTTAATCCTTTCTATGCCGCCTGTCCGGAAATCGTGCAGAAGCATATGGACAAATTTGCCAAGCTAACCGGCCGTCACTATCATCTGTTCGATTATGTGGGCCATCCCGAAGCGGAACGCGTGATTGTTCTGATGGGTTCCGGCGCCGAAGCGGCACACGAAACAGCCGAATATCTGTCTGCCAAAGGCGAAAAAGTGGGCGTGCTGAAGGTCCGTCTCTACCGTCCGTTCTCTATCAAGGCATTTGTCAACTCGCTTCCTGCCACTGTGAAAACCATTGCGGTGCTCGATCGCACCAAAGAACCGGGAAGCGCAGGTGAACCGATGTATGAAGATGTTGTGACCGCACTGAATGAAGTAAATGCCGAAGGTGAATTGCCATTCGGGAAAATGCCTCGCGTCATTGGCGGTCGCTACGGCCTGTCTTCCAAGGAATTTACGCCGGCAATGGTCAAAGGTTTGTTCGATGAAATGAAAAAGGACAAACCCAAGAATCATTTCACCGTGGGTATCAATGATGACGTCACAAACAGCAGTATCGAATATGATGCCGCTTTTTCAACCGAGGGCGACGATGTGTTCCGCGGTATGTTCTACGGCCTGGGATCGGACGGGACGGTGGGTGCGAACAAAAACTCCATCAAAATTATTGGCGAAGGTACCGATTTTTATGCGCAGGGATATTTTGTCTACGATTCCAAGAAAGCCGGCGCCGTGACAACCTCGCACCTTCGTTTCGGCAAAAAGCCGATACATTCTACCTATCTGATCAACAAGGCAAAATTTATTGCCTGTCATCAGTTTGTATTCCTTGAGAAATACGATATGC
The DNA here is from genome assembly GCA_037381445.1 of Calditrichia bacterium. GTDB lineage: Bacteria > Calditrichota > Calditrichia > RBG-13-44-9 > RBG-13-44-9 > JARRQT01. Next base: position 1,964 of record JARRQT010000074.1, read on the forward strand.
TGCGTTTTGCAGCCGAAGGCGCCACCTTCCTGCTGAATGCGCCCTACGGACCGGAAGAAATCTGGGATAACATCCCGCGCCCGGTTCAGCAGCAGATCATCGATAAAAAACTGAAATTTTATGTGATCAACGCCTATGACGTCGGCAAGGAAACCGGCATGGGCACCCGAATCAATACCATTATGCAAACCTGCTTCTTCGCCATCTCCGGCGTGCTGCCAAAGGATGAAGCGATTGGTGCCATCAAGGATGCCATTAAAAAGACCTATGGCAAAAAAGGCGAAGAAATTGTTAAGAAGAATTACGCAGCTGTCGATCAGACACTGGCCAACCTGCACGAGGTGAAAGTACCCCAAACCGCTGACAGTAAAATTGAAATCCCGCCGGCTGTTCCGGACAAGGCACCCGATTTCGTTAAGAATGTCACCGGAAAAATCATTGCCGGATTCGGTGATGATCTGCCTGTGAGCGCATTCTCCAATGATGGGACTTTCCCCTCCGCGACCACCCAATGGGAAAAACGAAATATCGCCCTGGAAATTCCGGTGTGGGATGAAGAGATTTGTATCCAGTGCGGTAAGTGCGCCATGGTTTGTCCCCATGCGGTAATTCGTATCAAAGCCTTTGATAAGAAATATCTGGAAGGCGCACCGGCAACGTTCAAATCCACTCCCATACGCGGGAAAGAGTGGCCGGAAGGCACCATGTACTCTATTCAGGTAGCGCCCGAAGACTGCACCGGCTGCGAGCTCTGCGTGGAAGTCTGTCCTGCCAAGAACAAACAGCAGGTTGGACTGAAAGCGCTGAACATGGCACCACAGATGCCGCTGCGCGAACCGGAAAAAGAAAACTGGGAATTCTTCCTGGAAATTCCGGAATATGACCGCAAGGAACTGAAAGTTGACACCGTTAAAGGTTCGCAATTCCTGCAGCCGCTGTTTGAATTCTCCGGCGCCTGCGCCGGCTGCGGCGAGACGCCTTATGTAAAACTGGCATCCCAGCTGTTCGGCGACCGCATGATTGTTGCCAACGCCACAGGTTGTTCATCCATCTATGGCGGCAACCTGCCGACTACCCCGTGGGCCAAGAATAATGATGATCGCGGACCGGCCTGGTCGAATTCGCTGTTCGAAGACAATGCCGAATTCGGTCTCGGTTTTCGCCTGACCATCGACAAGCATACCGAGCATGCCCGGGAACTGCTGCAGGAACTGGCTGCTGAAGTGGGTGATAATCTGGTGAAAGAAATCCTGTCCGCAGATCAGACGGATGAAGCCGGGATTTATGAACAACGCGAACGGATTGCTCTGCTGAAGGAGAAGCTGGAGAAACTCAATTCCCAGAAAACCAAATTATTGCTCAGTCTGGCGGATTATCTGGTGAAGAAGAGCGTCTGGATCATCGGCGGTGACGGCTGGGCGTATGATATCGGTTACGGCGGTCTGGATCATGTGCTGGCTTCGGGCAGAAATGTAAATGTGCTGGTTCTTGACACGGAAGTGTATTCGAATACCGGCGGCCAGATGTCCAAAGCGACGCCGCTGGGCGGCGTGGCAAAATTTGCCGCAGCCGGAAAACCGCTTCCCAAGAAAGATCTGGGAATGTTAGCCATGAGTTACGGTTACGTTTACGTGGCCAAAGTCGCCATGGGAGCCAGCGATACCCAATTGGTTAAAGCATTTATGGAGGCGGAAAAATACGACGGACCATCTCTGATCATTGCCTACAGCCACTGTATTGCCCACGGCATCAACATGAAATACGGACTGACTCAGCAAAAACTTGCTGTGGACTCCGGTTACTGGCCGCTGTTCCGTTTCAATCCGGATGCAACTAAAAACGGTGAGAATCCGTTACGTCTGGATTCGAAGGCACCGAAAATTCCTTTAAAGGATTATGTCTATAATGAAACCCGCTATAAAATGCTGGTGAAGAGCGATCCGGAGCGCGCTAAAATGCTGCTGGAAATGGCTCAGAATGAGGTGAATGAGCGCTGGACGTTGTATGAACGCATGGTAAATATGTATGCCAAACAGCCTCAGGAGGCCCAATAAATATAGAAGATAGCGGGGAGATGCGTTTGTGTCTCCCCGGTTGATTTTCTGAAATGCATTTGCAACTTGAAAAATTGATTTTAACATCAAGCATATAACAAGGGGAAAATTATGGATTTGACAACAACTTATCTGGGATTAAAATTAAAAAATCCGTTGGTCTTATCCGCTACTCCCATTTCCGGAGATGTTGATAAAGTTAAAAGGTTGGAAGATCTCGGTATAGCGGGCGTGGTGATGTATTCTCTGTTTGAGGAACAAATTAATCATGAAATTGATGAGATTGACCATTTTCTGAGCTATAAAAATGAAAGTTTCGCCGAAGCGCTGACTTATTTCCCGGAGCCTGAGCAATACCGTAATCTGCATGCAGAGGAATATCTCCATCAGATTTCCCGCCTGAAAGAGTCGGTGGGAATCCCGGTCATCGGCAGTCTGAACGGCGTTTCGCCGGGCGGGTGGACCAAATACGCGAAAAAAATTGAAGAAGCCGGCGCCGATGCCCTGGAGCTGAACATCTATTATATTCCCACTAATCCTGATATGAGCGCCGATCAGGTTGAGAAGATCTATCTGGATAATCTGAAGTTGGTGAAAGAGTCGGTGAATATTCCCGTTGCCATGAAGCTGAGTCCTCATTTTTCAGCGTTTGCCAACATGGCAAAAAAACTGGATGGTGCCGGTGCCGATGGCCTGGTGTTGTTTAACCGGTTCTATCAGCCTGATATCGATTTGAAAACCCTGGAAGTGGTTCCCAATCTCCAATTCAGCACTTCCCATGAAATGCGGTTGCCCCTGCGCTGGATTGCCATCCTGTATGGCCGCATTAAAGCAAATCTCGCCGCAACTACCGGAATTCACACCGCGGAAGATATGATCAAAATGACCATGGTGGGTGCGGATGTTACCATGATTGCCTCCGTGCTGCTGCAGGAAGGCATCGCGAAAACGCGCGAAATTCTGGATGACCTGAAAAAGTGGATGGAAGAAAATGAATATGAATCCATTCAGCAGATGAAAGGCAGCATGAGCTACAAAGCCGTTGGTGATCCCGCGGCCTACGAGCGCGCCAATTACCTGAAAACCCTGCAGAGCATAGATTAAGAAACTGTCGCAGCTCTAATTTTGAGTTGTTAAATCCCCGGCAAAAGCCGGGGATTTTTTTAATCACGGATCCATATAGTTTCTGTTCCTTTCCCGTCCGGCTGTTTGCATGTCTGTTCCAAAATATTTGCACTTTATTGCATTGTATTTTGCCTCAGGGGTTTTTAGCTTTAAATTAAATTCTATGAAGAATGAAACCCGAACTATTTACAGTTGGGCCTTCTACGATTGGGCGAATTCTGCTTTTGCCACTACCATCATGGCGGGTTTCTTTCCCCTGTTCTTCAAAATCTACTGGGCAAATCCGGACCATCCGGCGGACAGCACCTTCTACCTGGGCATGGCGAATTCTCTGGCTTCTATTATTGTTGCGCTGCTGGCGCCTTTTCTGGGTTCGGTGGCGGACCGGGGCACAGCCCGTAAAAAGTCTCTGGTGACCTTCTCCTATTTCGGGATTATCATGACCGGCGGACTCTGGATGGTCCAGCAGGGCCACTGGCAGCTGGCGGTTTTGTTGTATGTGACGGCCACTATCGGGTGGTCGGGCGCGAATATTTTTTATGATTCCCTGCTGACCAGCGTGGCATCAGAGGAGAAGGTGGACTTTGTATCCACATTGGGATATGCGCTGGGTTACATCGGCGGCGGCCTGCTTTTTCTTATGAATGTTCTGATGTATCTGAAGCCCTCATTTTTTGGCATACCCAGCGCCACGGAAGCAATCAAACTCTCTTTTCTCAGTGTGGCCATATGGTGGGCAGTTTTTACGGTTCCGGTCCTGCTGTTCGTGAAAGAGCCCCAAATTCATCACCCCGTCCGGTTTTCCGTGGCGGTCCGCTCGGGATGGAAGCAGCTGCGGGGGACGCTCCAGGAGCTGCGCTATTTCAGAATTGTGGGAATCTTTCTGGTGGCCTACTGGCTGTACATTGATGGGGTGGATACCATTGTGCGAATGGCGGTGGATTACGGCAAATCCCTGAATTTCTCCAACACCACGCTCATCATGGCTTTATTGATGGTCCAGTTTGTCGCATTTCCGGCGGCGCTGCTCTACGGGAAAATCGCTTCAAAGATCGGAACGAAAAAAGCGGTCATGTCCGGAATTTTCGGCTATATCCTCATCACCTTTCTGGGCTATTTCATGAAACATGAGTGGAATTTTTATTTTCTGGCCTTCATGGTAGGTTTATTCCAGGGCGGCATTCAGGCGCTGAGCCGCAGCCTCTACACCCGCATCATTCCCCATGACAAATCGGCGGAGTTCTTCGGTTTTTACAATATGCTGGGGAAATTTGCCGCCGTCCTGGGCCCGGTGCTGATGGGCACCGTTACCCTCCTCACCGGAAACGCCCGGCTGGGGATCTTATCCATACTGGTGCTTTTTGTGGGCGGGGCAATTCTGCTCTGGCGGGTTGATATTCCGGAAGGGGAACGAATCGCGCGGGAATACCTTTCGGACATACAAGTTAGCAATAAAGGTATGCAGGCAGGGAATTAGATTCAGAAATTTGAAAATAGCAGTATAATGCAGCAGGCATCGGTTTTAGAAAAGAAATATGAATTGGTATAAAGTCTTTTTGATATATATATTTGTCGGTTTGCTGAGTTCCGGCAACGCTTCCGCAGACAGCGGCAAAGTCGAGCTCAGGCATGAGAATTTTAAAGTGGTGTATGCACGGGAAGATGAATACCGCGCCTTAAATATTATTAAGGAGTTACAAAAGCACTCTCCGGTGTGTCAGAATTTTTTTGGAGCTGAATTGCAGGGCCTCATCACCATCTATCTGCCATCGTCCAAAGCGGAGTTCACCTATCTTGCCGGTCAAAAATTGCCGGACTGGAGTGCGGCCGTATATGTATCGTCAATGAAAAGAATCGTGCTGAAGCGGCCGGAATGGACGCTGACAGATACGCCGCTGGAAAAAGATCTGGCCCATGAATTGTCGCATGTTTATCTCGATGAACGATTGGGCGCGCAGAAGGTGCCTCTCTGGTTTAACGAGGGAATCGCGGAGTATCTCTCCGGCCAGCGTATCAATATAGCCGAAGGCGTCACCCTCTCCAATGCACTGTTCACCAAAAGAATAACGCAGCTGGCCAGCATTGACAGCCTGCTTTCCTTCCCGGCAAGCCGTGCCCGCCTGGCCTATCTGCAGAGTCTCTCCGTTATCCTGTTTCTGAACAGCCGCTATTTGCAGAATCAGGCAAGCTGGAACCGGTTCATGGAGGCAATTTCCGCGGGCACGTTCGATGCCGCGCTGCAGAATTTGACCGGCATGGATAAAATTGATTTCGAAATAAAATGGTACCGCTGGCTTCAGGAAAAATACCGCTGGTTTGTCATTTTCAATCTGGAAAATCTTATCTGGGTGGCGATGGTAGTTGTTTTGATCGGCGCGCTCTATGCGATCCGCTACCGCAACCGGCGAAGGCTGGAGCAGTGGGAACAGGAAGAGCCTGCTTATGGTTCTTATGAAAGCCTGGAATTTTTGAATTTCAGCCAAAATGAAGATGAAATAGAAGATAAAGACGAAAGGGAAATGTGAAATGTATGTTCCAACCAGAATGTTTTTAACCAAAGGGGTCGGGCGGCATAAAGAAAAACTGGCCAGTTTCGAAATGGCGCTGCGCAATGCTCAAATTGCTCCCTTCAACATTGTGGAAGTCTCTTCCATTTTTCCGCCCAACTGCAAGATGGTCTCGGTCAACCAGGGATTAAAGGAATTGACGGCGGGTCAGATACTTCACGTTGTGCTGAGCAGGAACAGCACCAACGAGCCCAATCGCCTGATTGCCGCTTCGGTGGGGGTGGCGATACCGGCTGACAAAAATATGCACGGCTACCTTTCCGAGCATCACAGCTTTGGCGAAAAAGAAGCTGTGGCGGGTGACTATGCGGAGGATCTGGCCGCCGAGATGTTGGCCACAATTCTGGGAGTGGAATTTGATCCCAACTCCAGCTGGGACACCAAGAAGGAGTTGTGGAAAATCAGCGGGAAAAATTTCAGCACGCGCAATGTTACACAGACAGCCGTGGGAGATAAAAACGGACTCTGGACAACGGTAGTTGCCGCATCGGTACTGCTGCCGTAAATGTGAATGCTTGTATTTTAATAGAGGAATTTGGTGAAGAAAATAAATTTTGCTTTCGGCATCCACTGCCATCAGCCGGTGGGCAATTTTGATTTTGTATTCGATGATGCATTTCATAAATCATACCAGCCGTTTCTGGACATTGTCGAAAAGTATCCCGACTTCAGGATTAACGTTCATTACACCGGGATTCTGCTGGATTGGATTCGGAAACATTATCCCGAACACATCCGCCAGTTGAAAAGGTTGGTTGAAGCGGGGCAGGTGGAAATGATGAGCGGCGGATTTTATGAACCGATTCTTTCGGTCATTCCGCCCGAGGACGGGATCGGTCAGATCAGGAAATTGAACAAATGGATCGATGCTGCCTTAAATTATAAAGCGCGCGGGATGTGGCTGGCTGAGCGGGTGTGGGAACCGGAGCTCCCCTCGGTGATGCATGAAGCGGGCATGGAATATACGGTGATCGATGACGCCCATTTCAAGTATTCCGGCTTGCAAGACGAAGAGCTGCTGGGCTATTACATTACGGAAGATAACGGCCACCCCGTCAAAATTTTCCCCATCAGCATGAAATTGCGCTATACAATCCCCTTTCAGAAAGCCGAAACGACTCTTGAATATCTCAGGGAAATTGCCGGGGAAGATGATGACCGCCTGGTGGTGTTCGCTGACGACGGCGAGAAATTCGGGGTATGGCCAAACACCCACGAGCGGGTCTATACACAGGGATGGCTGGAGCAATTCATTCAGTTGATTCTGGAGAACTCGGACTGGATCAATCTGGTCCACTTTTCTGAAGCAGCAGATAAAATTAAGCCGCTGGACCGCATTTATCTTCCCACCGCTTCCTACGCGGAAATGATGCACTGGGCACTGCCTGCCAGGGCCTTCCGGGAATATGAGGATTTTGAATTCTATTTGAAGGAGCAGAAGGTTTATGATAAGGTGAGCGTTTTTGTGCGGGGAGGTTTCTGGCGGAATTTCATGGCGAAATATCCGGAGTCCAATCAGATGCACAAAAAAATGCTCTATCTCAGCAAAAAAAGCCGTGAGCTCTTCGCCGGAACGAATGGACCGTTATCGGAGCAGGCGCTTGATCATATCTGGGCGGGGCAGTGCAACTGCGCCTACTGGCACGGCGTCTTCGGGGGATTGTACCTGGGCCACCTTCGTCATGCAAACTACGAAAATTTTATAGAGGCAGAGAAAATTCTGAGAAAGTTATCCGGCCGGGAAAATGAAGTAAATGTCATCGAAACAGACTACAATATGGATGGATTCTCCGAATTGCTGGTGGAAACTCCGTCGTTGAATATTTATCTGGAGCCCGAAAAGGGGGGACGAATCGCCGAGCTTGATTATCTGCCGGGAAATTTTAATCTGCTCAATTCGCTGACGCGCCGCAAGGAGGGATATCACTCCAGATTGCTGGAAGTGAATGTGGCCCAGGAAGAAGCTTCCCGGAGCGGAAATGACGGTGACAGCGTGGCCAGCATTCATGATCTGGTGGCGAGCAAGGAAGATAATCTGCAGCAATATCTTCATTACGACACCTATGAACGTAAATCGCTGCTGGATCATTTCCTGGGTTCGAATGTCACGATCGAGGACTTCCGGAATGCGGAGTATACCGAGGAGGGCGATTTCGTTGCAAAACCTTATCGGGCGATCACCCGAAAATCGAAAAACGGAGCGGTTGAAATCGAATTGAGCAGGCAGGGAAATCTACAAAGGGATAGGGTGGCCATTCCGTTGGCTGTCACCAAAACCATATCGATTGACGGGAATGGCTCCAAGCTTGAGATAAGCTATCGCCTGCAGAGTGAAAGCAATGAAAAAATCCCGCTTCGTTTCGGCGTGGAAATGAATTTCGGATTGCTGGCCGGCAATGCGGAAGACCGCTACTATTTTTCCGAGGACCGAAATATCGAACCGGCTAATCTGGCATCGGTTGGTATATTAAATAGGGCAAAACATTTAGGGCTGGCCGATGAATACTATAATCTCCGGATCAATATGCACAGCGAAAAAGCGGCTGAAATCTGGAGATTCCCCATCGAAACCATTTCACTTTCGGAAGCGGGTTTTGAACGAATCTACCAGAGTTCTGCGGTCATGTTTTTATTTGAGGTCGAACTTAACGGGACCTGGGACGTAAGATTGCAGATGAAAATAACACCTTTTAAACTTTAGGATTGCATGCCCTTACTTGACGGCTTAAAATAACAGTGTGAAAAATAGTGAAAAAAATGTGTCAGCTTTTATAAAAAGGAGGTATCTCTAAATGAATCGTAACAGGCGTACTCCTTACTATATTATCATCGCGTTGGTAATTCTGGGCACTTTCGGCTTTTTCCTGAATCAGCAGGGGTTGGCCGATATTCAGGATCTGTCCAAAAGCCAGATTGACAAATTCTTCCGGGTAGTGCAGCTTGTTAAATACTACTATGTGGAAGATGTAAAATGGGGTGACGCAATGCAGGGCGCCATTTCAGGCATGCTGGCCAAACTGGATCCCCATAGTGTCTACATTGAGCCTAAAAAGGTTGAGCAGAATAAAGAAGATTTCAGCGGACATTACGAAGGAATTGGTATTGAGTTTGATGTCATTGACGGATATATCACGGTGATTTCGCCCATTGCGGGCTCCCCCTCCGAGCAGCTCGGTATTCGGGCAGGTGACAAGATCATTAAAATCGACGGCAAGTCCGCGGTTGGCATCAAACGGGATGATGTTCCCAAAAAACTGAAAGGCCCCAAGGGCACTTCCGTGGATGTCACCATTGTGCGGGAAGGAATGGATGAACCGCTGGAGTTGACCATCGTCCGTGATGTCATTCCCATTTATACCGTCACCACCAAATTTATGGCGGACGACAGCACCGGCTATATCTGGGTAAACCGTTTCGCTGCCACCACATCCACCGAGATGGACGAGGCTTTGCAGGAATTGTCCAAGAAGGGAATGCAGCGTCTGATACTGGATTTGCGCGGTAATCCCGGTGGTTACCTGCATGAGGCGGTGAAGATGGCCGGGAAATTTCTCCCCGGACATCAGGTGGTCGTGGAAACGCGGGGACGAAACAATCGGGTGGACGAAAAATTCTATTCCGATCAGTTAAGAACCGGCACAGTGTATGATTTCCCGCTAATTGTAATGATCGATAGGGGTTCTGCTTCAGCATCGGAAATTGTGTCCGGAGCCATTCAGGATTATGACCGCGGCCTGATTGTGGGAACCAACAGCTTCGGCAAAGGTCTGGTCCAAAAGGAATTTCCGCTTTCCGACGGCTCAGCCGTGCGCATCACAACCGCCAAATATTACACGCCCAGCGGGCGCTGCATTCAGCGGGACTATAAGGGGATGGATGTTTCCGAATATTATGCGGAAAGTATGGACACCACCTGGATGAGTGAAGACAGTCTGGCCAACAGGCCGCAATTCCATACCAGCGGCGGGCGGATTGTATACGGCGGTGGCGGCATTCGTCCTGATATGGTAATACCCTATAAGGGAAATCCTAAATCTCCCAAACTTGTGAACAGCATTATGGTGAAGAGACTGTTCTTTGAATACGCAACGCAATACGCGAAGGCCCATCCGGGACTAAAGACAAATCTGGGGAAATTCCAGAGAGATTTTCAGATCACCGATAAAATCTTTAATGATTTCATGAGCTACTGCGAGGAGAAGGGCATTGAAAAAGATGAGGATGCCTTCCGAAATGACCAGCAATACCTGTCCATGCGGATAAAGGCGGAAATTGCCCGCAACTTCTGGGAACGGGAGGGATTCTATTATGTCTTCTTGCATAATGATAATCAATTCCAGGAGGCTCTTAAGCTTTTTAAAGAAGCAAACCGGATCGCATTATTGAGCAAATATGAATAAAATAACGGGAATGGAAATCTTAAAAAAATATTGACTTTCAACAATGTAATCCGTAAAATTTGCTACTTAGTTAGTAAAGTAAATAAATATTAGAAAAACCGAATTAGGAGGTCTAATTACTATGGTTGAGTTATTTAAACAGGGTGGCGGCTTTATGTGGCCTATTCTTGTATCTTTGGTTCTTGGGCTCGCGATTGGGATTGCCAAGATGTGGACCCTCTGGCGCGCAGGTATCAACACCCGGCGTTTTATTGAGCGCGTTCGCACTGCATTGAAAGAAGGCGGGACAGAAGCTGCACTTGAGATCTGCGAAAACACACGCGGACCTGTTGCCTCCATTTTCCATGCTGGTCTCATGCGGGCAAAAGAAGGTATCGATTATGTAGAAAAGTCAATTACCAATGCGGGATCAATTGAAATGGCTTTCCTGGAGAAAGGCATGATCTGGCTTGGTTTTATTATCGTTGTTGCACCTATGCTCGGATTTACCGGGACGGTTTGGGGCATGATCGTCGCTTTCGACTCAATCAGAACTGCCAATGATATTTCTCCTGCCGTCGTGGCCGGTGGTATCTCCCAGGCATTGTTGACAACGCTGTTTGGTCTGATTGTCGCTATGACCGTGCAGTTGTTCTATAACTGGTCTACCGCTCGTATTGACAAGCTCATCATCGACATGGAAGAAGCTTCCGTGCAGTTAGTCGATACCCTGGTTGAAATGGAAAAAGGCAAATAACTTATAACGAGGAATAAAATGGCAATTAAAAGAAGAAGAGAACGAGGAGAGATAGAAATTCCCTCCGCCTCTTTGCCTGATATTGTTTTCCAGCTTCTTATTTTCTTCCTGGTGACGACAACAATCGATGTTGATAAAGGTTTGGACCTGGTGCTTCCACCTCCCGGCAGTACACAGATTGAAATTGCAAAGAAAAATATCACCAATCTGCTTATCAATGATTCCGGTCAGATACTTATTGATGAAGAGGTGGTGCCCGTAGAGGAAGTAGACAATATTATCCGTGATAAATTACTTGAAAACGACAAACTGATCGTTTCGGTGAAAACGGCACGGAAGACAAAATACAATATCTATATCAAGGTACTTGACCAATTAAAGAAGGCCGGAGCTACCCGTATATCGATTGCGGAACCTGAGGAATCATAAGTAATAAAAAATATTAGGAACTTATTTAGAAGGTCAGGCGAGGAAAAATTCCATTGAGTACGGTGTTGAGGGAGTATACCGGTTTGAAAGTAAGTTTACCAGAAGCATCAAAAATTGAAAAGCTGCCGACTAAAAGGCATGTAACAACAATTTGGGTAGATCGCTTTAATAATGTTGTAGATGATGATGTCACAGTCAAAAAGGTTAGTGATCTGAGAACAATTGTCTATAATAAACTCGTTGCAGACCCCCAGTTGATTGTATCTTTACGGGTCGATAAAGATGCGGATATGGGTATAATTAGTGATATTCAACAGGAGTTGCGAAAAGCAAATGCCTTGAGAGTAAATTATTCAGCACTACCAACCCATTGAGGTTAAGAACTTATGGCAAAACACGAATTTATTTACAAAAATCCGGAAGTTGATCTGAAACTCAAATATCGTCGAATATTTGAAGCTTCTCTGGTGGTTTCTTTAATCATTATGATAGCGCTCCTATATTCCTTCAAGAAATTTGAGTCATCATATCAGCTGGAAAAGAAAGTCGATGTAAAAATCGAAACGGTGGAAATACCGCAAACCGAGCAGATTCACAGGCCACCGCCCCCGGCACGTCCTGTGATTCCGGTTGCTTCGGAGAATGAAGATATTCCTGATGAATTGACAATCGACGAGACCGAAATCGATTTCTCCAAGCCGATTGAGGAAGCACCGCCGCCTCCCCCGCAGGAGGAGGAGCCGATTGTGGAATTCTATGCACTCTCGGAAAAACCGGAAGTCATCAAACGGGTGGAACCTGATTATCCCGAACTTGCCCGCAAGGCTGGTATTGAAGGAATGGTCGTGGTAAAGGTTCTGATCAATACCAAGGGTGACGTGGAGAAGGTGGAAGTGGTTAAATCCCATCCCATGCTGGACGATGCGGCGATTGCTGCGGCAAAACAATTCAAGTTTAAGCCTGGCAAGCAGCGTGACCGGTTTGTGAAAGTGTGGATGACCATACCGTTTACTTTCAGATTGAAGAAATAGGCTACATTTTGAATAAAAAAGCAGTGCTCATAAGGCACTGCTTTTTTTATGTACAAGAATTTTAATTTCTTTCCTGTCGCTGAATTACTAAATTTTATATAATATGATTTTATGAAGGTTCAAAAAAGGTGATATTCTGCTTTGGATACCTGCAGTTTCCGGACCCTGTACTCTCTTTTTTCAGGAACTCTTTTTATAAGGTGTGTATAATTTAAGGTAAGTTCGATATATTAAAGTTATCTATTAAATCATGTTGAAAACTATTCCCAAATGTCATCCCAAGTCTACCCCCATGGGGCATGCCGCTAACGTGAATCCGCTGGAACAGGATTGCAAAATGCTTTTCCCTGATTGCCTGGATTCTCCCGGACAGACCACTTTGTGGCGGCAATCCCCCCGCAGCAAGTGCGGAACAGGCTCTACAGGAGTGACGGATAAACCTGGAAGATTTCTTCATTCGAACTCACATTAATTTCAGACTATTGTGCGTTTTCACAGATAAAATGATGCTATCAAAAGATGAAAAAGAACAATATTATCAGGTGAGATTCAAAATTTCTTTGATCACCTCCCTGTTTCTGCTGACGATTTTATTCTATTTTTTCCCCCGCTTTGTTGAGCTGGGAAAAGTGGACAAGACGCCGGTTAATGTGAATATCTATGTGAATGAGGTGCCCATTACCTCTCAGCCAAAACCCTTGCCTCCCCGCCGACCCGGCAAGCCCGAAGCGGCTATTCCGGTTCCGGGCGATGAGACCAAGCTGCCGGACGAATTTGTTATTAATGAACTGCCCGGAAATGTCGAAACCGAACAGTTTGCTGCCGGCATACCTCCCGAAATCCCGGCCCGTCCGTTGCTGGAAGTCTATCCCAATGTCAAAGGTAGTTCTTGCAAAGGCTATATTCGTTTGTTACTTTTAGTAGATCTGCATGGAAGAATTGAGGCTGTTGAGGTTCTGGAGAATACGACTGTGGATGAAAATTGCCTGGATATGGCGAAAAAAGCGGCATTCAGCAGCCGCTGGATGCCTGCGAAAGTGAAAAACAAACCTGTTGAGAGTTGGGTGACCAAGGTCTATAAATTCAATATTGACAAGTGAGGCACCATGAAGATTGTCCTATTTGAAGATGAAAATTATGCCAATCTTTTGCCTTTGGTTTATTTCCGTCCGGTGTGGGAATTGCGCTGTGGCGCCACGCTGCTTATTGACAAAATGATGTCACACCTTGGGAAAGATTCGCTGGGACTTATTGCCCGCAGCTACTTGGCTGAGCATTACCTTGACTCTGACCATATTTTTTCCGGGAATGCTGCCGGTGAAGTATTGTTTCTGAATGGACGGGTGCTCATGAGCGGTTCAGCGGCGGAGGAATTGGCAAATCTGAATCCTGCTCGGGTTCTCACTAAAGACAATTCAGTTGTTGCCTTCAGGGCTTCCGGGAAGGCTCTCGGGGATTATTTTAAAGATGGGCTTTTGCTGCCCGATCGAGTTCTAAACGATTACACCGGTTTGGAAACAGAGATCCGGCTTATCTGGTATCCGTGGGATTTAATTGATCTGAATGGCAGTGAGATCTCGCGAGAATTCAGTGAAGAGAATCTGATCCAGCGGGATGCCAGAAGGTCGGATGACGGTGTATTTATCCTCGGAAAAGAAAATGTATATATTTCTGAAAATGCGAGAATCATGCCGGGGGTGGTGATCAATGCCGAAGATGGGCCGGTCTGGATTGAAGAGGGGGTCAAAGTGATGCCCAATGCAGTGCTCGAGGGTCCTTTGTATATCGGCAGAAACAGCCTGATTAAAACCGGTGCCAAGATTTATGAAAATACCAGCATCGGCCCGGTCTGTAAAGTGGGCGGGGAGGTAGAGGAATCGATATTTCAGGAGTATTCCAATAAACAGCACGACGGTTTTTTGGGACATTCCTATCTTGGTTCCTGGATAAATATCGGCGCCGATACCAACAACTCAGATTTGAAAAACAATTACGGAGAGATCAGTGCCTATCTGAATGGCAAACCCATCGAAACCGGAAGACGGTTTCTGGGTCTTATCATGGGCGATCACTCCAAAACGGCCATCAATACCATGTTTAACACCGGCACAATTGTCGGAACAAACTGCAATGTTTTCGGCGCCGGATTTCCGCCCAAATTTATTCCCTCCTTTTCCTGGGGAGGAAGCTCAGGTTTGAGGGAATATAATTTTGATAAAGCTGTTGAAGTCGCTGAAGTGGTGATGGGCCGGCGAAATAAAGAATTCACAGAAAAAGATCTGCATCTGTTCAAATCGGTCAAAGAGCTGGCATACAAAACCGAGAAAAGAGAGAGGGTGAGGTAATGGCGAAAAAATATGCAATTGGCATTGACCTGGGCGGAACGGCGATAAAATATGGAATATGCAGCGAAGATGGCGAGCTGCTGGATCAGGACTCGGTGGAATCGCCGGCGGACGCACCCAAAGAAAAAATTCTGGAAGCGCTCGCAAAGCTGGTTGAAAAGGCATTGAAATCTGCGCAGCAGCAAGGAATCAAAATTTCAGCCATCGGCCTGGGGACTCCCGGCAGCGTGGATGTGGAGCGCGGCTTTCTGATCGGAAGTACCCCGAATTTTAAGCATTGGAAAAATGCAGCGATCTCCGAGTATTTGCAGTCCAGATTTTCGCTGCCTGCTTTTGCGGATAATGACGCCAATGTCATGGCTTATGGTGAATTCAGTTTTGGCGCGGGCAAAGATGCGGACAATGTGGTTTGTGTTACCCTGGGAACCGGCATCGGTGGCGGGATCATCATTGACGGCGAGCTTTACCGGGGCAGTCACTACTCCGGGGCCGAGATTGGACATATGACCATTATCTTTGACGGAAGGGCCTGCAACTGCGGCGGAACGGGATGCTGGGAACAGTATGCTTCCGCTTCGGCCATGGTCAAGGATTATAACCGCGAAAACCATGATAATCAGGTTGGGGATTCC
>JARRQT010000075.1:0-18907 GCA_037381445.1 Calditrichia bacterium
TTCTCCAGCCATTTCTGAATTGTCCAGAGGGCCAGCAATCCCGATAAAACAGTTGTCACCAGCAGTCGCTTTATCTCCGAACTGACCAGCATGCGCACGATCTCCTGGCTGGAGGCGCCGATGGTTTTGCGAATCCCGATCTCTTTGGTGCGCTGCTGTATGGTGATGGCGGTAATGGAGGCCAGACCCAGTATGGTCAGGATAATGGCCAGGATAGAACCGGCGCTGACCAACTGGATCAGCCGGTATTCGCCGCCGTACATGGCGATGAAAGCGTCCTGCAGGAACACATAATCGGGCGCATATCCGGCATCATATTTGGCAAATACGCGGTTGATTTCAGCGATTGTTTTATGAGGTTCGCTTGTATTTATCCTGATGGAGATGTTAAAAATCTGATCTCTGTAGTATGTAAAAATCTCAGGTTTTATGGGATCCCGCAGAGAAGCATAATGATAGTCCCGAACCACCCCGATGACTTCCATGGGATCATTGAACATGACAATCTGCGAACCGATGGGTTCGGTCAGGCCCAGTTCCCGGACGGCTGCTTCATTCAGCACCACGGCGTTCCGGTCGGTGGGACGGCTGGCATCAAAACCCCGTCCGGCCATCAATTGCATATCATAGGTTTTTAAATAATCCGGCTGAACGCGGACTTCCCGGATTGAGATTCTGGAATCGTCCGGCTTGCCGAAGCATTTAATGGATTGTCCGCTGGCGCCTTTCCCCGGCCGGGAGTGTGCCCCGGTCACCGCTTTGATGTCCGGATAGTGCTGCAGGTCATTCTTGATCAGCGGGAAAGATTTCTGCAGCTGCGGGCTTAGATTCTGGTAAGAAACCACATTCCTGGCATCAAATCCCAGGGGCATACTGTTCATATAGGTGACCTGTTTCTGCAGGACCAGCAGATTTGTCAGCAGCAGCATACAGATGGCAAATTGGGCCAGAACGATTCCCTTGCGCAGCCGCTGTTTCTGCTTTCCCTTGGAACCCGTGCCCTTAAGTACCTGCACCGGTCTTTGTCTTGAAAGATACCATGCCGGATAGGCGCCGGCCAGTAATGCGGTCAGCAGAAACAGCCCGATCATCACCAGGAAGAAATCCGGCTGCAGGAGAGCGCCCATGGAAAGCGGCCTGCGGACGAGGTTCCCGAACGGCGTAACCAGCATTGAAACCACATACAGGGCAATGATAAAAGAGACGGCGGTGAACAGAAACGACTCCTTCATGAAATGCCGCACCAGTTGTAAGCGGGTGGCGCCCAGCGTCTTGCGTATGCCGGTTTCCAGCGACCGCCGGTTTCCCTGCACCAGAAACAGATTTACGAAATTGGCAATGGCGATGAGCAGAATCAGTCCGGTCAGCATGGCAAAAATGCGGATCATTCTGGGATCACCGGTATTTCCGAGCTCATATCGGGCCTGTGAATGCAGATAGATGTCGCGGAGTGGTATCAATTTGGCTTTCGGTGAATAGGAAGTGCCGTTGCTTTTGGCCCATTCTTCGCCCAGGCGCGAATAGGCCTTATCGATGTTTTCCAGGGTCATTTTTACCGGGGCATTTTTCTTGAGGGTATAATAGGTGAAGAATTCGAGTCCGCCCAGCCAATCCATATATGCATTGGCTCTCATCGGCAGCAGCGCATCAAAATTAAAATGTGTTGTTTTGGGGAGGTCGGAAACTACGGCAGAGACACGGAAAACTTGTTTTTTATCGGGCAGCACATACTCCGAAACGGTGACATTTTGGCCGATTGGGTTTGCGTCCCCGAAAAGCTTTTTTGCCGTGCTCTGGTTCAAAACAAGGGCATCCGGTGCCTGTAATGCCTGCATGGGATCTCCCGCCACGGCGTGCATGTGAAATACCCGGAAAAAAGTAGAGTCAGCATAGAAAATCTTCAAATTCCGGAAGCGTCTGTTATCGAAATTGATTTCCGGATTCAGCGTCCGGTAGAGCTGGGTGGCAGCTTCAATTCCCGGTACCATGCCGGGCAGTTCCGTATATGCCTGGCGGAGCGAAATTGAGTACTCAACCTGCGAATTATTCTCCATTACGGCGGTGTTCAGCCGGTAAATACGATCAGCATTGGGCCATTGGCGGTCGTAACTTAATTCGTGCTGTATGAAAATCAGGAGCAGCAGGGCCGCTGCCAGACCAACGGCAAAACCGAAAATTGTGACAAAAGAGGTCCACTTATGTGCTTTAATAGTTCGGATAAAACTTTTTCTCCTGACGTTCAGCAATTACTTGCCGATTCCTGTCGGGATTATTCTTCCGGGACCGGAGGCTTACACATGAAACTGTTCTTTGATATTTTCCGTCACCACATGGCCGTCGAACAGGTGGATAATGCGATGGCTGTATTCCGCATCGGAAGGAGAGTGGGTGACCATGATAATGGTGGTGCCGGCTTCATTTAATCCGGTCATCAGTTTCATAACTTCATTGCCGTGGGCAGAATCCAGGTTACCGGTCGGCTCGTCCGCCAGAATCAGTTTCGGTTTCGCGACGACCGCCCGCGCGACTGCAACACGCTGCTGCTGTCCGCCGGATAGCTGCTGGGGATAGTGATTGCGGCGATGGGCAATCTGCATCTGTTCCAGTGCTTCTTCCACCTGTTTCTTGCGGTCGGAACTGGACATACCCAGGTAGAGGAGCGGAAGTTCGACATTCTCGAAAACCGTCAGTTCATCAATCAGGTTAAAACTCTGGAAGATAAAACCAATATTGGATTTCCGGAAATTCGCCCGTTTCCGTTCGCTGAATTTGGAAACTTCATTTCCATCAAAATAATAGAGCCCTTCGCTGGGATTATCCAGCAAGCCGACAATGTTAAGCAGGGTTGACTTGCCGCAGCCGGATGGTCCCATAATCGCTACAAATTCGCCTTCCTGAACCTCGATGTTCACATTGTTCAAAGCGGTGGTTTCAACTTCTTCAGTTGCATAAATCTTTCTTAAATCCACGGTCTTGATCATTTTGTTCTCCTCATTCGGTAATGGTTTAATTTCAAAAATGAACACTAAAATCTGTTAAAATGGAGTAATGGAGTGCTGGAGTGTTGAAAATTAGCCGCCATTTTCCTCACTCTATTTCTCCATAAATTTCATTGTTTTCCTTAATTATCAAATGATCGATCCAATCTCCGTTTTCAAGTTTTGCTTCCAGGCTGCTGATAAGTTTTAAAAGGCCATTTTCCAACTTAAAGGCCAAGGTATCCAACTGCTGAAATTCCTCTTCGCTCAGCTGTCCTGCTTTTTGATAAGCGCATATTCCTGAAACGGATTCCCCTAAAGAACTAAGCGATATATTCAAAAAATAAAGGTATTCTTTCAATGAACGGCGACAATAACCTTCGGAAATATTCCGGTGAACAGAATCACTGGAAGCAATAGCCTGTGAACTGACTTTTTTCAATTCGTATGGAAAATTCCGGAATATCTTACAGGTCAGGCGGTAATATTCCACAGCATCCTGCCAGACGCGTAACTGCTGATACCCGCGATTTTTGTTTTTTCTCACAGCTAAACCTTCCATTTGAGTTTCAAATCTTAGCCAATACTCCACTGCTCCAGCACTCCATTACTCCTTATCCGCTTACTTTAATACCAGTTTATCAATGTCGCCATAGCTGTCGTAGCTGGAGGTGACAACTTTATCGCCGGGCTTCAAGCCTTCCAGCACTTCAAAGTAATTGGGATTCTGGCGGCCCAGTTTGATGGACTGCCTGGTGGCAAAATCGCCGGATTTATCCACCACGTAAATCCACTGTCCGCCGGTTTTCTGATAGAACCCGCCCCGGGCAAGCAATACCGCTTCCGAAAGATCGCCCAGCGCCAGGCGAATGTGCAGGGTCTGGCCGCGGCGAATGCCCTGGGGAACGTCACCGTCGAAATACATATCCACGCCGAAACGGCCGTTGGATACTTCGGGATAAATTTTCCTGATGACCAGATTGTAGGTTTTTCCTGCAAAATCGAACGCGCCCCGCTTGCCGATCTGAATTCTTGCGATGTAAAATTCATCCACATCCACGCGCACTTTGAAACTGTCCAGCACATCGATCTGGCCCAGTCTTTCGCCGGGGGACTTGGATTCACCGATTTCCGCGTTAAGAGAGGTGAGCTGTCCGGTGATGGGGGCCTTGATAATTAAATTGTCCAGCTTCTGTTTTACAATCTCCAGGTTGGCCTGCATGCGGTGGACCGATGTCTCCAGCTGGTGGATTTGCGTCTGCCGGAACAGAGAGTCCTGTTTGTAGGATTCCAGCGTGAGCGCGCGGTGCTTGACACCGTAATTATAATCATCCCTGGATTGCTCGAATTCCTCATTCGAAATCAGATTCTTCTTGTGAAGTTCCTGGTTGCGGGTGAAGAGGCGTTTTTGCTTTTGAATCTGGTAATCGAGTTCAATCAGCTTTCCCTGCAAATCCAGGCGGGTACGCTCCATCTCCAGTCTGGTGTTCCGCAGGTTATTAATCTGCTGGAATAATTCCGCTTCGCGGTACATGATATCGAGTTGCAGGTTAGTATTGTCCAGCTTCAGAATCCTGTCGCCTTTTTCCACCAGGCTGCCTTCTTCGATGAAGCGGGTCTCCACCCGTCCGCCTTCCACGGCATCCAGGTAAACGGTTTTGATGGGAACGACGCTTCCCGTTACGGGGATGTATTCCTGGAACGGACCCCGGGAGACAGTGCTGATGGTGACGCGGTCGGTTTCCACGTTCAGCTTTGAACTGCTGTCCCCAAACAAAAATGTGTAAATAAAAAAGAAGACAACCAAGCCCCCGAGGACGATTCCGGCGATTTTCTTGGGCGGCCACTTTTTCTTTTCAATTACTCGATCCATGTTAACTCCTTCATTCGGCATTGTTGATTCTAAATTTTTTCAATAAGTGTTCTTCAACAACTATGCCAATATTGATTATATTGGACTTATGTTAATTTCCTTGAAATTTATTTCACAGAATTGTCCGCTGATGTACAATGAGTGTCCGCTGGCGGACACTTGCACGGGTCCCGTATTCATCATTAAGCCCGTAATGTCTGGGCTTTCTGAGGTTATAAATTGCCTGCGAATATTGCTGGCGTTCATTTTATATCCCGGCGTAAACCCTGCTGCGTTTGAGCGAATGTGAAAAAATGTTTTACTTTTTATGGACATACATTATATTTACTGCATTAAAGTGACATCTGGGTCAAACGGGAGACATCTTGAATAGGAAATTTGGAAAAGTTTTGGTCGTGGACGATGACGAAGATGTTCTTCTTGCTGCCTCTCTTTTGTTAAAAAAACACATTTCCCTCGTGCATACGGAAAAGAATCCGGAAATGATTCCGGTTTTGTTAAAAAATGAGAGCTACGATGTTATTTTGCTGGATATGAACTTCACGCGGGATGTGACCAGCGGTTCGGAGGGATATTTCTGGCTGAACAAAATCCTGCAGATAGATCCGGCAGCGGTGGTTATTCTGATTACCGCCTATGGCGATGTGGAAATGGCGGTGCGCGCTGTAAAAGAGGGTGCGGTGGATTTTATCCTTAAACCCTGGCAGAATGAAAAACTGCTGGCCACCGTCTCCGCGGCCCTGCAGCTCCGGCAATCCCGACTGGAAGTTGATCAGTTGCGGCTCCAGCAGAAACAGCTCAGCGCCGATATGGACCACCAGTTTCAGGATATCATCGGGAGCAGCCCTGCCATGCAGAATGTCTTTTCAGCCATTGGCAAGGTGGCGGCAACGGATGCCAATGTTCTGATTCTGGGTGAAAACGGCACCGGAAAGGAACTGATTGCGCGGGCCATCCACCGCCAGTCGCTGCGGGCGGATAAGGTTTTCATCAGCGTGGATATGGGTGCCATCAGCGAAACCCTGTTCGAGAGCGAGCTGTTCGGACACATGAAGGGGGCGTTTACGGATGCCCGGGAAGACAGGGCCGGGCGGTTTGAAATTGCTTCCGGCGGAACACTTTTTCTGGATGAAATCGGAAATCTCCCGCTGGCCTTGCAGGCCAAACTGCTGACCGTGCTGCAGAGCCGGCAGGTGATCCGGGTGGGATCCAATAAGCCGCGGCCCATTGATATCCGGCTCATCTGCGCTACCAATCTGCCCATTTATGAAATGGTGAACCAGAATAAATTCCGGCAGGACCTGCTCTACCGCATCAATACGGTGGAAATTCATATTCCGCCGCTGCGGGAAAGAATCGAAGACGTCCCCTTGCTGGTGGAACATTTCTTGGGGATATATGCAAAAAAGTATAACAAGCCCCGCAAGAGACTGGCCCCGGCGACGCTCAAAAAACTTGAAAATTATCAATGGCCCGGAAATGTGAGGGAACTGCAGCACGCCATTGAGCGAGCCCTTATCATGAGCGATTCTCAGGCACTGCAGCCCCATGATTTTTTCTTTTCAGCACCGGAAAACCGGGAAAGCACGCTGGTGTTTGACGATTATAATCTGGAGAAAGTGGAAAAGGTCGTCATCCGCAAAACCCTGAGCAAGCATGGGGGAAATGTCAGCAAGGCGGCGCAGGAACTGGGACTGACCCGCACCTCTCTTTACCGCAGGATGGAGAAATATGGTCTTTAACCGTTTCAGGATGATTCTGCTGGGCCGGATTATTTTTCTGGGCCTGACGATTTTTCTCTTGTTCTACCTTCTCTTCCGGACAAATTACGTAATGGTCAATGTGCTGCTGGTTGTCATGATCATTTACCAGATTGTCATGACCTTTCATTTTGTGGAAAAAACCAACCGCGATTTGTCCCGTTTTTTTCTTTCGGTGCGAAATGCTGATTTCACTCAGACATTTTCCGATGAGAATTTGGGGCCGTCTTTTCATGAATTAAACGAAGCGCTGACGCAGGTGTCCCGGCAATTCCTGGATTTGCGGTCGGAGAAGGAACAGCAGTTTCAGTACCTGCAGACGGTTGTGCAGCACGTCAGCATCGGTTTGATATCATTCACTCCCGATGGTGACGTGGAGCTCATCAACACTGCCGCGAAGCATTTGTTGAACGTGAGCCAATTGAATAATATAAAATCGCTGGAAAAATTCAGCCAGCCCCTGGCCGATACGCTCCTCAGTTTGAAGTCGGGGGAGAAAACGCTGCTCAAAATCGGCGACAACTCCCGGACCCTCCATCTTTCCATCAACGCTACGGAGTTCAAAATTCAGGGCCAGAGTTACACGCTGGTTTCTCTGCAGAATATTCAGAGCGAACTGGAAAGAGAAAGAATGGCGAGGGAGCTGGAAATCGCCCACCATGTTCAGGAGAGCCTGCTGCCCAAAAAGAACCCGGAACTTGCCGGTTATGATATTGCCGGAATCTGCATCCCTGCCAAGGAGGTGGGCGGCGATTATTTCGATTTTATTCCGCTGGGAAAAAATAAAATGGGCGTGGTAATCGGAGACGTTTCCGGGAAAGGCGTGCCAGCCGCCATTTATATGACCCTGACCAAGGGGATTCTGCAATCCTATGTGCAGGAAAACATTTCTCCCCGGGACGTCCTCATCAAACTGAACAGGCTGCTCTACCAGACCATCGAACGGGGTGCGTTTGTGAGCCTGTTTTTTGCAATACTGGATGGGGACAAGCAGGAAGTGCATATGGCGAGGGCAGGTCACAATCCTGCGATTCACTATTCATCCGCCGCCGGAAAAACACGGCTCTTCAAACCGGACGGCATTGGACTGGGGATGGAAGAAGGGAGGATTTTTAACCGGGTGCTGAAGGAGCAAAAACTGCAGTTATCAGCAGGTGACTGGCTGGTATTCTACACCGACGGATTTACCGAAGCCATGAATGACAGCAACGATGAGTTCGGGGAAAAACGCCTGCTGCAGGTCCTGCAGGAAAACGGAGAGAAGAGCGCCGTAGAATTTTTGGATAGTCTGCAGGCCAGTGTTCGTGATTTCGTAAAAGACAAATCGCAGTTCGACGATATGACCGTTATCGCATTGAAAGTGAAGTGTTAGATGCTTAACTTCCCGGACTATCGTTCCCAAAACAGAGCGATGGCTGACATTGCTATTTCCCTAAAAGGAAATATTTCCGTTGTCTTTCATGAATTTTTAGAAATCCCTGCTTTTAAATTTCTGTAATAAACATGAACGTAATCATTAAAAATTTCCGCATCAACATCATCCTGCGCGTCCTCCTCATCTGTGCCAGCATATACGGATTTTTTTATCTGATTCTGAATACGGCACTGTATGCCACTATTTTCATTGTTGGTTTATTGGCCTTCTATCAGATTTACGCTCTGGTGCGTTATGTGGAACGGACCAATCGTAACTTGAGCCGCTTTCTGCAGGCCATTCGTCACTCCGATTTCTCCCAGTCCTTTACCGGCAGCGGACTGGGTTCGGCCTTCGAAGAATTGAACAACGCCTTTGCGGAGGTCATCCGGGAATTCCAGACCGAGCGTTCCAAAAGCGAAGAACATTTTCGTTACCTGCAAACGGTGGTGCAGCATGTGGGCATCGGGCTCATCGCATTTGAGCCTACCGGCGAGGTGGAATTAATGAACACGGCGGTCAAACGGCTGCTTAAGATAAATCAATTGAAAAATATTACTTCGCTGGGGATGATTAGTGAGGACCTGGTCAGCAAACTGTTTCTGCTGGCCCCCGGCGAAAAGGACATGGTAAAGCTGCAGGATGGCGATGAACTCATCCAGCTCATCATCTATGCTACGGAATTCAAACTCCGCGAAAAGAGCATTAAGCTGGTTTCCCTGCAGAATATCCAGAGCGAATTGGAAGAGAAAGAGATGGAAGCGTGGCAGAAACTGATTCGCGTGCTGACCCATGAAATCATGAATTCCATCACGCCCATCGCTTCCCTGGCCTCCACAGTCAACGATTTGCTGGAAGAAGATGGGGCAGAAGAAGTCCCCCATGAAATTTTGAACGACACCATCGGTGATGTGCGGAACGCGATCCATACCATTCAGAAAAGAAGCGAGGGGCTGCTCCGCTTTGTCAACTCCTACCGCAGCCTGACCCGGCTTCCCAAACCCAATTTCCAGATTTTTCCCGTAACGGATCTATTCGAACGCGTCAGTCAGCTGATGGCAGCGCAGGTGAACGGAAAGTCCATCGATTTTCAGGTGGAGATCGAGCCGCAGAGTCTGGAGCTCACAGCCGATCCGGATATGGTGGAACAGGTACTGATCAATCTTCTGAAGAATTCCGTTGAAGCACTGGAGGGAAAGCCCGCCGGTCACATTGACCTCACCGCCCGGCTGGACGAACGGGGCAGGGTGATCATTCAGGTGACGGACAACGGGCAGGGGATCACCAGTGAGGCGCTAGAAAAACTATTCATTCCCTTCTTCACCACCAAAAAAGAGGGCTCAGGTATCGGGTTGAGCCTCTCCCGGCAGATCATGCGCCTGCACCGGGGAACCATCAGCGTCACCTCCACGCCGGGACTTAAAACGACCTTCAAACTGACGTTTTAAGCGCCCGTCGATTCGTCCCCAAAAAATTGGATAAATAATTTCCCATTCGGAAGGTGCGGGCGAAAGCCGTCTTTTCGGCCCGGCAGAACATTGGCGGTGAATAGAAGATCAATCTATTTCCTGTTTTCCGCATCGCAACCCCAAGTTCATATTGGACTGTCGATACTGTCAAGGCCAGCGGAATATTCCGGAGCCGGGAAAGCGGATTTGCTGAATTTGACAAAAAATTATTTTTTTGTTACTTTTGCAGGAATTACAGGATTCAATTCTGACCGAACCGGACGATTTTTCTGGAGCATCCAGGATACAGAAACCTTATTTTTATCCGCAAAACCTTAGTAGCACCAATTCACCTGCTCTCCGTCACACCTTATTAGCTTATTTTCGCGTTGTGATCAGGTAATGTTGTTAAATCTATTATACTCTCTGGAAACAAGCAAAATAGGTTAATAAGGTTTTTACCCGGGGGATGCCTCAGGACTACTAAGCTTCAAAGAATGAAAAGAATAAGGTTATCAAACGGCTTCCGCCGACGGCAGACATTTGAAATTTACTGTATTGCAGCACCATTGTCAGAAATGATCGTTAGTAATAACGAGGCTTATGTATGCTTCTATTTGGGCGTACGGAAGTAAGGGGTGAAAAGCCGTCTCTTTGATCCTGCAAAATATCAGCGTTGAATAGAAGATTACTCTATTGTTTGGATTTTCCTTCTTTCCTGATTTTGGCCACCTGCGCCGGCGTTACGGTAGGCGCATTATTTCCCCAACTGGTCCGCTCGTGGTTGATCACTGCCGCGATTTCCTTATTGGAGAGTTGGTCGGCCCAGGCTGGCATCTGCGCGGAGTAGGTGACCCCGTTAATGGTAGTGCCCTGTTTTCCGAACAGAACGGTCCGGATCTGCTCGGTGGGGTCCTTGGCCGTGACGACCGGATCTCCGGCCAGCGGCGGAAAGGTGTTCGGGATCCCCTGACCGTTATTCTGGTGGCAACTGGCGCAGCTTGTGCGGTAAAGCTGCGCGCCCGTGGAGGCCATGGATTGTTCGGATTGTTCCTCCCCGGCCTGCTGCGCTGCAGGCAGCTTGCCATAGGTCGGGGTATCGGCGTATTGAGCGGACGGTTTCCACTGCTCTACGGCGTAATAAATTGCCCAGGCGGAAATGAATATCAGGATAACCCAGGCCCAGGTTGGAATGGGGGCCGGCGTCTCCGCCCGGGTGGGTTCCCACTTCTCTTCATAGGCCCCGCCATAGGCATTCACCAGCACGCTGATTTTGCCTTCAACAATGTCATTTTCTCCCAAACCATCGACTGCAATGCCGGGACCATTCCGTACTTCGAACGGGATTTTGCGAACGCCCCGGTGACCATAGCGGTCGGTGGCCACGATACGGATAAGATGAGAACCATCCTCCAGCGACGAGGTGTCCAGTTCAAATCTGCCCGGCGGCTGGTAGACCGCAATCGGTTCGGGATTGTCATCCAGGTATACTTCTATTTTGTTGCTTTCATTATCGACCATGATTTTGCTTCCAGCACCTAAAAGTCGTCTTTAAGTATTTTTCGTTTAATATGATTTTCATCGTTTTCTTTGGGCTGAACAAAGAATTTAATAAGCAGGAACAGGGAAATGATGACGATCAGAACGGAAACCGCCACGATGATATAGTCAGAGGCGCCCTGTGGCGATGCGATGCGTCCCCGGGCGGATTTCGAAAATTCCTGTCCCTGCAGCAAAATGAATAATAATAAGTCGAGCATCATTGCGATAGACCTTTTGGTTTTCCCTCTTTTATGATCTTTTCCACCTGCTGGACGGTGACGGTTGGTGCGTTATTTCCCCAGCTCGTTCTTTCGTGGTTGACCACTGCGGCCACCTGTTTTGCGGACAAAGTATTGACATGAGAGGGCATGGTTGCGGAATACTTGACGCCGTTAATGGTTTTGCCCTGTAAACCGAACAGTACGATCTGGACGTGCCGGGTCGGGTCCTTGGCGGTAACTACCGGATCGCCCTTCAGCGGCGGAAAAGTTGAAGGAATGCCATGCCCGTTGCTCTGGTGGCAGCTCGAACAGTGGGAACCATATACCTGATTACCTAACTGACTTTCCGCTGAAGCGCCTGACTGAGCGGCACCGGAAGATGATTGCTGAGAAGAAGACTTTGCACCGCTTTCCATTCCTTTTATGGGTACCTGCTTGCGCGAGAGAATATAGGCCACCAGTTCCTTCGCATTTCTGGCAACGACCACTTTTCCTGCGGCAGGCGCGAAGTCCTTGGGCACCGGCACCACCGTATCGTTTGAATCGGGGTTTTGTTTAATCTCGAAAAGCCAGGGGTAAGCCTGCATCACGGAGGCTTTCACAACAGCTCTGGGATTGTACAAATGGATGTAGTTCCAGGTCTCGCTGGACTGGCGGTTCCCCACATTGCTCAGATCGGGACCAGTGCGTTCCGTCCCAAGGAGTTCCGGGGTCATTCGCCAGAAATCCAGTGGTCTCAGAAGTGCATAGTCTCCCGGCGCCGAAGGGCGGCCGAAAGGTTGGTCTTCTTTTAGAGGCCGGACCTGCTGGGTGTGGCAGTAGGGGCATCCTTCCGAGACAAAGATATCATAACCGGCCTGCTGCTGTGCGGTGAGTTCTTTCATACCTGGCAGCGGCTTATTATGGTCCATAACCCAGGTAGCGGGACCCACGGCGATAATTATGCTGAGGAAAACGAATCCGAAAAATACAACCCCGAACTGCAGTTTTGGATTTTCGTGAAAGCTCAGTTTCATGCGGGCGCACCTTCCGTTTCGGTAACAGTTACGGCCTCAACCGCCGGCCGCATTCGCCAGACATTAAATGCGAAAACCAAATGGGAAAAAAACATAAGGGTCCCTCCAATGGCCCGCCATAACCAGTAGGGCGCCATCAATTCCACAGATTTTATAAAGGGAGCTCCCGCTACCCACGACTGGCCCTGCTCTGTTCCGCCGATCATCAGGGCAAAACCGTAAATCAGGACGCCCACCAGCGCGAACCAGAAATGGATGCCGATCAGCAAATGGGGCGGTTCCTTGCCGGTCAGACGGGGTATCAATCCGTATATTCCACCCCAAATGAGAAAGGTGATAAAACCAAACATGGTCATGTGGGAGTGGGCAATGGTAAAATTGGTGAAATGCCAGATTTTATTGGTGGAACGGAACGCTTCGAATGTTCCCTGCCCGGAAGCGACAAAATAATAGATCACACCTACCAGAATAAACGGCAGTGAGTAACTGCGCGCAATAGTCCGGCCGCTACCCCGCATGGTCAGCAGAAAATTGCCTGTTCCCGCAAAAACCGGGATGAACATGCCCACGCTGAAAATTATGCCCACGGTCTGCAGCCACCAGGGGATAGGGCTGAAGACAAAATGGTGCGCGCCGATCAGAGAATAAAACACCATCTGCGTCCAGAAGGCCAGCACGCCCAGCGAATAGGAATAAATGGGCTTGTTCAGCAGTTTGGGAATAAAATAGTAGGTGAGTCCCAGGACCATGGGAGTAAACCACATGCCGACACCCATGTGCATGTAATATCCCTGGACCACCGTTTCGCCCAGGCCGTGCTGATACCAGGGCAGGTAGGCGATGACCACCAGTGTAATGGTCCAGAACAGCGCGCCCAGAATATACCAGTTTGAGATATAAATTTCCTTCGTGCTCCGTCTGGCAACCGTCTGGTAGAGGTTGTAGGCCATCAGGATGACAGCGGTGGCGAATACGGCAGTCACCGGCCAGATGAATTCCCGGTATTCCTGCGCCCCGTTATTCACGCCGTTAAATAAAAAGAAAACCCCGGCCACCACCGATATATTAATGAGTGCCAGAGTGATCCAGGCAAGCGGAATGCTGTGAAGCTTTTTCTGGGAGGTGCGGGGAACAACATATAAGGACAGCGCCAGCATCCCCAGAGAGGCCCAGCCCCAGAAAACCACGTTGGTGTGGATCGGCCGCAGCCTGCCAAAGGACAGCCAGGGAGCGACGCCCCAATCCGGATATGCCAGCCGGATGCCCAGATATTCTCCCACCAGGGTCCCGAAAACCAGCCAGAAGGTGGCGAAGGCAACATAGGCATAAACAAGGCGGGTCAAACTGAAATCTTCGTCTATGATATTGTCGATGCGGGTTTTTTCGACGGCAACCGGATGATTAACAAGCATACGGCCTCATTCTAGTTGTTGAATTGAAAATTTATTTATTAATAATGAAATAATTCTCAGCCATCGAAAATTGCAGATATTAAACGTAAATAATGTTTCTAAGGTTCAGCAGACTTTCCAGCCAGCTATTATAGTACCTGAAAAATTCAATAGTACAAGCAATCACAACAAATATTGACAGCTTATAGAAATAATCTAAAATGAAGATTACATGAAGAAAGAAGCGGATAGCTGGTTTTTTTGTTACAATTTTCATTATTATTGGGCAGATGCACATTATAAATTTAAACCCTCCAGGCGCGTCAAAGTCAAGGGTGGTGTCAGAACCTGCTTCTGCCTCTTCTGCTCAAATACCATAGTTTTAAGCAAAGATATTTGTGTTCATCAAATCTTCATTTTTCTAAAATATTTTAAGATCAGAAGATTTTAAAACATTGTATTTATTATCGAACTGCGAACTTCAGCTGTTTTTTTAAGAGTGGCGATTCACCTTATTCGTTTTATACGAATTTAAAACAACGCATTAAAAAATATTGACCGGCTTCTTAGCCGATAATTCCAGGGAGACAATAAATGCAAGGTTCCCCTTTCAACACGGCCTCACCGCAAGCCCAGGCAATTTCCGAGGTTTTTATCATCAGCCTTATAACGCTGGCTTTCATTTTACTGCTGGTTATTGGACTGGTTATCTTTGTTTCCATCAAATATCGGGGGAAAGAAGGAGATGCGGAGCCGCCCCAGATATTCGGGAATAAAAAGCTGGAGATTGGCTGGACAGTGGTGCCGGGGCTGATTCTGATATTCCTGTTTGTATGGACCATCATCTCGTCACAAAGATCAGACCCTGCGATTCCCTCGGGCTCAAATTATGACCTGGTGGTGACTGCCCATCAGTGGTGGTGGGAATTGAGATATCCCCAGTCAGGAGTCATCACTGCCAATGAAATTCATATCCCCGTAAACAAAAAATGGCTGGTCCAGATCAAATCTGCCGACGTGATCCATTCCTTCTGGGTCCCCAAACTGGCCAGAAAGATGGACGCCATTCCCGGCCACCCAAACCACATCTGGCTGCAGGCGGATAAAGCCGGCACCTATTGGGGGACCTGTTCTGAATATTGCGGCGCCCAGCACGCCGGCATGCATATTATGGTGATCGCGGAATCGGATTCTGCATTCAACGCCTGGCTTAATGAGCAGCAATCGAGCCCGACCCTGGCGCCGAACAGTGATGCGGCCAAGGGGCAGACCCTCTTCAATGAGAAGACCTGTTTGAACTGCCATGTTATCAAAAGCGTAGGTCCCAATCTGACGCACGTGGGGAGCCGTCGAACCCTGGCGTCGGGCGTCATAAAAAATACCCCGGAAAACATGGCCCGCTGGCTGCATGATCCGCAGAGTATCAAACCGGGCTGCAATATGCCCGACCTGAATCTGACCGATCAGGAGGTGGAGTATCTGGCGGCATATCTGGAGGCCTCGAAATGAAAGGATCAAGCGCTGCGGCCCGGATCGGCTCCGTCTCTATGCCGAGTCACTATAAAACCCTGTGGAGTTGGGTAACGACAATCGATCATAAGCAGATAGGTATCCTTTACCTGCTCAGCTTGCGGTGCCCAACAATACCTTCCTTTCGCCCCATAGCTATAATGAGATTTTCACCATGCACGGCACTACCATGATTTTTCTGGTGGTGATGCCCCTGCTTATCGGTTTCGCCAATTATTTGACACCGCTGATGATCGGTGCCCGCGATATCGCTTTCCCACGTCTCAATGCCCTTGGATTCTGGATGCTGTTCTTCGGCAGCCTGATGCTCTATTTCAGCTTCATTGGCGGCGGGGCGCCTGCCGCCGGCTGGTTCAGTTATGCGCCTTTAAGCGAAAAACCCTATTCCGCCACACCCGGTCTGGACTATTGGGCGTTGGGACTGCTGTTTATGGGGGTCGGCACCGTATCCACGGCCATCAATCTGAATGTGACCATCCTGAAATACCGGATCAAGGGAATGTCCTTAAAACGCCTGCCCCTGTTCGTCTGGATGGTATTTGTCAACGGATTCATCATCCTCTTCGCGCTCCCCCCGCTCAATGCCGCCTTGGTAATGCTGCTGGTTGACCGTCAGTTATTTGCACACTTCTTCAAGGCGGTCTATGGAGGTTCGGCCTTGATGTGGCAGCAATATTTCTGGGCTTTCGGGCACCCTGAAGTCTATATCATGGTGCTGCCGGCCTGGGGGATGATATCCGAGATCATCCCGGTCTTTTCGCGCAAGCCTATTTTTGGATACGGCTTTGTTGCAGGCTCCACGGTGGCCATTGGACTCCTGAGCTTTGGCGTCTATGCCCATCATATGTTTGCCGTGGGACTGGGCCATCCCTTCGATTTTGCATTTGCCTTTACCAGCATGGCCATTGCCGTGCCCACCGGCATTAAAATCTTTAACTGGATCGCCACCATGTGGGGCGGTAGAATCCGTTTTACCACCTCGATGAAATATGCTACCGCCTTCATTGTCCTGTTTACCATCGGCGGGATCAGCGGAGTAACCTTTGCAGTGATTCCGGTAGACTGGCAGGTAACGGATACTTATTATGTCGTGGCTCATTTCCATTATGTCCTGTTTGGGGGAACCATTTTCGGAGTGTTTGCCGCCATTTACTACTGGTTTCCCAAGCTGTCCGGGCGGATGCTTTCGGAAAAACTGGGCAACTGGCATTTCTGGCTGACATTCATCGGATTTAACCTCACTTTCTTTATACAGCATTTTGTCGGTTTAATCGGAATGCCCCGCCGGGTTTACACCTATCCTGATATGCCCGGCTGGGCCTGGATGAACATGGTTTCCTCCATTGGTGCTTTTGTGTTGGGCATTTCCGTTCTCGTTTTTCTGTGGAATCTGTTTATATCGTTGCGGCAGGGCAAACCGGCAGGGAATAATCCATGGGAGGCCTGGACTCTTGAATGGGCTGCCACTTCACCTCCCGAGGAGCATAATTTTGAACTTGTGCCGCCGGTCAGGGGACGCCGCCCGTTGTGGGACCTTGCCCATCCCGATCAGCCGGACTGGAAACTGAATAAATCTGAAGAATAAAAGGGAAACGATAATGCATAAAGATAAAGTTCTCATGTTTATGGTGGTAGCCACGGAGGCAGTATTTTTTACGCTGCTGATCCTGGCATATCTTTATTTTCATGCAACATCCGGCGAGGGTGCCAAACAGACCGCCTTGCTGGATCCGCTGAGAACATTTTATTTCTCGATGTTTCTTTTCACCAGCAGCTTTACCGTGTGGCGTGCGGAGAAAAACGTTGACAAGAAGAACTTTGGGCGGAGCCGGTTTTGGCTGCTGGTCACCATTCTGTTTGGCATCACCTTTCTGGTAGGTCAGGGCATCGAGTGGACCGGCCTGATTCGTCATGGGGAAACGGTCAGCACCAACCTGTTCGGGACCACCTTTTTCACCCTCACCGGCTTTCACGGAATGCACGTTTTTGTGGGGCTCATTGTTCTTTCAATCCTGCTGGGAATCTCAATGCTGGGAGATTTTCAGCAGCCGCGAACGGCCAATTCGGTGGGGGTAGTGGCCATCTACTGGCATTTTGTCGATATCGTGTGGGTCTTTATATTTAGTCTCGTTTATCTGCAGGTGCTGTCATGATGCTACGTCATTTTCTACTTTCGGCATGGGAATGGGACCCTTCCATCATTATCGGGTGTGCAATCCTGCTTATCGCATATTTGGTATTGATAGGCTCGCGGTTCAACAAGCGATCCCTCTACTACCTGCTGGGACTGGCCATCTTCTTTCTTGCTCTGGTATCTCCGCTGGATGAGCTGGGGGATGAATATCTTTTCAGCGCCCATATGCTTCAGCACATTCTCTTTATCCTGGTGGTGCCGCCTTTGCTGATTCTCGGCATCCCCAAATGGCTGGCGGAAAAGGGGATGAAATATGCCTTCTTTCGCAAAACGGAACACTTTTTTAATCGTCCGCTGATCGCCTGGATTGCCGCCGCCGGTGCTATGTGGTTCTGGCATGCCCCTCCCATATTCAATGCGGCGCTGGCCAACGAGACCATCCATATCATACAGCATCTGAGTTTGGTGGTGGCTGGTACCATTTTCTGGTGGTATGTGATTGATCCCCTGAAGGAGAACGACACCCATCCGTTGTCGATGGTCCTGTTTCTGTTTACAGCATGCATTGCCTGCACCCTGCTGGGGATTTTGATCGCCTATTCCTCGCCGGGGATATACCCGGCTTACCTGAACCCGGCAGATCCCTGGGGCATTTTGCCAATCCTCCGTAACCAGTGGGGGCTGTCTCCGTTGGCGGACCTGCAAATCGGGGGGCTGCTGATGTGGGTGCCGGCCTGTTTTATTTATATCACCGGAATCATCGGTTTGCTGGTTCGCTGGTACAGCGAAAAGGAAGAAGTTGAATTGCCGGCGCCTAAACCCCAAACAAATTCCCTGAATCTGGCGGACAATAACAAATCTGAAATAAGGGAGAAAACCAATGAACGATCAGAATAAGAACCCGGAGAGCAATTCCGATAGCATCTCGCCGGAAAGCACAAATCCGGCGGAAGCGTATCCGGAAATCGGGCAAGAGGAACAAATGGATGCGGCAGAAAGGGAAAGGCTCCTGCAGGAAGGCTGGCTTCCTCCCATGCCCAGGGAAGCGCTGCCGGAACCGACCTACTGGCCCATCACGCTGGCGCTTGGTTTAATGTTTCTCCTGTGGGGAATTGTCACCAGTACCATCTTTTCAGCAGTGGGTCTGGTGATAACTGTGGTGGCCGTTCGCGGCTGGGTGCATGACATCAGAATGGACCATAAAAAACAGAGCGTGGAAGAGTATGAATGAGGCAAACCAAATTCCCATCAGCAGGCGGAAGTTTTTCAACAAATTGAGCATTTTTCTGATCACGCTTTCTTCCATCTTCGTGGGACTTCCCTTCATCGGGTTCCTGTTTATCCCGCTGTTCAGGAGGGTCAACCGCACCTGGCGTTCGGTGGGCGATGTGAGCCAGTTCAAGGTGGGGACCACGGTGCGGGTCGAATATGAAGATCCCACTCCACTGCCCTGGGCGGGAGTTACGGCCAAGACAGCGGCCTGGCTGCGGCGGGACAGTGAACTGGTATTCATTGCCTTTTCCATCGACTGCACCCATCTGGGCTGCCCGGTACGCTGGCTGCCGGAGGCAAACCTGTTTATGTGCCCCTGTCACGGCGG
>JARRQT010000076.1:0-32198 GCA_037381445.1 Calditrichia bacterium
CATGGCGGGGATCCAGCGGATCATCCAGAAAATCGGCGACGGAATAAATTCTGGTGGTATGCACCAAATATTTCCATTCGGGCCAGGTAATCCCTTCAGCGAAGGCGATGCTTGGGGTTCCCAGCAGCTTTTCAATATTATATTCGGCTTTGACCACGCCCCAGTTTTTAAGAATCAGGCCGATTCCGGGTGCTGTGCCAAAACTCCGCTTATGATAACCCGCAATCTTTTCGCGCTCCGAATATATCACAATCGGAATATCCTGGTAATAGCTGTAAAAATACGGATAGATTCTGCTTCCGAATATGCGCCTCGGCAGACTTGTTTCCCACTCCAGAAGCTGCAGACCTGAAAAGAGAAAGGTGAACTCATTGCGCATTCCCGAGAAAGGGAAATCGTTGAGTTTGAGATTTACGCCGGCTATCAATTTTTTATCGTCCTGATATCGCATCCCCAGCCGAAGCACCCGCTGGATTTTTTCCTTTACGGAGAGCCGGAGAATATAGCGGTTGGGTCCGTGCTGCCGGACGTGGTAGGTGATGGTCTGAAAATAACCCAGGCTGTAGAGGTGTTCGATTCGCCGTTCCAGCAGGCTAATGTTCATGGGCTGGCCGGGCCGCAGACCCAGAAGCTGGTAGATAAATGAAAAGTTCAGTTTTTCATTGCCGGTAATTTCGATTCGGTAGATGAGAGAGTTGCCCAAATCCATGCTGGATATTTCCCGAACAGAGGGCGCAGAATTTCTTTGCAGGCTCTTGAGTTGTGCCAGGTGGATTCGCGCCACCTTTTCACCTTCCCGGATCATACCCTCTACCTTGCTCTTATAAAAATCGGCACTGGAATAATTGATCAGATCGGGGGTCAGGACCAAATCGGCCTGTTTCAGATTTTCTTCTTCCCGCTGATATCCGGCCAGTGAGAATGACTGGACCAGCACCGATAAGGCATTCTGCAATTCTTCGCGGGACCTTTTCGGCGTGCCGACATTTACAGCAATGATGTAGTCCGCGCCCATTTCTCGCACCACGTCAACCGGGCAATTATTCAGCACACCACCGTCCACCAGCAGGGAATCCCCCCATTCCACCGGGCTGAAAATCGAAGGGACCGACATGCTGGCGCGAATCGCTTTGGCCAATGAACCCTGCCTGAGAACCACCTCCCTGCCGGTTATGAGATCTGCTGCGACGCAGCGGAAAGGAATGGGAAGGCTGTCAAAATTTGTGACCTCCCATTGGGGAAGGGTGAAGCGGGAAAGAAGAAGTGATATGTTCTGTCCGTAAATCAGCCCGCTTGGGGGCTGCGGGCTGAGCTTGTTGAGCCGAAGTGTCATTTGGAAACGGCCCATGTCCTGCTTCTCCAAATATGTTAATTTTGAGCGGGAGGGCAGGTCGCTGAAAACAGTCGGCCAGTCTATTGACCGTACCAGCGAATCGATACGGTGAGCAGAATAGCCGGCAGCGTATAATCCGCCGACAATCGATCCAATGCTGGTGCCGGCAACATAAGCGATGGGAATATTCAGGGAATCCAGTATATTCAGTACCCCGATATGCGCAAATCCTCTGGCGCCTCCCCCGCTTAATACCAGGCCGATTTTGGGGCTTGATTCCACCTGCGTTTCCTGGCAGGAAGCAGTATTCTGCGGAACATACTGCAAAATCAGAATAACGAGTATGAGTCCGTAACAGTGTATTAACAGCGATTTCATAGCGTTTATAAAATCACCACGATTTATCCATCAAATTGATATTCTTAAAAATCCAGCCAGCTAATTTGTAGTTCGGACGGATAGCGCCGGAGCGATTTCTATTTTCCTTCATCCCCGCCCACATTGGGTGCCTGGTACGTTTTTGCGGGATTCACTACCTCAGCATAGGGTGAATCCCAGCTCTTCATAAAAATATCGTGCAGGGTCTGATTGACCGAATCATTTTTAATGATGAAACCAAGGTTTCGTGAGGTATGGAAGTAGCTGTAGCTCCAGTTGCTGGTACCGATCCAGACCTGATGATCATCCGAGACCATGTATTTGCAGTGTTCCACCCGTCCGAACGGGACGAATCCGCCGCTCCACTGGGGAATGGTGCTGATACGGACTTCCACATTGGGGACTACTTCGAGGCTTTTCAGGAATTGAACGCCGGGTTCGCGGGTATCCCAGTTGGACAGAATCATTCGTACCTGCACGCCCCTCGCAGCGGCCCGGCGCAGCGCATTGTCCAGCTTGTCATAAAAATATCCGTGAGAAACCGGTTTGTAGGTGAGCAACTGAATTTCCACCCGCTGTTTTGCATCATCAATCAATTTAACGATTTCGGTTTCGTCCCATTCCATACCGGGGAAAATAGCTTTCCGGGGACTGAAGGTCGGGTAAAGATACAGGGGATTCCCGGAATCATCGGTAAGTTTCAGCGGGTTGGCGGCATTAATGAGAATGTCCTTCGGGATTTCGGTCAGAGTGGCAGGGACATTTTCCTTTTGCTCTCCGGAAATCTGCCAATCCAGTTCGAATATTTTTGAAATTAATTTCGCCAATTTTGAATTGCGTATGGTCACGCCCAGTTCATGAATATGTTTGAGCGCCCGCCAATCCATATTCTGGCTTCCCACAAAAACCTGCTTCCGGTCCACAATGAAATATTTGGCGTGCATGATGCCACCCATCTGATTATAGAGAGATATTTTTCGGACCTCAATATTGGACAGCAGATCCAGCTCCTCCAGCGTTTCGGGATAAGTTTTCGCCATTCTGGCATCCGCGATAATCCGGACCTGCACCCCTCTGACCGAAGCAGCTTTTATGGCATCCACTACCTGCTGAAGCGGTTCATTCTGCTTATTTGAGATATAGAAAAATTCCATATCCAGGGTTGAAGTTGCAGACCCGATCATTTCCATCCACACCGGGAGGGTGCGTTCGGTTTGTTCCAGTCCCAGCGGCGTTTCAACCGGGACGGACTCAACAACCTGCAGTTCCCTGTTTTACTGAGAGAAGAGAGATGTTGAGAGGATTAGAATTGTGAGGACGAATATCAGGTTTCTGATGTTTTGGAGATGCATGTTCTTTCCTTCTTCTGAATTTAGACCCTCGGTTTTTTGTGAAAAGGAAACATCATAATTCCGCTGTGAAATGTCGAATGAAAAAGGTAGGATTTTCTTATCAGATGAGCAAGGAAATTTTGTCAAATTCGCTCGGGCAGGAGAGGGCGGAACATAAAAGGCTTTCACCCGAATAAATATTGTGTCATCGCGAACGTTTCAGTGTTTTAATAATTTGGCATAATGGACAAAAAAATCATTAGATCGCAATCGTCTCTGAGTATATTTGATTATTAGTGGCGTTCGGAATCTGGTGCTTTTTCTCTGGTAGAAGCATCGGCAGCATTGTCAATGAATGAAAATTTCGGCGAGTCGGCAGAACTGCTGAAGGTTGGCTTACTATTGGCTGAATGAGTTTATGGTGCAAGCGGAAAATTTGAAAGTGAGGATTTTTTTCTTCATCGAGAATAGAAATTAATCTAAATTTATATCTGTGCTGAAATTAACCATCGCCAGGCTGTTCGCCCGAAACCCGATGAACTCAATAAGCGGAGGTTGTATTGAAAACAAATGAAAAAGCAGCTCTAAAAATTCAGCTGACAAATCTGGAAAATGAATCGCGCCCCGCTTTTTTAACATCCCGGAGGATGGAATTTCACATATCACGGGAGGCACGAATCAAATACCAGTTTGATGAAACACTGTTCAGCACAAACGGGAATGTGATATTTCCTAATTTCAGGGCTGTGCGGGTTTTCGTCCAGAAAATGAATGATAAGCGCAACGTGATCAATTTTCCTGAAAAGACGGTGAAAGCCGGACAGATGAATGCCATGGGGTTGATCGATGAAATAATGCACTATGTGGCCCAGATCTACCGTGAACAAAAAAATGATAAGGTGATGAAGCAGGCGCTTGACAGACTTGAGAAGGAAATCGGCAAGGATAAGATTGATTCCACTTTCAGGAAATTTGTGGACGATTTTCCTCCCATGGAGGTTTATAAGGGCGGAACAAGCGCAGATCAGTACCTTGCAAATAGCAGCGAGGGTGTTTCCAATCGGGAGCTGGTGCTGGAAGAAATGATCGCTTTTTGGATTGCAAACAGTAATCCCGCCGTATCTCCCTTTATAGAGCTGTTCGATGACACCTCCCTTGAGAAGGAAACGGCCTATAAAGAAATGATGGAATCTCTGCATAGTTTTTTTGATACACAGCCCACTTTCGGTCCCGATAATCAAAACCTGATCGATATGCTGCAGAGTCCTGCACTGGCTGCACCCTATTCGCTCTCCGCTCAACTGGAATATATCAGGCAGAAATGGGGGCTATTACTGGGAAAATTTCTCTACCGGCTGTTAAGCAGCCTCGACCTGATCAAAGAAGAAGAGAAATCCGCTTTCCTGGGTCCCGGACCGGCGAGGGTTTATGAATTTGGTCTTGAAGTTTTGCCGGAACCGGAGCGTTTCAGTCCGGATAAGGATTGGATGCCGCGGGTGGTTTTGCTTGCAAAAAGCACTTACGTGTGGCTGGATCAGCTTTCCAAAAAATACCAGCGCCCCATCAATCACCTGGATCAGGTTCCCGATGAAGAGCTGGATCAGCTTGCCCGCTGGGGATTCACCGGCCTCTGGCTGATCGGCTTGTGGGAGAGAAGCCGGGCCTCAAAAAATATCAAGCAGATGTGCGGTAATCCTGAAGCAGTGGCATCCGCTTACGCGCTGCTGAACTACCAGATCGCCGAAGATCTGGGAGGGGAACCCGCCTATCAGAATCTGCGAGAGCGCGCCTGGAAGCGGGGCATTCGCATGTCCGGAGACATGGTTCCCAATCATATGGGCATTGATTCCGGATGGGTCATCGAACATCCGGATTGGTTTGTTTCTCTTAATTACAGCCCATTTCCCTCATACACTTTCAACGGACCCAATCTTTCCTGGGATGACCGGGTGTATATTGCAATCGAAGACCATTACTACACCCGGTCGGATGCCAGCGTGGTATTCAAAAGGGTGGATACCTGGACCGGCGACACCCGGTTCATCTATCACGGCAACGACGGCACCAGCATGCCGTGGAACGACACCGCACAATTGAATTATCTCATTCCGGAAGTGCGGGAAGCGGTAATTCAGACCATTCTTGATGTGGCCAGACGCTTTCCCATTATCCGTTTCGATGCCGCCATGACGCTGACCAAAAAGCACTACCAGCGGTTATGGTTCCCGGAGCCCGGAACCGGCGGAGATATTCCCACCCGGGCCGAGCATGGAATGACCCGGGGCGAATTTGATTCGCATATTCCGGAAGAGTTCTGGCGCGAAGTGGTGGACAGGGTTGCCAGGGAGGTGCCGGATACGCTGCTGCTGGCGGAAGCCTTCTGGCTGATGGAAGGGTATTTTGTCCGCAGCCTGGGGATGCATCGGGTTTACAACAGCGCTTTCATGAATATGTTGAAAATGGAAAACAACGCTCAGTACCGGCAATCGGTCAAAAATGTCCTGGAATTTAATCCGGAAATTTTGAAACGGTTTGTCAATTTTATGAACAACCCCGACGAAGAAACGGCGGTGGCCCAGTTTGGAAAAGGGGACAAGTATTTTGGGGTGTGCACCATGCTGGTCACTATGCCGGGGCTTCCCATGTTTGGTCATGGGCAGTTGGAAGGCTTCACTGAAAAATATGGTATGGAATACCGGCGCGCCTATTGGGATGAACAGCCGGACCGGGATCTGATTCACCGCCACGAAAGGGAAATCTTCCCCCTGATGCGAAAGCGCCACATTTTCGCCAATGTGGAAAATTTCAATCTTTATGATTTTTATGTGCCGGAAGGATATGTCAATGAAAATGTTTTTGCCTATTCCAACCAGCATGGAGATGAGCGGGGACTGGTGATTTATCACAATAAGTACGAAAGCACCCGCGGGTGGATTAAAACCTCGTCCGCTATTTCCGTAAAAAGCGGAAACGGCGACGAGAGGGTTTTGATCCAGCGGAAGTTGGGCGAAGGACTCGGCCTGCACAATGACGGCCGCTATTTCGTGATTTTCCGGGATCACATCCGCGGACTGGAATATATCCGGAACAGCCGGGATATTTTTGACAGAGGATTGTATGTGGAGCTGCATGCTTTTCAAACCCATGTGTTCCTCGATTTCAGAGAAGTGGAAGACAATGTCTGGCACCATTACGGAAATCTTGCTGCCTATCTGGACGGGCGCGGGGTGCCCAATATGGAGGAAGCGCTTCGGGAAACGTTCCTGCAGCCTATACATCGGCCGTTCAAGGAACTGGTCAATGCAGAGATGTTCCGCGCTCTCATGGACGCCCGAATATTAGATCCAAAAGTGAAAGCTGATAAGAAGCAGCTTAAAGTGGTCGAAGAAAAAATGCTCAGGCTCCTGGGGGAAATCAAATCATACGAGAACGGGACCGGGGATCAGCAGAAAACCGCTTCACTCCTGAAAGAGGAGCTCCGAGCGATTCTTGGCATCCCGGTTATCTCCAAAAGAGTGACCTGCCCCCATTCCCGCAAATTTCAAAGCACTGCAAAATTGCTGAATAATCATTTTGATTCCCGGCCATTGCACTGGTATGTGCTGTTCGGCTGGCACATGACGCACCGCCTGGGTGAAATGGTGGCACCGGAAGATTTTGAGGAACAGAGCAGAAGCGGAATTGACGAATGGCTGCTGCGGAAGGTACTGGAGAACTGTTTTTATGACCTGGGAATTCCCGGAAATGATGTGCAGCGCAGCATTCTGATCATAAAAATACTGACCAGGCATCAGAACTGGTGGAAAACAGAAGCGCCCAAAAAGAACCGGGTCCCGGCGGTCTTGAGAAAGCTTTTGCAGGATTATGAGGTCCGGGACTGGCTGCAGGTCAATCGGTATCACGACGTGCTGTGGTTCAATCACGAATCGTTTCTGGAATTGATGAACTGGCTGCTGGGCATTGCTGTTCTGGATTCGCTTAAATCCGGTATTACGGATGCGACGGCGATTTGCGCGGAAATCATCGAACGGTATGATATTGTAAATTCTCTGTTGAAAGGAGAAAAAAAGGCCGAATACCAGATTGATAAGCTGATGGAAATTTTCAATAAATAAAAAGTAGCGTTAATCTTCAAAGATGATAGGCAAATGCGATCGAATGATGATTCGTTCCAAAAGAAATAGTTGAGGTTTTTCAATCTCAACCATTTCTTTTTGGGCCGAAATTTTTAGCGATCATTTGGAAAGCCTGCGGAAAAACCTTGCCCGTCCCATAAAGATGATCCGATGTGGCGGTTGTTTTGCCAACCTTGATATTCTTTACATGGAGACATTTCCCTTTTCCTGCAAATAATATGATTTTTTCTTCAATTTCAGAAAATATTATGTAATTTCCAATTAATGATGCTTGATCAGAAAATGAAACCAGCAATCTTCAAAAGTGCGGTGATTTTTCCAGCCCTCGGACTTGGGGTGCTGGCATTGACCGCCCAGGTTATTTTTATCAGGCTGCTCCTGCAGTATTCGATGGGAAATGAGCTGGCCATTGGGATGGCCCTGGCTGTCTGGCTTTTCGGCACCGCTTTTGGATCGACCTATTTTTCCCGCTTTCTGAAAGCATTAAAAATTTTTGACAGGCTTCCCGGGCTGATTTTTCCGGTCATCATTTTGAACGAATTAATTGTGGAGTTTGTCCCTAAAATTTTCGATCTCAGTCCCGGCGTCTATCCCCTGTTCCATACCTGGCTTGCCATTCTGGCCCTCACCATACTGCCTGCTTCCGTATTCTGTGGTGCTTTGTTTCCCTATATGGTTGAAGTTGCTCTCAAAATGAAAGCGGCCACGCTTACACAAAAAATTACTCGAATCTATATCTGGGAGAGTATCGGCTCATTTCTGGCAGCCCTGGCATTAAATTTTATATTTCTTCATATCATGAATGGCCTACAGATACTCGCCGCAACTCTTTTCATTTTCTATCTTTGCATTATCCTTTACCAGCCAAAAACAGGTAGGAAGCAATCGGCAGGCGTTTATCTTGGATTATGTATTATTCTGTTATGGGCCGGTCCGTGGACCACGAGGGAGATTCATCAATTTATATACCGTCCGTACGCAGTTGTGACGGAGACTGACACGCCCTACGGGAACGTCTGTTTGCTGCGACTGGAACAGCAGACCAGCGTTCTCTTTCAGCGCAGGATAGAATATACTTTGCCGGATCCGTTTTCGGCCGAAACCCGGGGCCTATTGCCGCTTCTCTGCCATCCCGGACCGGAAAATATTTTATTTATCGGTGGAAATTTGCTGGATATATTGCCCTATCTGAAAAAGTCCTCAACCATAAAAAATATTGTTTACCTTGAAATAGATCCGGTTCTGCTCCGGTTTCAGAGAGACAGCGTTCAAAATGCCGCGATCGGAAGCAGGATGGCCATTGATTTTGTCGCCGCCGATCCGAGAGAATATTTGACCCGCACTCATCGGAAATTCGATCTGATCTGCCTTAATCAGCCGGAGCCCTCCACATTAAGCCTGAACCGTTTGTATAGTCGGGAATTTTACCGCCTGGTCCGGGAGCGTTTGAACAGGGAGGGGATCTTTTTCTTTACCATTCGCTCCTCGGAAAATTTTATCAACCGGGAATTGGGGGAATACATCAATGTGCTGCAAAACACGCTGCGGAGTGAATTCCCCAACGTATTCATTATTCCGGGTGATGAAAACCATTTTCTGGCCAGCGGTTCGGTCAATTCCGGAAATTTGCTGGCTGCGTTGCCAGAAAGGCTGCAGCAACAGGCAGCTGAGGCCGCCTACCTGACTCCGATCTATCTGAAGTACCGTCTATCTGAAAATCGCATGCAATTTTTGGGCGAGCAACTTTCGCGCTGGAATACTCCCGATACAAACAGTGATTTTAATCTGAAGGGATATTTGCACCATTTTCTGCTGTGGAGCGTTCTGTCCGGCAGTTGGGTGCAGAATGTATTTCACTTTCTCTCGAGTTTTCGGATGTGGTTCTTTTTCGCCATTTATTTTTCTTTCATTCTCCTGCACATTTTTATGAAAAGGCGAGAGAGGCGCAATTATTTATGGAAGATGTCTATAATCGGTGGCCTGTCCATTGCCCTTGAGATTGTTATATTATTGGAACATCAGATTCTGTTCGGGACAATTTATTTCGTTATCGCGATTATATTCGGAATTTTTATGCTGGGTCTGGCGGTGGGAGCGGCAATCAGAGGCAGACAGGCAGGCGTGCGCCATGAAAGAGCTATCATAACCGGACTGCTGCTTTGCACCGGTTTCCTGGGACTTCCCATCATATTTGAATGGAGTATGATTTCGCAAATGATCCTTTTTGATGCCCTTCGCTGGCTTTTCTTTCCTTCCGTCGTGTTTGCGGTCGGATTTCTCTCCGGGATTTATTTTCGCCATATTACTCACACTTTTTATTCTGCCGATGCAAAGGGCCAAAGCGGGCTGACCTATGGAAGCGATCTGGCCGGAGCCATGGGAGGCGCTTTTTTGATTTCCATCCTGTTTATCCCCCTCTTCGGGATTCCGGCCACACTTCTTTTTATTGGTTTACTGCTGCTGATGATGTTCTTTTAGGGGATAGAATACATTTTGCCGGCCTTGGTTTGTACAAAGAAAAAGAAGGCTTATTCGCTTTCCGCAAAATAGGCGCTCACAGCGCCCGGCATGCTGATAATCCGGCCGGCCCATGCAGCGGCAAACTGGCCGATTTCAAGAAGCCGTTTCTCTGGTATTCGGGCGAGGTCGGTCAAAGAAATATTTCGCAGCCGGGAAAGGAGTGCCGCGCTGAAAGCATCACCGGCCCCGGTGGTATCGGCCACCCTTACGTTCATGGCCGGGATTTGCAAGCTGGAATGGTGGGTAAAAAAACGGCTTCCTTGTGCTCCCCTGGTGATGATCAGAAGAGAGATGCCGCGATTGAGTAACTCCGACGGCTCCAAGTCCGAAAATATCACATCAAATTCCGGTTGGCTCAATTTCAGGATATCCACGAAAGGCAGCGCCTTTTCGATGCGGGGCATGAGCAGAT
The DNA here is from genome assembly GCA_037381445.1 of Calditrichia bacterium. Lineage (GTDB taxonomy): Bacteria > Calditrichota > Calditrichia > RBG-13-44-9 > RBG-13-44-9 > JARRQT01. The sequence goes on from JARRQT010000076.1 coordinate 10,111, forward strand.
CCGGGTTCCCGCAGAGATCGAGCCGGATATTGGGATCGAAAGAGACCATACAGCCGGCATTTTTTGCGCCGGCAAGCAGAGAGAAGGTGGTTTCCGAGGTAATATCTCCCAGTAACGCAACCCCGCCAAAATGAAAAATTCTGGCCGTCTGCAATTGAGAGCGGTTTATCTCATCCAGTCGGATATATTTTTCGGCGCTGTCCCTGTTGTGGAATTCAAAGGTCCGTTCCCCCGATTCATCGATTGCCACGAACGCCAGCTTGGTAGGGTGAGTTGCATCCGTGAGTATTTCACCGGAATCCAGGCCCATTTTCTGCAGCCGGTCTTTCAGAAATTGGCCGAAGGAATCTTCTCCCACTTTGCTCCACAGGATCGACGGCACGTTATGATAGTGCAGCCCGATGGCAACATTTGCCGGCGCGCCGCCGATGCTTTTTCTGAATTTTTCAATTTCGGGCAATTTTTTACCGGGTTCTTCAGAGATAAAATCGATGATTAACTCTCCCAGGCAGATCACCTTGGGATGGGTCCTATCATTTTTTTGGGAATCAGGAATCATAAAGCTGTCAACCTCTGCATTTTCAGATTGATCACGATTTGAAGCAATAAGACAGGCCATTCGGCCCGGCCAATCTATTCATCCATAAATATAACAGCGCAAGACGAAAAGAGGGAGGTGAATTTTTATGGGGTATCCACGAAGTGCAGAAAATGAAAGGGATGCCGCAAGGGAATCGGCATCCCCTTGGGAGAATTTCTACTTCATCAGAATCATCTGTTTGGTGGCTTTCCATTTATTCGCTTCAATCCGGTAGAAATAAATGCCGGAACTCAGGTTGCCTGCGTCGAATTCCATATTATGTTTTCCGGCTGGCAAATTTCCGGAAAATGCGGTAGCCACCTGCTCTCCGACCACATTATAAATGGATATCGTCACGGTGCCTTTTTCCGGCAGCGTGAAACCGATATTGGTGGTTGGATTAAAGGGATTGGGATAATTCTGGTCGAGCGAATAGGCGGATGGTTTTGTAAAATCCTCCTGTGCAATGGCTGTAGCGCCGCTTACCCGGAAAGAGACATCCGAAGCCATGGTGAAATCAGGATTGGTTTCCCCCACCAGGCTGCTGGCGCTGGCCAGCAATCCCAGATTTTCCCCCATCCATGTGTACTCGATTGTTTTCAGGGTATCGCTGAAATAGAGGATATTATTGAAATAGGTCAGACTATAAGTAGTCACCATTGCTTCGGTTCTCAGGCAGTCATAGGTCCCAAGCGGAACTGTAATTGTTCCGTAGGCATCAACGGAGTTGTCCGAAACAACGCGCTCGATCATCAGGAATCCCATGCCTGCGCTTAACGTGTCGGTATAATCCGAACTCCATGCTGTTCCATAGGTGAACGGATATTTTATTAAAATATCGCCCGGTTCCTGGATAAGCGTGCTCTTTATTCCCTGTATTTCGCTGCCCGAACCTAATCCAAGCAATTCAGTATCTGAATTTTTGAGATAGAAATAGATATTGCCGGAATCTGCACTGTAAAGGTAGGCAAGGTTTGCGGTCGGGAAGTCCGCACTGAATGGTGTAGAAGCGACATCCACGATTGTAGTTTTTTGTGAACCGCCGCCTGAGTAAGTCGCCGCATCAAAATTCCAGGAATGGGGACCACCGCTTTGTCCGACATTTACCGGAAAGCCGTTCCCGGTAGAGTCGGAAACTCCATACTCATAATATTTATAACCTGTTTGGCTGGGAATTTCATTCGATGTTATGGTAATCTGGGCCCGGCCTGATAAATATAACAAAAAAATAATACCAAACATTATTCGGGAATATATCAAAAATTTCATATAAACGAACACATTCATCAGGAAATTATTAAAGGAGGGAGATGTTGTTCTTTCATACCGGGCTGCTCGCCCGGTACGAAATCTACATGATTATATCAAGAAAAAAAGGACTACATCACCACCAGACCTTCGGTGTTGGCATTAATCAGATTTTCGGTGTCGAGATCGGTCTGTATGAGAATGGCGCGCTGCAGCACGGGGGTAGTGATGTCGCATTTAACGAATTTATTGTTGACGATCTGGGTCTCTCTCATGATCGGTTTATTAATTTTACATTTCTCGAAATTGGTGTTATTCAGGATAGCGGTGGCAAACCGGCAGTTTTGAAGGAGACTGTTTTTGAAATGATTATTGTCGACCAGACAGCCGATATAATTGACTTCGATCAGATCATTGTTTACAAACTCACAGCGGTAAAACTGGCTTCCGGAAAACAGCGCATTGTCCAGCTTACTGTTATTGAAAGAAATCCCGTCGAAAAAACTCATCATGAAATTGCTGTCAGCGATCTGGGCTGATTTAAATGTATTATCCTTCCAGAAAGTGTTTTTCAAATCGGCGGATTTGACATAGAGATTATCGAATTGACAGTTTTTGGTTTTAAGAAGATTGCCTTCAACCAAAGACATGTCAACGCCTGAAAAGGAGGAATCCAGAATAATGGTACCGCTCAGGGTTGCCTGAATCATCTTGGTATTATTGAACCGGCTGTTCTGGATAAAGCTTCTTTTCAGATTGATATTGGTCAAATTTGAATCGCCAAAATCGACATCAATTAGCATTGCTCCCATAAATGAGGCGCTGCGCAAATCGAGGCCGGATAAATCATAGCCATCCAGAACAATTTTATCGAGGGTTACCGGCGCAACGGAATTATCAATATTAATTCGCAATTTTTTCAGATATGATTTTTTGTCCGGGATATGCTGCCAACAATAGTGGGTGAAAGAGATGGGTTTAAAGGGACAACCTTCTTCCGCACATTTGTGATAGGACATTCTAATTACCCCCGTATCAAGTCAATTTCAGTATAAAAGTTCATTTATTTCAAAACGTTATAAAATAAAAAAAATTTGTTTATTCGATTTCAAATGACCTTCCGAATCCGAAATAATTATTACTTAAACATACCCTTAGGTGAATTTTAAAGATTGTTCGCCTTCAATTTGGGGATGCTGAAAAGAAATTTTATCACTGCTTAATCTGAAATAGATTGTTAATATTGAACTCAAATAATTTTTAAACGATTAAACTAATTAAATTGGAGAATCATGGTGGCTATAGGTTATCGAACGATAATTTCCGGAGGATCAATCATGTGTTTACTTGGTGTACTCTTCTTTAATCCCGTATCGGCTTCTTCGCAATCACAAAAACTGAAATCACGCGATCAGATAGAGAAACAGTATCAATGGCGTACTGAGGATGTGTTTAAAACGGATGAAGAGTGGGAAGACAGTTTTAATCAACTGAAAGAAATGCAAAGCGAACTCGCGCCATTCAAGGGAAGACTGGCGGAATCATCTGATATGCTGCTCAATTGTCTCAAGATCCGCGATAAAATTAATATTTTAATGGGAAAGCTGTCCTTCTATGCCCATCTGAAAAACGATGAGGATACCCGGGTATCGAAATACCAGGCGTTCCGGGAACGGATTTCAACGCTGGGCACCCGGGTGCGGCAGGCCGAGTCTTTTATTCAGCCCGAAATCATCGCCATGCCCGAATCTAAAATCTGGCAATTCGTTGACAGCAACGAAGATTTGAAGGTCTACCGGCACTATCTGGAGGATTTGCTGCGTTCAAAAAAGCATATTCTCAATCAGGAAGGAGAACAGTTGCTGGCCCTCTCCGGAGATATGGCCGGAACGCCATATCAGGTGTTTTCAATGTTCAATAATGCGGACATAAAATTTCCGGCAATCAAGGATGAGAACGGCAAGGAAGTGGAGCTAACCAAGGGGAATTTCTCTGTGTTTATGAGGTCCGGTGACCGGAGAGTGAGGGAAGATGCCTTCCGGGCCATGTATACTACCTATAATGGCTGGATCAACACCCTGGCGGCGAGTCTTTCCGGTGCGGTAAAACGGGATATATTTAATGCGAAAGCCCGCAAATACAACAGCGCACTGGAGGCCGCGCTGGATGCCGACAATATTCCCGCCGCCGTATATGATAATGTTATCAGCACGCTCAATAATAACCTGGAACCGATGCACAAATATATGGCCCTCCGCAAAAAAATTCTGGGTGTGGACAGGGTGCATCCGTGGGATTTATACGTTCCGCTTCTCAATGACCTTAAATGGGAAATCTCCTACACCGATGCGGTGGACACCATCAAGAAAGCCCTGGCACCGCTGGGAAATGAATACCTGAAGATCATGAATGAAGGATTTTCTTCCGGCTGGCTCGATGTTTACGAAAATCAGGGGAAACGATCCGGCGCCTATTCCAGTGCGGTTTATGGTGTTTCGCACCCGTTTATGCTTCTGAATTATAATAACATGCTGGATGACATGTTTACGGTCGCTCACGAAATGGGGCATTCCATGCACTCCTATTTCACGCTTCATAATCAGCCCTTTATTTACAGCGATTACACAATTTTCGTGGCGGAAGTGGCATCCACTCTCAATGAGGCCATACTGATGGATTATATGCTGAAGCATACCACGGACAGACGGAAAAAACTGTACCTGTTAAATCAGTATATCGATCAGATACGGGGAACGGTTTATATACAGGCCATATTTGCAGAATTTGAGAAGCGTATTCATGACAGGGCGGAAGCCGGAGAAGCGCTGACCGCAGAAACATTCAATAGCATCGCCCGGGATATCTATACCCGCTATTATGGTCCCGATTTTGAAATGGATTCGCTGTATGATGTTAACTGGAGCCGGATTCCGCATTTTTATTACAATTTCTATGTATATCAGTATGCTACCGGGCTTTCAGCATCCACTGCCCTGGCTCAGAAAATACTGGCCGGAGATAAGCAGGCGCGTGACGCTTACCTGCGTTTCCTGACCCGCGGCAGTTCGGATTATTCCATTAATCTGTTGAAAGATGCGGGTGTGGATATGACCTCTCCGGCGCCAATAGAAGCAACCGCGAGACTCTTTTCCAGCCTGCTGGATGAAATGGAAAAATTGATGCAGCAATAAACAAATTGTTTTTCCGACTGAATTGTTTATTTGCGGCCTGCCGGGAATCATAAATTTATCCGGGCAGGCCATTCTATTCCATTAAATATTCATTGAACCAAAAGCCTGGCCTTTAATTCGGATTGTTCAGACTCCAGAACTCCCCGATTCCACAAATTCATTGATTTTATTTGTTTAAATATGTATAATTTTAATCTTGCTTAGCCGGAGAGCGTTGCCGTGTCTGAAAAGAAGCATAAAATATTTATTACCAGGGCTATTCCCCGGGCGGGAATTGATATTTTGAAGGATGTCTGCAGGATTGACGTTTATCCTGAAAACCAGGGTATCCCGCGCCGCCAATTAAAAGAGAAGGTCGCCGACGCGGAAGGGCTGCTTTGCCTGCTGACCGATTCCATTGACCGGGAGATTATCGATAATGCGTCGCGGCTGAAGGTGATCAGTAATTTTGCGGTGGGTTACAACAATATTGATGTTGATTATGCAGCGCAGAAAGGCATATGGGTTACCAATACTCCCGGGGTTCTGACAGACGACACAGCGGATTTTTGCTGGACGCTGATCATGGCCGTAACACGCCGCTTGGTGGAGGGCGATCGGATGGTGCGTTCCGGCGGATTCAAAGGCTGGGCTCCCATGTTCATGCTGGGACAAAATCTACGTGAAAAGACCCTTGGCATAGTGGGAGCTGGAAGGATCGGCGCAGCGGTGGCCGAACGCAGCCGGGGCTGGAATATGCGGATTCTTTATTTCGACAGAAACAGGAATGAATATCTGGAAAACGAATTGGGCGCCGAAAAGGCTGATCTGGAGCGTTTGTTGGGAGAATCGGACCTGGTTTCGCTGCATGTTCCGCTAACGGACGATACCCGCCATATCATTGACAGGAAGGCTCTGCAACGGATGAAGTCCTCGGCCTATCTGATAAATACCGCTCGGGGGCCGTTAGTGGATGAGGCTGCTTTGGTAACCGCTTTGAGAGAAAGCTGGATCGCCGGAGCGGGGCTGGATGTATTTGAAAATGAACCTGAAGTTGCCCCGGGATTAAGTGAGCTGGAAAATGTGATTCTTGCTCCTCATCTCGGGAGCGCGACAGTGGAAACCCGTAACGAGATGGCACGGCTTGCCGCCCGCAACCTGCTGGTGGCGCTGGAGGGTAAAAAACCGCCATTTCCAGTCAATTCGGTTGCGCAATAATTTCTGCCGATTTTCAAAATCATTCTAATAAACTGACAGATATGGATAAATTTTTTTGGTGATTGATTAAGGAGGATTTATGGCACGACTGGCCGGTAAACAGATCTTATTGGTTGTTGGACAGCGAAATTATAACAACCAGGAATTCGACTATTTAAACGATTTCTTTGCCCGGGAGGGTGCGGTGGTTTCAGTTGCCAGTCCCAAGCCGGAAAAGGCCGTGGGACGCCTGGAAGGATATGTGATTCCCCATCTGACCATTGCCGAAGCGAACGCCGCGGATTATGATGCCATCGTATTAATTGGCGGATACGGCGCCTACACATATCTGTGGGACGATCCCGACGTGCATCAGCTGCTTCAAAAGGCAAATTCCCTACACAAAATTGTTGTTGGCGCCAGCGTTGCGGCAGTTGCCCTGGCCAATGCGGGAATTTTGGCCGGCAAAAAAGCTACGGTTTATCCCGATTATAACGGGGCCGTGATTCTTGGCGAAAAAGGTGCGAATCATGTTTATGAAAATGTGGTGGTTGACGATAATATTATTACCAGCAATCATCCGAAAAAAGTCGAAGAGCTGGGCGAAGTGATTACCGAAAAACTGATTGGATAATTATGTCGGAGAAAGCTGCAAAAGCCTACAAAAATCCTGTTTTTCTCAACAGCAGCGATGCCAGGACGGTTCGTATCCTGTCCGAATACCTGGAACCGGACGCCCGGTTCCGGAAGCTTAATATCAAAGATACCATCGTATTTTATGGTTCTGCCAGAATCCTGGATGGCAAAACTGCCCGGGAACGCCTTGATTTCTGGAAAAAGCGGGTGGAAGAAATACCCAGTGATGTCCACCGCAAAGAGCTGAAACTGGCGGAAATTCGCTTTAAGATGTCCCGTTATTATGATGAAGCCCGCGAACTGGCCCGCTTGTTAACGGAATGGTCCGGGGGATTGAAGAACAGCCACCACCGCTTTCTGGTGTGTTCCGGGGGAGGACCCGGGATCATGGAAGCGGTTAACAGGGGGGCTGCGGATGTGGACAGCGGCAGATCTATCGGTCTCAACATTTCCATTCCCACAGAGCAGGAAGCGAACGATTTCATAACCCATGACCTCAATTTTGAATTCCATTACTTTTTCATGCGAAAATTCTGGTTCGTGTATCTGGCGAAAGCGCTGGTGGTCTTTCCGGGGGGATTCGGCACAATGGACGAATTGTGGGAAGTGTTGACTTTGATTCAAACCGGCAAAACACAGAAAAAAATGCCGGTGGTGCTATATGGAGAAGAATACTGGAAAAATGTTATCAATTTTCAGTACATGGTTGATAATCTGGTGGTGGATGAAAATGATCTGAAACTGTTCCGGATGGTTAATTCCCCGCAGGAGGCTTTCCAATACTTGAGAGACCGCCTGACCGAGGCATTTCTATAAAAGGGTATTTTGAAGAACATGAGTAGCAGGCTATACTCAATTGCCTGATTTCTTCTTTACACCAATGACATTGGGGATCTGCCAACTGATTTGATTGTTATTATTTAGCAGAAAATCCGTTTCATAACTTCCCGCCAGTTCATTCTGCAGCCCCTGCAGAGAATAATACAGACTTGCGGGCGGTCCGCCCTCCAGATACATGGCATTGCGAATTTCCAAAGGCAGCTTCAATAGTATGTTGATAAAATCATGCACTGTATAGGGAGAACGGCAGTGTATGAAAAGAATATTTCCCCCCTTGTCGAAACCGAGAGCGGCAATGCTCCACTGGTTGGGCTGCTGCTCCCACACATTTTTTTGATGGCAGCTTATCATGCGGATACCCTGCACAAAAGAACGGTATTTTTTCCGAAGATCGGGGAAATTCTCGCATTGCCGATCAATAATCCGGGCCGCCGGCAGACCGTCTTCCAGCGGACCGCAGGCGAACACACAGTTGTAGCTGTGATTCACGGTGGGATTATTGACATGGTCCCCGCTTTTCAGAAATCCCACCGAAGTAAGATAGTCTTTGGCGAACATGCCGGCATTAATGGCCGCGACCAGGTTGAAGTCCTGCGACCACTCTTTTACGGTTCGCAGCTTATTGTTGTATTGGCTGGCGCAATATATTTCGAAATCAAACTTTTCGGGGTCGATTTTAAGAACAGTAATGCGCGAATCCCCAAGCCTGGACTTGACAGGTGAATCAAATACCTGAAAGGAAAAACCGGGCTCCAGCTGCGCCCAATCCCCGGGAAAGCCCTCAGCGGATAAACGGGAAGAGGAAAGTAAAAAGCAAACCAGCAGAAGCATAAATTTTGTAATTCGTATCATCAAATCCCCGATAAATGAGTAAAATTGCCGCCTCACAGATTCAAAATAACTGTGATTTGAAAATAAATCAAGTTCTTGTTTTATGACCCTGGGGTGGACAAATCTCCCGAACTGTCGGATAAAATCAAAGGATTTGCCTGGGCTGTAAAAATTGAATAAATTCGCGCGCGAATTATGTTTTTGAAAATTTCCTGTAATTATACAGCAGCATTCAGGGAAACAGGAGCTTCCTGAAATTAAATTGATCTGAAAGAGGTTGACATGTCATTAACGGGAAAAGAAAAGAGAGAATTAAGGGCCTTGGGAAACCGCCTTAAAGCGGAAGTTCACCTTGGTAAGGAAGGCGTTTCGGAGGGGACCATCCGGACTATTGAGAACTCCTTCAACACCAAAGAGCTGATCAAAATCAAGCTTCTGGAAACCTGTCCAGTTGACAGGGATGAAGCCGCCGGGCTGTTGTCCGAAAAAACCGGGGCAGAAATTGTGCAGGTTCTGGGCAATACCATCCTGCTGTACCGGCAGCTTTCGGAGGATGAGGAGTGAAATTGCTCGGAGGGAAATATCCCTTCCTTCTAGTCTTTATGACCATCCTGTTTGGATTGTCCTTCATCGCCACTAAGAATGCGCTGGAGGGCCTGGGGATTTTCCAGGTTGTCTTCGGCCGCTATCTATTCGCCCTGGTTGTTTTAACTTTTATCCTGGGGGGCGACCGAAAAAAATTCTACATTGCCAGAAAGGACTGGAAAGATTTCCTGCTGCTGACTCTTGTTGAACCAGTGGGATATTTTATCTTTGAAACGCTGGGCGTGCGTTTTACAACACCCTCCAGTGTCTCACTTATTATCGCAACCATACCGGCATTTTCCATCGTTTTTGCTTTCTGGCTCCTGAAAGAGAAATCGGGGAAATGGGCATTTCTGGGAATCGTATTATCGTTAATCGGTGTCTATTTCATTGTTTCCACACAATCCTCCAGCCGTCTGGCGCCCAATCCTATCCTGGGAAATCTATTCACTCTGGGCGCGGCCACCGCTGCGGGATTATACAATGTTTTATGCCGCAGGCTGTCCCGGACCTATTCTCCGCTCACCATTACATATTATCAGTCCATTGTGGCGACGGCAGTTTTTCTGCCTCTGGCGGCAATTCAGAGCATCCTTCGGCCCGATTTTCATATCAACTGGTTTATTATTTTGAACATCCTTTATCTGGGTATCGGCAGTTCAGTGGTGGCCTATCTGATACTGAATTATACACTGAAGCACCTGCTGGCATCCCAGGTTGCCATTTTTGCCAATCTGATTCCGGTTGTTACGATATTGGGATCGTGGTTTGTTTATGGTGAGTTGCTGAAACCGATGCAGTTTTTGGGAGCGGGATTCATTATTCTGGGAATCTATTTTACCTATGCCCGTCCCCTGAAAATCCAACCCTCCGCTCCCCCCGGATAATTGGAAACCCTGTGGTTAGTTCTTCCGGATTTGATGCAGTGACGCTTTTTCCCGCTTGAAGCTTAAGCGCGCATTTTTTAATAAAAATATTTCCGCCATCAGCAGATTCCAATGGCTCGATTCACCGCTATCACAATTTGATGGCTTTCTTCAATCCGAAACCTTTGTCTGTTTCCTCTATGGTTCCGCAGCAGACTTCCGGATCGTGCTCGAAGAAAACCATCCAGTTTTCCCGCACCGCCCGGCCGAGCAGCTCTTTCTTCTCCTGAATGGTCGTCACCGGGTAGAGATCATAGGCCATCACCCAGGGAATATTGATATGGGCCGTCATCGGGATCAGGTCCGCGGCATAGCATAGTTTCTCTTTTTCACCGAAGACCAATACCAGTTGCTGGGCGATAGTATGCCCATCCGAAAGGATCAATTCCACGCCGTCGAAAAGGGCGCGGGGGCCGTCCAGAATCTTGAGATTGTCCGATTTGACCAGCGGATCAATATTCTCGGAGAGATAACTGGCATGGTCCTTTTCAAATCTTTTCTGTGCCCATTCCAACTGTTTTTTCTGCACGTAATGGGTGGCATGGGGAAAGCGTAAGCTCAGCCTGCCTTCTTTGTCATAATACGTGGCCCCGCCCACGTGATCGAAATGCAGGTGGGTCAGAATTACATCGGTGACGTTCTCCGGTTGAATTTTATGGGCGGCCAGCGCTTTGAGCAGGGAGTGCCGGGAATGGTCGATACCGTATATATCCCTGAATTTTTCAGTGGATTTGTCTCCGATGCCGGTATCTATCAGGATGTTCCGGCCCGGCGCTTTCAGCAGCAGCGTATTCAAGGCCATGAAAATCCGGTTTTTTTCATCCGGGGGATTTTTCTTTTTCCACAGGACCTGCGGGACAACCCCGAACATTGCCCCGCCATCCAAACGGTATCTGCCGGTATCGATTAAATGGACCTGATATTTGCCAACCTGCATTTATTCCTCCTTCCGCAATCAACCGCACCCGCCGGGAATATCCGGCGGGAACGATCATCCGATAAAATTATGGTTTTAAATACTTGCCCAGCCAGTCGTACACATTCCTCCACCATTGCCTGGCATTTTTGGGTTTCTGAACAAAATGGTCTTCGTCCGGGAAAATCAGAAGCTTCGAATCAACATGCTGCAACTGCACGGCTGTAAAAGCCTGCAGACCCTGGGTATACGGCACCCGGAAGTCCTTTATTCCGTGCACGATTAAAATGGGCGTTTTAAAATGTTCGACAAAGTTCGCCGGGTTCCACTTTTCATAAAGGCTGCCTTTTTGCCATGGATATCCGTTGAATTCCCAGGCAGGAAACCACAGCTCTTCAGTCGCACCGAATTCACTTACCTGTTCATATACACCGTCATGGCAGACCAGTGTTTTGAACAGGCCTTCATCATTATGGCCCTCAATCCAGTCAATCATGAATCCGCCGTAGGAAGCACCCGCGGCGCCGATGCGGTCTTTATCTACAAACGAAAATTTATCGGCGGCCCATTTGGTGCCAATCATGATGTCATCATAAGGCGCGCCGCCCCAGTCCTTGCTAACCGCATCCACAAAAGCCTGCCCGTACCCGCGGCTGCCGTGGAAATTTATCATGATGGCCACATAACCGGGAGAGGCAAACATTTCGGCATTCCAGCGGTAATGGAAATCATCCCCCCAGGAGCCCTGCGGTCCGCCATGTATGAGAGAAACCATGGGATATTTCTTGTTGGGATCAAATTGGGGCGGTTTGACCATGAAAAGCTGGATGGAATCATTCTTTGCCCCGGTGAACCAGTACTCCTCAAGGGGATTCATATCCAGTTCGGCCAACCGCTCTTTGTTCGTGAAAGTCAATTGGGTCAGTTCTTTCTTTTTTAGATCGAAACGATATAATTCCGTTGGGTCATTGACTGCCTGCCGCGAAATGACCAGAAATTTGCCGTCAGGACTGATATCAAATTCATTGATAAACTGTTTGTCCAGCAGGAGGCTGAGCTTGTCCTTTTGCAGATCGACTTCATACAGGCGGTGCCGGCCATGGTTGGGAACAAAAAAGTAGAGCTTTTTCCCGTCCGGCGCCCACACAAAATCTGTTACGGAGCGGTCCAGTTTTTCAGTGAGATTTCGCTCTTCGCCGGTCTGCAGATTATAGATCTTCAGGTCCTGCTGGTCAGCCTCAAAACCGGGTCGCGCCATGGAAAGGTAGGCAATATATTGACCGTCCGGCGAGTAGCGCGGGCCGTTATCATTTCCCTTCCAGGTAGTAATCTGTTTTTGGTTCACCTTGTCAACCGGGGTGATCCATATATTGTTATTGGTGCTGATCGCGACGATCGGATCGGTATTTTTCACAAAACCGAGATATTTTCCATCGGGTGAGAAAACAAAATCATGGCTGCTGCCCAGATCGATGGGGGGCGTATCATAGGGGCCGGGCGTGAGGTCGCGCAGGTAAGTTCCGTCCCGCTGCACCAAAAGGACATGACTGTATTTTCCCTTTCGCCAATGATTCCAGTGCCGATAGAGCAGATGTTCAATTTCCATTCCGCTGCCGTCATTCTTCTCTTTTTCTTCCACCATCTTCTGGCTCTCTTCGGGAGATGACGCTTCGGGAAGCATGGCCGTGGCGACCGCAAAATACTCTCCGTCCGGTGACCAGGCAAAGCTGTTAACCTCTGTGGGAATATCGGTGGCCCTGCGAGCTTCCCCGCCCTTCATGCTGATTACATATATTTGAGCGGTGCCTTCCCGGGTGGAAATAAATCCCAGTTCATCACCGGCGGGAGACCAGCGGGGATAAAAATCTGCTTTATCGGAAAAAGTAAGCTGCCGAACCGTTTTCCCATCGGACGATACCAGATAAATATCACTGTTTTTGGAATTCTTCTCGATGTCGAAACGGGTCACGGTATAGGCGATCCACTGACCGTCCGGAGAAATTTGGGGATCGGCCACTCTTGCCATACCGAATAAATCGTTGAACTCAATAGGTCTTTTTGCCAATGCCATGCTGCTGATTACCATCGTTAATAAAATTAACCATCTGGAAATTCTTATTAACATTAATGCCTCCTTTTTTAAAAGGTTCACGATTGGTCAGAAAAAAAGATAACAGCTTATTTTTTAAAGGCCTCAGCCGATAAATATTTTAGACAAAAATAACGGGAAAACACAACAGTTAATTAAAAATAAACTTTGAAAAAAAGGTTCCGATTTTTAGATTGATCGCTAATGTGGCGTACAACTTAATGCGGATCTGTTAAAACCGGGAAAGGAACGGATGATGGATAAAGCGAATGGACGCTGGATTTTACTTGGCTTGATAATTCTGGGGCTTGTTTTACCTTTCGGATCGGCGGTGGCGCAGCATTCCACGTCTTCTCCAGACAGCGCAGCCATACATCAGCAGGCAGAGGGTGCGCAAGTGCATGGTGAGAGCCATCAGGCGGGAGACCTGGGAGCGGAACTGCCCTTCTGGAGCATCATTCCGTTTGTGGGAATTTTATTGTCAATTGCCATATTTCCGCTGGTAGCGCCCCATTTCTGGCATCATCATTATGGCAAAGTATCCGCATTCTGGGCGCTTTTATTTGCCATACCTTTTTTGTTTGCCTATCAAAGTGAAGCCTTTTCTGAAATTATTCATATTTATCTGACGGATTATATTCCTTTCATAATCCTGCTGTGGGCGCTGTTCACGGTTGCGGGAGGAATTTTGGTGGAAGGTGCTCCGGTAGGGACGCCTGTCGCCAATCTTATCCTTTTAATAATCGGGACTTTCCTGGCCTCCTGGATCGGTACCACCGGCGCTTCCATGGTGCTCATCCGGCCGCTGATCAGAATGAACAAATACCGCAAATCCAAAATCCACCTCATTGTCTTTTTTATCTTTCTTGTCAGCAACATCGGGGGTTCTCTAACGCCCCTCGGCGATCCGCCCCTTTTCCTCGGTTTCCTGCACCATGTCCCGTTTTTCTGGACATTTAATATATTTACAGAGATGGCCTTTTTATCCGGCATGCTCCTGCTGGGATTTTTTGTTTTCGATACACTAGTTTTCCGCAAGGAGGGATGGCACAAAAAACTGCACCTGAAGGCCTACCACTTTGAGGTCCCGGAAGATATGGACGAAATTGAACTCAAGGAACAGTATGAAATTGAAGGGGGTATGGGCCCGCGGAAAACGCTGCAGAAACTGACTGCTACTATGACCATCAGCGGTTTGCACAATCTCTGGTTCCTGCTGGGGATTATTGCCGGCGTGCTGTTCAGCGGTCTGGTAAAAGTGGGAGAGGTGCAAATCATGGGCGTGCATATGCCGATTCAAAATCTTATGCGGGACGGTTTCCTGATCCTCATGGGTTTGTTGTCGCTCAAGACCACCGTCTGGAAGATCCGCGAGGGCAATGAATTCAGCTGGTTTCCTATTGTAGAAGTCGCAAAATTATTTGCCGGCATCTTTATGACTATTATCCCGGCATTGGCCATGCTGAAGGCAGGGGAGGAAGGACACCTCCATTTCATTATTGATGCCGTGAAACAGCCCTGGCATTATTTCTGGGTGACAGGCGCGCTTTCCAGTTTTCTGGATAACGCCCCCACTTACCTGACATTTTTAAATACTTCTCTCGGTCAATTCTTTGCCGGCATGCCTGAACCGCAGGCAGTGGCGAGCCTTATCGCCCATCAGGGTCTTTACCTGAAGGCAATTTCCACCGGAGCGGTGTTCTTCGGCGCCATGACCTATATTGGGAATGCGCCTAATTTTATGGTGAAATCCATTGCTGAGGAGCAGAATATCAAGATGCCCAGTTTTTTCGGATATATGCTCTATTCGCTGATAATTCTTGTTCCGGTTTTCGTGCTTGTAACGCTGCTATTTTTTCACTAATAATTAATGCATCCTGAAAAATTTGGAAACAAATCAGACTTCGAAAATTTTTGCTGCCTTAAAAGCCGGAAACAATTTCTTTCCGGCTTTGTTTTATCTTTTCATTGTTAAAGGAAGACCATCTGAAAATGAAATTAACCGACACACATACTCACCTGCATTTCGATCAGTATCAGGATGATCTGACGCGGACTATTGAGCGTGCCCGGCAGACCGGGATTATCAGAATGCTCACGCTGGGGACGGACCTCGGAACCAGCCAGGCCGCTGTGCAGATTGCCGGGCGTTATGAGGAGGTGTTTGCGGCCGTGGGTATCCACCCCACCGATGCTTACCATGCCGCGCTGAAGGATGTGGCAGCGATAAAAGAACTGGCCATGTCCGAAAAGAAAGTAGTGGCCATTGGAGAAATAGGTCTGGATTTGTACTGGGACGACGTTTCCCTGCAGGATCAGATCCCGGTTCTGGAGAGAATGATTGCGTTGGCCGGTGAGCTTGACCTCCCGGTCGTGATTCACAACCGGGAAGCGCAGAAGGAAATGCAGTCGATTTTCGGGGAATGGGGAATAGACAGGCTCTCTGGCGTGATGCACTCATTTGCGGGAAACATCCGCGATGCCGAGTTTTACTTGCAGCGCGGGATGTTCATTTCCTTTACCGGGGTAATAACTTTTAAGAATTTCAAAGAGATGGAAGTGGTGAAATATGTCCCGCTGGAGAGGCTGCTGCTGGAAACGGATTCCCCCTTTCTGGCTCCGGTACCAAAACGGGGCAAACGAAACGAGCCGGCCTATGTGAAATATACGGCCAAGAAACTTGCCGAAGTGCACGGCGTCTCCATGGAAGAGGTCTGCCGCATCACCACCGAAAATGCCCGCAAATTATTTAAATGGGATCAATCCGAGGGTGAATTCTAGCCGTTTGAATTTTTGGGAAATCCGGCAACTACTGCCCTCAAGACTGCCATTTGACCAGAAGCCTATCGGATTATTGCGTCAGTCCAACTTTTCATATTCCGGTTTGGGCGTGCTGTATTTTATGGGACTGGGAGTATCATTCTCCAGCATTTCCTTCAGTTTCTCAGCATTATCGGTAACAAATACAATTTTCATGTCTTTATATTGCAGGTATTTTTTGATGGCCTCATTCACTTCTGCCTTGGACAAATCTGTCATTTTTTGACGGAAGATCTTTAAGTAACTGCCATCAATATTGTAGAATTGGTCATCCATGGCATAACCGAGCTGGGACATGGTGGTAGGGGCGAAATGGAGCACGTAGTTTTTGAGAAAATTGCTCGTGAGTTTGAATTCGCTGTCCGTGAGGCCGTTATCAACCAGTTTGTGAAGCTCGCGGTCTGCTGCCCGGAAAGCGAATAGTTTGGCATCATTGGGAACCGGCCTTATCCACACCTCAAAAATTTGCTGATGGCGCGCCACGTTGGGAGGCGGAAACTGGCGGGAACCGCCCTGCGGGAAATATTCGATGTAGGAGTAATCGCCGTAATTCAGGCCCCGGGCTTCCCGTATGACCTGGTAAAGGTGAGAGGAGGAATTTCTGTGCTCGCCAAACCATGAATTGGCAACTGCCAGTGCATAAAATCCTCTCTGGCCCCGCAGCACATCGATGGGATATCCGAAGCTGATAGCGGTGGCATTGGCGCCGGGTTTCTCAATGATTCTGACCTCCAGTCCATTGATCGGCTTTACCTGCGGTTTGCCGGGCTGCTGCAGATTTTTGCCGGAGGGCAAAGTTTTCATGTCGCTTTTCACCCGGGTTACAAAACCGCTGTCGTAGCTTCCTCCCAGTCCGATGATAACATTGTCCCTGGTATAATAATTTTTGTAGAAAGCTTTCACATCATCCAGGGTAATTGCCTTCAGGCTGGAAACGTGGCCTTCCACGATATGGCCGTAGGGTGTCCCCTCAAAAATGAATTCCTGCAGCGCTTTCTTGCCCAGTTCCTCATCATTGGCGTAACGGAGATTGTTTTCCACATAATTCAGCATACTGCTCTTAACCCGGTTGAAATCTTCCTCGGTGAAACCCGGCTCCAGAATAACCTGCCTGAACAGATCGTAATAATCCTGAATATGGTCCTTATAGACCCGTCCGTAAATGACGGTAAGCTCTTTGTCCACCTGGTTGTTAATGGATGCCGCCATGGGGTACAGCTTCTCCAGAATATTTTCATAGGAGAGTTTCTGGGTTGCGCCCTCGGTGAGCATGGCGGCGGTAAAAGCGGCCAGCCCGTCTTTTCCGACAGGATCATTCTGTGATCCTACTTCAAACATTATCCGTATGGAAATGGTGGGGTCTTCCTGAACAGGGTAGAGAACCATTTTTTCACCTGTTGATTTTTGGCATGAGGTAAAAATGAATGTTCCGCCAATCAGGAACATCGATATTAAAATCAGGAATTTTCTCATTATTTTTCCCCCTCTAATGTGATTACGGTGCTGTGTGAACTCTGGAGATAACGGTTGGCAACCGCGCGGATGTCGTCCGGTGTCAGACTATCCATGGTATTGAACAACTCATTTACCGATTCCAATCGTCCGGTCATGGCAATGTAGCGGGCCAGACTTCCGGCGATATTATCAGGGTTATTAAGGTTCATCAAAAAACGGTATCGTACATGTTCAATGTAATTCTTTAATTCGGTTTCACTTACCGCCTGCGATTTAAATTTCTCGATGGTATCGTCGATTTCTCCCTTGACATAGGAAATATCATTCTCATTTTTAATCATGCTGTAAATAATGAGCAGATTCGGGTCCCGGTGATAAGAAAAATCAGGCTCAATGAATTCAACTTTCTGTTCCTTCAGCGCCAGCTTTTTGTACAAATCACTGTTTTCACCGAAAGCCATATCGCCCAAAATATAGGCGCCGGCAACCATTTTATTCGTTGGATCGAAAGCTGGTCCCTTATACCCGATGGCCAGAATGGGCAGGGTCTTTCCTGGATACTTGACAACTTTTGATCTTTCCTTCCTCTGCACCGGTTCTTTCTGGATTTTGGGCGGCACAAATCCTTTCTTCCAACTCCCGTAGTATTCCTGGATCAGTTCCTTGGTTCGGACGGGATCAAAATCGCCTGTGATTACCAGCACCACATTTTCCGGACGATAGTACCGTTTGAAAAAGCTTAGGCTGTACTGATACATGTTGGGCATATTCTTGATATCCGCTTCGAATCCGATGGTGGTATGTTTATAGGTGTGCTTCACAAAAGCCAGATCGTACAGGTTCTCTTCCAGAACCCACCAGGGATTTACGCGGCCCTTGCGGAACTCTCCGTAAACCGCCCCCGCTTCGGTTTTGAAATCCCTTTCGGAATAGGACAGATCTTCGAAACGATTACTTTCAAGCTCCATCACCTTTTTCATATAGGTGGTTGGAAATACGAGGTGGAAAGCGGTGTAATCATCAGTAGTGTAGGCGTTGGCATCGGCGCCCATTTCGGTGATCATGCGATCGTACACCGGCCCGGGGTACTTCTTGGTTCCGCGAAACATCATATGTTCAAAGAAGTGGGCAAACCCCGATTTCCCCTGTTCCCATTCATCGCGGCTGCCGGTCCTGACAATGCTGTAGTAAGCAACCAGTCCGCTTCCGTGCACCGGAATTAGATAGGTTTTGAAGCCGTTGTCAAGTTTGAACTCCTCGTATTGGTACGGGAAGAACAGGCTATCCGCGGAGTGCGCCATACCAATCCCGGCAAAGAGAAACAATAGAAATACAAGCAATAATTTTTTCATAACAGGCCTCACGATGTGTTTTAGATGAAAGTCTCATATGTGTATGGACCTTTTTTGACATCATCAAATATAGACGCAGAGGGCGAGGTATGCAAGCGGGTACTTGTCGTTGCGCATGGAAAATTGAATTTTTTTGGGGGGAATGGAATTGATTTCGAGCAAAAAAGAATCACCCCAATCCGGAGTATTGCGACCGGGATCGGGGTGACATAAGACCGGGATTTGAAAAAAATTCTGTGCAATCAGAGCCGGAAGCGATCGCCCGGACGCAAAATATCCATCCGCAAATCCTGCGCGCCAATCAGCCGGCTTCCCGGTTTTGGGGGATATTTTGCCCGGGAAGGATCAATGACGATGACAACGCTGTTTCCCAGCACTTCGACATTGCCCCCGGGTTTGACCCACAGCGCAGTGCTTTCATCAATACCGATACCCCTGATCTGATTGTCTACGACCACTGTCAGCAAACGGTTCAGCCGCTGGCGTTTAAGGAAATGCTGATCAATAACAGCAGATTTTACGAAACCAAAGCCCTGACTGGTCATCACGCTGTCTTTATCGGGAACCGTCCAGTTGCCGTCGCCGGTGATCATGATCTGGCTCATGATTGCTGCGCCCGCACTGGTTCCGGCCAGCACAGCACCTTCTTTATATTTTCGATGGAATAAATCCATGCAGCGGGTATGAAGGAATATCCGGGTCAGGCGGTTTTGATCGCCGCCGCCGAAATAGATGCCGCTGTAACGGGAGAGCGCCTGAACGAGAGAGTCGGAATTGGCTTCCAGACTGTCGTGGATGTAAAACGCTTTTGTTTCGGAAGCGCCCAGAGCCAAAAATTCTTTTTCATATTCCGGGCCGGATTCCTGATAATATTCACTGGCCATGGGAATGATGGCAATTCTGGCATCTTTGCCGCCCGCCAGCTCCATGAATTTTTCCATAACCGCTGTAGGCCGTTTACCGCCTCCGATAATGATCAGGTTCCCTTTAATGTCCCTGCCGGCATCGGAAGAACAGCCGAATCCCATTGCAAAAATCAAGGCAGAAATAATACCGATAATGTAACGCATGAAGCAGGTCTCCTTTCCGGAAAGTGTGGCTGCCGATAGAAAAAGCGGAGAAATATCAATAATAGTAACGCGGATCGTTTACATATTTTTCGACCTTTTTTAAGCCTTCCATCACCTTGTTTTCTTCGGTGAGCGCAATCTCTGTTACCAGCGCATTCATCAGCACTGCAATTGCTCCCAGCGAATTGGTAAATAATATATTGTCTGTTTTGGCAATCAGAACATGCTCACAGTACTGCACAATGGGCGCGGTTTTTTTGTCCGTAAAACTGATGACCGGAATGTCCAGGCTGTGCGCCAGCTGCGCCGATTCCACCGTCTGGCGGCTGTAGGGGGGGAAACTAAAGGCAATGACCAGGTCCTTTGGATTGAGCAGAATGATCTGCTCGGCAAAGGAGAGCGTATCATTATTGATTGAAGCAGCTTTTTTCATATACAGTTTTAAAAGATAGGCTAATATTTCGCCCATATATTTTGAAATACCCATTCCGACACAAAAAATGTTTTCGGCCTCCCTGATATGGGTTACCACATGCTTGAAATCTTCCAGCAGATTATGCTGCAGGCTTTTATCAATGTTTTTCACCACCTGCTGGGCCACTTTGCTCAAACTGTCCTGATATTCCTCTCTTTTAGAAATGGTTGCCTTATATTTTTCTACCGGCGATAATTGTTCTTTCAAAAGCTCAACCAGATAATTGCGAAACTCCAGATAGCCGTTGAAGCCGAGCACCCTCGCAAACCGGACAACTGTCGCGCTGCTGACCCCCGCCTTTTCTGCCACGTCATTTACGGACAAAAGGGAGACGGTCTGCAGGTTTTCGAGGATGAAATTTGCCAGAACTCTTTGGTTTTTGGAATAGTTGGGCAGATTATCAACAATGACCTGTTGGATATTTTCCATTATAAAAATCCTCCGTATGTTGCGTTTTCAAAATATATGAATCATTTTGAAACACAACAACCGGATAATGAAATAAATTTTTCATTATCTCATTCATGTTAATATCCCGTCCAGTGAAACAAGACCGGCGGAATCAGCAAAAGCAAGGCGATGATAATAAAAGCAATCTCCAGCGGCAGCAGCCATTTGAACCATTTCTCAAATGGCACTTTGGCCATGGCCAGGGTACCTACCGTTACGCCGGAAGTGGGTATTATCATATTGGTGAAACCATCCCCAAACTGATATGCCAGCACTGCAGTTTGCCGGGTAATGCCGCTGAGATCGGCAAGGGGCGCAAACAGCGGCATGGTGAGCGCGGCTTTAGTGGTGCCCGAGGGGATGAAGAAATTAAGTCCCATCTGCACGATATACATCATATAGGAGGACAGTAATGGCCGTGACTCCCCGGTCAGGTTTGACATGCTGTGCAGAATGGTGTCCATGATGTTGCCATCTTCGAGGATCACGATGATAGCGGCCGCAAAACCAACGATGAGCGCGGCTCCCGCAATATCGCGGGCCCCTTCCATGAATCCTTCGGCAATCTCATTGGCGCTCAATTTTCCCAGGAAGCCCCCGACAATTCCCATTGCCAGGAACAGAGCGGCTAATTCTGTGATGTACCATTCCATTTCGATTACGCCGTAGAATAAGATGAAAATTCCAAACAGGAGCGTTAACAGAACGCCTGCATGCGATTTGTTGAAACTCCCGAGTTCCTGGTTGTCCAGGTGTAACTGGTGCCGGCGCTCGTTGTCCGATTCATAGGTTGGGCTCAGTTCCGGACGTTTTTTGATTTTTTCGGCATATCTGATAGTCCAGAATATGGTAAATCCGGTAACAAATAGCCAAATCAGTGCCCGGTATTCCCAACCGGAAACGGGCGGGATTTCCGCAAATTTTTGGGCGATCTGAACGGTAAAAGGATTGAAGAAAGCACCCGCAAAACCTATTCCGGCTGCCAAAAAGGAAAAGCAGAGACCGGTAATGGAATCATACCCTAGGGCCAGGGCAAGGGGAACGAAGATGAGAACGAACGGCATGGCTTCCTCGCACATGCCAAAAAACGCGCCGAAAAATGAAAACAGGGTCATGACGATGACGATGATCCATTTCTCATGGCCTTTCATGAGGCGCACGATCTCGTTAATCGCAGCATTGATGGCGCCGGTTTTTTGAAAAATAAAGAAGGCACCCCCTACCAGAAAAATAAAACCGATGATGTCTGCCATCCGGATAATGCCTTTCAGGGGAGCTTCGAAGACGGCAAAAAACTGGGGATTGTTTTCCTGGTATTGAAATGAATCCTTCACCAGAATCTGACGACTTGTCCCGCCTTCCTGGACGGTTTTCCTTTGATATTCTCCGCCCGGCACAAACCAGGTGGCAATGGCGGCCAGGATGATGATTGAATAGACGATAACAAA
>JARRQT010000077.1:0-15995 GCA_037381445.1 Calditrichia bacterium
TTGGTCTGGTGACTATAGCGACGGGGAAACACCTCTTCCCATTCCGAACAGAGAAGTTAAGCCCGCCCGCGCCAATGGTACTGCCTCTTTCAGAGGTGGAAGAGTAGGTCGTCACCAGGCCATTTTTTATTTTATTTACCCTCGGCTATTAGCCATCCCTTATCTCTAAAGTATCATTCCCATATATCGGCAGAAACCAAATTAATTAATTCTTAGTTCATTGGATTCGCAGAAATCCCGGTCATTGCTGTTCTGCGAACGGCAAAAACAAATCCCCATAAAATTCTGAATCCCGGAATTCCGGACTGTCCCTCCAATAAAGCTTCGACACTATCCCCATCAATAATCCGCATGAAATAAATCCGGCAACCCCCTTTATTCCTTCAGATATGTAATTCCCCTTTATTCACTTAGATTTTTTAAGAGATTATCTGCTTTTCACCCCAACCTTCTTTCATAAAAAATTCAATTCCAAATTTACCTTCCGCGGGATGTAACAATTTCAAAAAGGCCATCGTAAAGTGTGGCATGGCTCTGATGTTACAAAGGGCTTCGCTGAACACAATTTGCAGAAATAATTTGCTTCAGAAATATATACAGATAATGATTTAAAGAATAATTCAGATCACGGAGGTTTAACCAGTCATGTCAAAGAAAAAGATCATCATCTTATCGATTTCGATTATCATTGTCGCAGTCGTCATCATTGGTATTACCCGGAAAGGCGACGGTTCAAAAGGTGTGGAAGTGACCACCGAGAAGGTAAAGAAGCAGAAAATAGTACAGACGGTGGCCGCCACCGGCCGGATCCAGCCAAAGACACAGGTGAAGATCAGTGCCGATGTGGGGGCCAAAATAACCCGACTGGAAGTGAAAGAAGGCGACTGGGTGGAAAAGGGGGCTTTGCTGGTGGAACTGGACCGTGAAAGATTTCAGGCCATGCTGGAAAGTGCCGAGGCAAATCTGCGGTCTGTGGAAGCCAATGCCAAGCTGGCCAAGGAAAATATGGTAAAAGCGGAAAAGGACTACGACAGGACGAAGGAACTCTTCGACAGAAAGCTGGAATCGCAGGCCACGCTGGACCAGATTTACGCCGCATACCAGGTGGAAAAGGCCCGCTATCAGTCGGTGCTGGAGCAGGTGGACCAGGCGGCTGCTGCATTAAAGCAGAGCCAGGATGACCTCTCCAAGACTACCATTTATTCTCCAATGGCCGGCACCATCAGTCAATTGAACAAAGAGGTGGGAGAAATTGCCCTCGGTTCCCAGTTTCAGGAAGATGTGATTATGGTAGTCTCAAACATGGCAGGCATGGAAGCGCTGGTGGATGTGGATGAGAATGATATCGTGTCCGTGGCGATTGGCGACAGCGCGAAGATTGAAGTTGATGCCCTGCCCGACAAGGTATTTTATGGCGAGGTTACGGAAATCGCTAATACCGCCAAGATCACAGGCAGCGGTTCGGCAGACCAGAAAACCGAGTTTGAAGTGAAAGTGGCGTTGTCGGATCCCGGCGAAGAATTACGGCCCGGAATGACCGCCAGCGCGGACATTATCACCGATACCAGGGAGAACGCTCTCGGCATTCCCATTCAGAGTGTGGCCGTTCGCACGCCCCAGCAATTGATCAGGACAGCCCCGAAGCCCAATGGCAGTGAAGCCATTGCCGATGATTCGGCCGCGCAAACTTTTGTTCCCGACAAAGACGGATTTGTGGAAGTGGTTTTTGTGGTGAATAATGGTGTTGCTGAAGCTAAACAGGTAAAAACCGGTATCCAGAGTGATACCCACATCGAAATTAAAGAAGGGCTGGCGGAGCAGGATGAGATTGTTGTCGGGAATTACCGGGCCATCAGTCAGGATCTGCAAAATGGCTCGCCGGTCATTATCCGGAAGCCGAATGCCCAAAAATAGCGATAACTAAACTGCTGAGAATATTGCATAAACGGAAGGATGACAAAATGGCGCTTAAAGTAGAAAATCTTATGAAGACCTACAAAATGGGCAGCGAAGAAGTGAATGCGCTGCGCGGAATTTCTCTTGACATCGATCCGGGTGAATATGTGGCTATCATGGGGCCGTCCGGTTCCGGAAAATCGACCATGATGAATGTGCTGGGCTGTCTGGATTCTCCCACTTCCGGTTCCTATTTTCTGGAAGACGACGATGTGAGTGGATTAAATGATGACCAACTGGCCGAAATCAGGAATCAGAAAATCGGGTTTGTATTCCAGACATTTAACCTGCTGCCGCGGGCGGATGTTCTGCATAATGTGGAACTGCCCATGGTGTATGGCGGCGTTCATTCGGCCAAACGAAAAATAATGGCGGAAGATGCAATTAAAAAAGTTGGTTTGACTGACCGAATGAAACATAAGCCCAGTGAGCTGTCCGGCGGACAGCGACAGAGAGTTGCCATTGCGCGGGCCCTGGTAAATAATCCTTCCATTATTCTCGCGGACGAACCCACCGGAAATCTTGACACGACTACCGGCGAGGAGATCATGGAAATTTTTGACCGACTTCATGAAGCCGGGAATACCATCATACTTGTGACCCATGAAACCGACATCGCCGACCATGCGGAGCGGGTCATTCGCCTGAAAGATGGTTTGGTAGAAAGCGATACGCTGAACGAAAAGAGCAGCCGGTATGATTATGTTTTTGCCAATTAGTTCAAAAATCTCACGGTGAAATAAGGTCAACTGCAAAAAAATTATCATTTCTTTGAAAATTTGGGAATGTCTGCACTAACAAGATGGTATAGGGAATGAGAACATTACATGAAAATATAGAGTCCTTCAAAATTGCCCTCGGAGCAATTAAAGCCAATAAGGCCAGAGGAATCCTCACCACCCTGGGAATTATCATCGGTATCGTGGCCGTGATTACTACCATGACCGCGGCAAATGGGCTGGGAAATAAATTCAAGGAGAGTATTTCGGCCCTGGGATCGGATGTGCTCTATGTCTCCCGCATGCCCTGGGTTTTCACGGGTGACTGGTTTGAACTGCGAAACCGGGAAAATCTGACACTGAAACAGTCGGAGAAACTGGAACGCCATTTGAAATCGGCGCTGGCGGTGAATCCCAGCACCCACACAAACCGCCACATCAAATACCGCTCTGAGGTACTTGAGAATATTGACATTATCGGCACCACTGAAAAACATATCATGGTTTCCACCTCCGTCCCGGAATTCGGCCGCTTCCTGACCGCCAATGATATTCAATATAAGAAAAATGTGTGCGTCATCGGCTCCGAGATCAGGGAAAAGCTGTTCAAAAATGTCGACCCGCTGAATAAAAAAATGAAAATCGGGCGCTATGCCTACCGCGTGGTTGGCGTTATGGAGAAGCAGGGGAGCGCCAGCTTCTTTGGCGGCCCCAACTTCGACCGCCAGATTTTCATCCCCATCACCTCATTAATAAAATCTTTTGGCGGGAAGAATCGAGATTTCAATATTGTGGTGAAGGCACCCGGCCAGGAATCCATGGCTGATTTTGAGTATGAACTGGTGGGCGAGATGCGAAAAATCCGCAAATTAAAGCCGGTTGAAAAGGACGATTTTTCCATCAACAAAATGGACACCCTCATGGGCGCCTACAACAATGTGATGGGCGTGGTGGTTCTGATCGGCCTGCTGATCACGGGGATCTCTCTTCTGGTTGGCGGCATCGGGGTGATGAATATCATGTTCGTGTCGGTAACGGAACGCACCCGTGAAATTGGCATCCGCAAAGCGATTGGAGCCAAGAAGCGGACCATCCTGATTCAATTTCTGTTCGAATCCTCCACAATCTGTCTGTTGGGCGGACTGGCGGGTCTGGCGCTGGCATTCGGTGTAACCGCCCTGATCAATTCGCTGTTGATGCCCGCGAGCATCTCGATGCCCATCGTTGTCATCGCGCTCATCATTTCGGTTTTGGTGGGGGTGTGTTCCGGGATTATCCCTGCCTACCGGGCGGCGAGGCTTAATCCCATTGAGGCGCTGAGATATGAATAGGCAGAACAATTTTTTCGATTATTCGCGAGGGATACAATATGGGATTCATTGAAGCATTCAAAATGGCGCATACTGCCATCTGGAACCATAAACTCAGATCGTTTCTGACCCTGCTGGGCATCATTGCGGGAGTATCTTCCATCATTGCCGTGATGACCGGGATCTCGGTAATCCAAAGTACTATCGAAAAGGAATTGAGTGTTCTGGGAACCACTACCTTTCAGGCCCAGAAATGGCCGGCCGGCGGCGGATTCGGGAATAATGTGGATTGGCGAAAAATTCAGCAACGCAGACCCCTGACGGTGGAAAATGCCAATGCTATCCGGGAAAAAGTAAAGACCGTGGATCTGGTGGGCGCCGAATTGTGGGATTTCGGACACATCGCTAAGTATAAAAAAGAATCGACCAACCAGAATCTCACCATTTGCGGCGGGACACCGGAGTATCCGGACAACAATACCCACTATATTCATCTGGGACGCAATCTGAGCAATGAAGACATCAAGATTGGGCGCAGCGTGGTGGTAATCGGTAATGCCGTTGCGGAAAAGCTTTTTCCTTTTGTGGATCCGGTTCAGAAAACCATCAAAATTGATGGCAGGAAGTTTATCGTGGTCGGTGTTTTTGAAGAGAAGAAATCAGCGTTGGGCGGGAATTTTGATAATTACCTGCTGATGCCCATCACCAAGTTCCAGAGAATTTATGGCGCGTATGATCAGCGTGGGCGGGAGCGGTCCGTCAACATTACGGTCCGGGCGAAATCGCCGGAGCTGCTGCGGGACGCCATTGAAGAAGTCCGGGGCGTTCTGAGAATGGAACGGAATGTCAATCCGCGGGATGAGGACGATTTTGAAATTTTTACCAACGACAGTCAGATCAAGACTTTTAATAATACAACCGCCGGGATAAAAATGGGCGCTTTCGTGATCGGAATTGTGGCGCTCATTGTGGCGGGTATCGGCATCATGAACATTATGCTGGTCTCCGTCACGGAGCGAACCAAAGAGATTGGCATCCGCAAATCGTTGGGAGCCAAGCGAAAGAATATTTTGGCGCAATTCCTTCTGGAAGCCATCATTCTCTGCAATATTGGCGGTACTCTGGGCGTGATGGTTGGTTTTGGCCTGGGGAATATTGTGACGATTTTTACCGGATTTGCGATCAATGTTCCCCTGGGATGGGCCATTGGCGGTCTGTTATTCTGTACCGCTGTGGGATTGACATTCGGCCTCTGGCCGGCAATTACCGCTTCACGGCTCGATCCCATCGAAGCGCTTCGATATGAATAACTGAATGAAGGGCTGCCGAGTGACCGATTCATGCCGGCGCCTTATCAGCCTGATTTTTATTGGGGGTGAATAAGAAATCCGGTAGATTTTCAAAAAAGCAGTAAATCGTAAAATCAGGAGTAATTGTTTTCATGGAAAGAAAAAATGTTGCATCGAATGCAAAATGGGAGCCTGTGGTGGGATATTCCCGCGCCGTGCGGATGGGGCCTTTCATCTATGTGTCCGGCACCACGGCAACCAATGGTGATAATCATGTTGTGGGCAGCGGTGACGCTTATGCCCAGACCGTGCAGACCATTCACAATATTGAAAAAGCGCTCTATAAGGCGGGGGCTACGCTTCAGGATGTGGTGCGCACCCGGATTTATCTAAAGAATATGGATGACTGGCAGAAGATCGCCAGGGCGCATGCCGAATTCTTTGGCAATATCCGCCCGGCAACCAGCATGGTTGAGGTCACCAGGCTGATTGACCCCGATATGCTGGTGGAAATTGAAGCGGAGGCAATCCTGAAGGAACTGTAGCTTAATTCAAGGCATGTTCAGGTTTCCTGATAAATTGTAGATTTTATCTATTCTTTCCCTGAGAAGCATAGCATGGGAGATTGATCAATTTTGGTCGTCACCTGCAGGTGTCATAAAAGTCACTGCCCCCCTGTAAACAGTCCTTTTTATTTATGCGCATAGAAATAATATGACATATTTGGCCATAAACTATTGCTTATTTTAATAATTGTGCATAATATTGTTTAAAATAAGCAGGAGGACACTATGGCAACAGATTTAAATCAGGCCAGAGAATTATTAAAAAATGTCAGGCACGAGCTGCTAAGCAAACCCAATGTGGTGGCGACTGGTGTGGGCTATAAAATGTCCGCCGGGAAACCTACACAGGAATTGGCACTGATATGTTCGGTTGAAATAAAGAAAGCAAAACAATCCCTGACCAGCCGGGAGCTGATTCCGGCCAGCATTCAGGGGGTTTCAACCGATGTCTATCCCTCCGGAATAATTTCGGCGCAGCAGCCGCCTACGGGCCGGTTTCGTCCGGCGCCCGGGGGCGTCAGTATCGGCCAGTATCAGATTACCGCCGGGACACTGGGATGCCTGGTAAAGAAAAACAACAAGCTGTACATCCTGTCCAATAATCATGTTCTGGCGAACAGCAATGATGCTTCGATCAATGATCCTATACTGCAGCCAGGGCCATATGACGGCGGAACGGTCAGCAACGATAAGATCGCGGTCTTGAGCGAATTTATCCCAATCTCTTTTGATGGCGGCGGAAGTTCCTGTCCCATCGGAAACGCTGCCGCGGATCTTTTGAACAGCATCGCAGCGCTCATCGGAAGCAATACCCGCCTGCAAACCGGGGTGAAGATGGCTGCTGACAATCTGGTGGATTGCGCCATTGCGGAGCCCGTGAATCCTAATGACGTGATAAACGAAATTCTGCAGATCGGGACCATCTCCGGCGTTGGGGAAGGAACCCTGGGAATGTCGATAAAAAAGAGCGGGCGAACCACCGGCCTGACCACAGGCACCATTCAACAGGTAGATGTAACGGCGGTGGTGAGTTACGGGGCCAATAAAACGGCTACCTTTGTTGATCAACTGCTGGCAGGAAGCATGAGCCAGGGCGGAGACAGCGGCTCTGCGGTGCTGAACGACCAGAACCAGATCGTTGGTTTGCTTTTCGCGGGAAGCAATACCACCACTATCATCAACCGCATTCAAAATGTATTCCAGGCGCTGAATGTTACGCTGCCCTGAACAAAGGATAAGCAAATTCATAAACTATTATAAAAAGGACGCGGCAAGATGCCGGTATCGATGGAAAAAATTAAAGAAGTGAAACAAAATTATCAACAATCGTGGATGTCGATAAAAGGCGTCGTGGGTGTAGGTATCGGGCCCACCTCGGACGGGAGCGTGGGCCTGATTATTTCCGTAAAGGAAAACGCCGCGAAAATCAGGAAACGGATACCGGTCAAAATCGAGGAAGTGACCGTGGATATTCAGGAAACCGGAGAATTTAAAGCGCTATAACGGGACAGTATGAATTTTATTATTCCGGAACTGATTGGGAATTTTAAACTCGGACCTGTTGAATTTGCCGACAAATGAAACGGACAATATCGTTAATTCTATTCTTCGCCCTTTTTCAAATGGCATGTGAGAAGCATGCCGAAAAGGGGAGATACGTTTACATGACCGCCCCGGTGGATTCAATTAGAGTAACTGCCGCAGAAAGCAATGCCCTGTCGTTAATTTGTTATGTGACAGTGCCGGACCCCTGCTGGGAACTTACCGGGGCCGATGTTAAACAGGCAAGCCGGGACTTTTCGGTAAAGGTCCGGGCCAGAAGAGAGAAATCCAAAATATGCATCGCCATCCCCGCCCGGCTGGAAATTCCGGTCCGGCTCCGGGTCCAGCAGGCGGGAGATTATGAACTCCGCTTCTGGAGGTCGGACACTTCCAGGCTGGATACCACCCTGATGATTCAGTAATTTTGCAGATCCATAAAAATGAACCAGGATTTGATTTCTCTCCTGAAATCCCCCATATTTCAGGAAAAGGGTATCAGGGTTCATGAAAGATAAACAAAAACCCGGGCTTGTCTATTCCACTGAAAGCGGCCGGATGTGCCCCGATTGCGGCAAACCAATAAACGAATGCATCTGCTCGCAGAAATCCGGCGGCCGTACCGGAGATGGAATCCTCCGTATCCGGAGGGAAGTGAAGGGCAGGCATGGCAAGACCGCCACCACGATTTCGGGCCTCCCGCTGGAGGCCGGGGCGCTGAACGATCTGGCCAGCGAACTCAAACAGAAATGCGGAACAGGCGGTTCGGTGAAGGACGGCGTTATTGTCATTCAGGGGGATCAGCGGGATAAACTCCTCACAATTCTAAAAGAGAAGGAATTTACCGTTAAACTGGCGGGGGGATAGCCTTTGCGCGAAGGATTGATCAACAAAAAACTCTGTGGAGTATTATGATTTTATACAAGAGCTTTTTGGCAATGGAATAACCAAACTCAACAGTGAAAGATGGCAGAATATAAAATGAAAAAAATTGTCGGAAAGGGTGAGCCTTTTGAACCCGGCGATAATATACGGTTAGCCGCGGATGATTTCTGGCGGTTCAACCAGGGCGCCTCGGACCGTTTTCAGTTATTTATCGCCGAAGAAAATGAAAGACTGGCGAGGCTAGAGGAGAGGTTCGATTCAAAAACAGCCTACAACTATCACCGGCTGGCGCCGGAATTCGAAGAAAATGAGTGGCAGTTTTTTTACCGGGATTTGCGGGACGAGCTTTTCAAAAAATATGATTACATCCTGGTCACGCGGCATAGCCAGATCTACGGAGTGAAGGGAAATATCTCCACCCTGATTGCGCGTCGGGAAGGGGCTTACGAAGCCGCCAGGGATATCATCAGCGGGGATTGATATTTTTCCGGGTTCTGTGACAACCGTGCTTCCCAATTGTTTGATCATCATTTCCCGGATAAAGTATCGGATAAATTTTTCTGCGGAAATCAGTCCATTAATAGCTTATCGGATTGTGATCATCGCAAAAGCAGCCTTAAATTATTTTTATTTCGGCGGTGCAAAAGAATGCTGTTGCGGGATCCGGTGCTGGAATTTATCGGAACGGGACCAGCGAACAGGAGAAAGCGGATTTAAATGATAAAGAATATTCTGATTGCGGTTGTCATCATTTATGCCTTTTGGGAACTGCTGGAGCATGTTATTCTTCCGCTTTTTGGAGCAGGATTGGGAAAGAAGCGAAAACCCGTCAGCGGTGCGGAAGGAATGATCGGAAGAACGGTAGAGGTCCGGGAATGGAAGGGCACAAAGGGCACTGTCTTTATCAACGGCGAATTCTGGAAGGCGGAGAGCGATCATACGTTCTCTCCGGGAGACAAAGCCGTCATCAGAGAACTGAACGGATTGAAATTAAAAATTTCCCCGGTGACTGAGGAGCGGTAAATCCTTTTCTGTAACACGCGGGAAATCCGTTGCCTTCTGAAGTGTGCCTTAAAATTGAAACAAATTTATGGATATTGTATGAAAATCAAAATGAGGAATCTGGCATGAAAATTTACGGTTACTGTTTGTTTCTGGCAGCCATATTGGTTCTCCTGGCGGGATGTCAGCAGCAAGAAGAGGCAGTACAAAAGCAGGGTTCGGTTACTGCAAAAATCGCTGAACCGGATTCATTATTATTACTTGCCGAAATAATCCCGTTGGGAAGCGGCTATGCTTCAGTGAAAAAAGAAATTCCTGCGCTGTCCGAACTTAAAGATCGGGGCTATGACAGGATGGCCCAATTTCAAACGTCGGTTTTAAATCAGGTTGCCAGGGTGCAGTTTCTCTTCACCACCGCCGACAGTCTCTACAACATCATGTTCACCCTCACCAAAAACCTGGATTGTTCTGTGGCCGATTCACTTTACGGGAAACTACAGGATTTTTACGGATCAAAATTCGGCAAATATGAAGAAGAGGAAGAGCCTGATCCCGGCGCCTCCCCTTACCCTATCTTTCGCGTCAGCCGGTGGTACACCGGCAAGTTCGAGGTGGTGGTGGGAAATAATGAATATGATGAATTCTGTATCCTCTCCTGGGGATTTCAGCGCAGTTCGCGCTGAGAGGAAATTGCATCAAAATTGGTTAAAACGAAATAATATCTGTTATTGACCAAATGACGAAATAGTGGTTTGAAACCTCTGGCGGCTATTTTCATACAACATACATATGAGATGAAATCCTCACAGTGAAGTGTGCTTTATCAGCCTGAACAAAACCAGAAGGAGGAGGAGTCATCATGCCGGATAGTATCTATAAAATCATCGAGGTTGTTGGCACCAGCACAGTTTCCTGGGAAGAGGCGGCGAAAAAAGCCGTGGATAAGGCGGGCAAAACCCTGGAGGATCTGCGGATCGCGGAAGTCACGGCCCAGGATCTGAAACTGGAAAATAACAAAGTGGTTGCATATCGCACCCGCCTGCGGCTCTCTTTTAAATTCCGCGAGGGATAGGGCCATTTTGTTTCTTGAATGAAAATGTGTAAAATGGAAGGTATGCCGCTCGACGGAAGCAGGTAAACTGCGTGCAGCGGAAGACAGCTTCATGGTAAAAAGATGTCTAATCTGCATTTTGGAAGGCAGAAAAAGAGCGCAGTATCTGCTAACAATAAATTGAATCAAATTGACCAAAAGGGAGAATGGAATGGCAACTCAGGATTCAGATGACAGAGTTAATGTAGGCAGACTGGAACGTTTGCTCTCCATACTGGGCGGCGGATCGCTGCTGATATATGCATTCAGGCGCGGCTCATTTCGCAGCCTGCTGGCGGCTTTTCTGGGCGCGGAATTTATTTATCGCGGCGCCAAGGGCCACTGTGTGTTATATGACCTGCTGGATGTCAGCACAGCGGAAACAGAGGAAATCATAAAAGAAAAGGTACAGGAACTTCGTGCAAAGCCTGCGAATGCAGAGCAGCAGCCGCCGGAAAAGGCAGCAAGGGAGGCAGGGGCAAGTCTGCAGCCGCAGGCGAAAACGGCAGCCAAAAAGTCCGGATCCCCAAAATATGAAGAAATGAGCAAAGAGGAGCTGTATGAAAAAGCCAAGGAACTCGACATCGCCGGCCGGTCAAAAATGAGCAAGGAAGCGCTCATCAAAGCCCTGCGGGCCAAATCCTAGGAAACATGCGATGATTATGAATTTCTATTTGTCATCCAATGATGCGGAAAAAAAGAAAGCCCCCGATTTCGGGAGCTTGCCTATGTGAAAAGCTCCATATTTAAATAGAGATTTTCTTTCCTTTTCTCAACCCATGCCTGATACGGCACGTGTCATGCACTGTTCCCGAAAAAAGAAATTTGTCTTGGATTTCTTAAATGTTTCAAAATTCCGAAACAATTAGAAAACTTATCTCATCTGCGGCAGGAGATCTCAATATATTTTAAGCGGGATGCGCTGAGATCTTCTTCAAAGATTAGTATGACGGATTCTGTTTCATTATGCGTGTTAGAAAAATATCAAGTTGTTGCTGATCCGGCGCAGTCCATTGCCCGGAACAAATCGTTGCGCTTCGTGTTTTTTATCTGTGCGGGCAATCTTGTCTGCTTGAATTGTTGATTATCGTTCATTAATAATGGAAGCAGCAGGGAGTTAAACCGGTGCTTTTCTTTTTATAATTTCGTGGTTTGTGCCTGTTTGATTTCTTTCTGGAGGGAAGCATGCGGTCTGATATCTGGACCGGTTATTCGAAATTAATGATCCTGTGAAAGCAAAAAATCGCTGATTTTTGAAATTGTTTAAAGCGGAAAATTATTGCATTTTCTGGAAATAACAGGCGCAGAGAGTATAAGACACTTTGCTGATATGGATCTTTTGCAGGGTGCGGATGATGGCCGGTATCCGGCAGGTCAGCATCACTCAAAATTCATTTATATTTGCGACGGCATAAATACCGATTTGATATCCGGCAGGCGTATTTCCTGTTGAATATGACTATAAGGAGAAGGAGCTTGTAAATGGAGACAAAACTTAAATTGTATAATTCCCGGTCCGGCGCGGTGGAAGTCTTTGAACCCAAAGGTGACCCGGTGACCATGTATGTCTGCGGAATAACGCCCTACGACACCACGCATCTGGGCCACATTTTTACCTATGCTTCCGCCGATGTGCTGATTCGTTTTCTCCGTTACCAGGGATTCAGGGTAAAATATGTTCAGAATCTTACCGATATAGACGATCCCATCCTGCGGGAAGCAAAGAAACAAAATGAAGACTGGAAGGAGTTGGGCAACCGCTGGACGATCCGGTTCATCGAAGACATGAGACTTTTAAATGTAAAGGCGCCGGATATATTCCCCAGAGCGACGGATGTCATCTCCGGCATCATCGCGATAACTAAGAAATTGCTGAAAAATGGGTGTGCCTACCAGGCCGAGGGAAATGTTTATTTCGAAATCAGGAAATGGAAGGACTTCGGGAAAATGAGCGGAATCCCCCGCGAGCAAATGCTCTCCGTCGCCAATCAACGGGGGAATCACCCGGATGATCCCAATAAACGGGATCCGCTGGATTTCCCGCTGTGGCAGGCGCAGCAGGCCGGCGAGCCCGCCTGGGAAAGTCCCTGGGGACCGGGCCGGCCCGGCTGGCATATCGAGTGCTCCACCATGTCCAGCCAGTTTCTGGGGGACACCATCGATATCCACGGCGGCGGCTCCGACCTCATTTTTCCCCATCACGAGGGGGAAATTGCCCAGTCCGAATGCGCTACCGGCAGACACCCTTTCGTTCGCTACTGGTTTCATACCGCGATGGTCCATTACCGGGGCAAAAAGATCAGCAAATCCCTCGGCAACCTGATCATGGTGCGGGACGTTTTGAAAAACTGCTCACCGGACGGATTGCGCCTTTATCTGGCCAATCATAAATACCGGGACAAATGGGAATATAACGAAGCCGAACTGGCGGACGCCGAACGGATGCTGGAAAAATGGAAAAAAGCTCTTTTCGTAACAGGCGGGCCCCGCACGGCTGCGGCACTGGAGGCAGAGAACCAGCGGACGGCTTTCCTCGAGGCACTGGCAAATGATTTGAATACGCCTCTGGCTGTGCGGGAGCTGGACAAGCTGGCGGAGCGTGTTTTGTCAGCAAACGAGAGAAGGGAAAACCTGAAGAATGCCCAGCGGATACTGGCGGAGATGACCGTGCTGCTGGGTCTGCACCTGGATTCACCGGAAGCGGAAAATGATGTTTTGGCCGGCTGGGACGATCATCTGAGAAAATTTCAGAAGCAGTGAAATCAAGCGGAATTATGAGCTTGCAGTGCTTTATTTACCGGCTTCATATACGGGAAATAAATGCAAAATCGCGGATACCAATGTGCTATCCAAGGCAGAATATTTTTTCAGAAAGGCCGGATCAGCGAAAAGGAGCATGGGACATGAACAGAATGCCTGAGGTTTACGATAATGCTGCTGTTGTAAAAAAGGAGCTTAATGCTGCAGAGGAGGCGGTGATATATGCGTTTCCCCGGGCTGCAGCCTGGCTGGTTGATCAAGATTATGAACCGGAATTAACGGCCGGCGAGGCGGTTAAAATCTCCAAATGGGAGAGTGAGCTGATTATCGTTCCGGTCAACTGGGAACGGGACCCTGAAACCTGGCAATGGGCATGGCGGGAAGTGGGAAAACCGTACCGCAGAGAGATTGAAGCAGGCGGACAGATATAGCCCTGGTTCAATCAGATTTTTGCCGCAGGAATCAATTCATCTTAATTAGAAGATGAACTGTCTTGCCAATTCTGATTTTTGATTCCGCTCCCGACCCCGCATCCCGGGCGTGAAACTCACAGAATTGCCGCCAGTATAAACTGACAGTCATAACTGGCTTTGCGCAATATTTTGGGAAAGGAGCATATCAGCGGGCGGAATCTTTTCCCGATATATCTTTTGGACATTATGTGCCGGTCTCTATATTTTCTTCCTGGGCTGTGATCTCAAAATAGCCGTGGAGAGAGGCGCGGGCTTTCAACAGAAAGGTAAGAATTTTATGAAATACAAAGTTCAAAAAAGTGACAGGGAATGGAAAGAGCAGCTTACCGAGGAGCAGTACCGCATCACCCGGAAGAAGGGAACGGAACCTGCTTTTTCGGGAAAATATAATGATTTTAAAGAAAAGGGCGTGTACAGGTGTGTCTGCTGCGGAAATGAACTCTTCAGTTCGGAAACCAAATACAAATCCGGTTCCGGCTGGCCCAGTTTCTATGCTCCAATCACCGGAGACCATATCGAAGAAGAGGAGGACAACAGTTTCTTAATGAAACGGACCGAGGTTATCTGCAGCAGGTGCGGCGCCCATCTGGGGCATGTTTTTGATGACGGCCCGCGGCCCACCGGATTGCGCTACTGCATTAACTCCGCTGCGCTGCAATTTGAGGGTAAAAAAGAGAAGGATGAAATTAAGAAAGATGAATGAAGAAAATTCCAGACATTTTCTCAAATCGATTCTTAAAATTTTTATTCTGTGCGCCATTATCGGGATTTTCCTGTGGCAGATCAGTATGGGAATCTGCCCGGTGCCCTGATTCCTAGAAAGGGACGCATGGTGAATTCCGTTGGCGATACTTAAATTGACCGGAGCTGAATGGAATATACAGATGGGAGGTTATGTTCATGACGCAGACCATTAAGAGCACGGCTAAACTCAATAACGGAGTGGAAATCCCCCTTCTCGGTCTGGGAGTTTTCAAAGCTTCACCGGGCAGGGAAACCCGCGATGCGGTTTTATATGCATTGAAGGCCGGATACCGGCACATCGACACGGCCGCCATGTACGGAAACGAGCGGGATGTGGGAGAAGCGGTCCGGGAGAGCGGAATTCCCCGGGAAGAGGTCTTTATCACCACCAAATTATGGAACAGTGATCACGGATATGACCGCGCGCTCCGGGCCTTCCGGAAAAGCCTGGATAACCTGGGAATGGATTACGTGGATTTGTATCTTATTCACTGGCCGGTGGAAGACCGGCGCGTGGAAACCTGGAATGCACTCTTTAAGCTCTGGGAAGATATAAAATGCATGGCCATCTGGGTCAGCAATTTTACCATCGTCCATCTTGAAGAACTGCTCTCCCGTTCATCCGTGGTCCCGGCGATCAACCTGGTTGAATCCGGGGCCGAAGGCTGGATCACAAGACCATAACTTCCATTGCGCAGAAATATCATAAGACCGCACCTCAGGTCATGATCCGCTGGGCCCTGCAGCATAATATTGTGGTAATTCCCAAGTCTGTTCACCAGCAATATATTGAACAAAACGCCGATGTGTTCGATTTCAGTTTATCCGATGAGGACATGGCGAAACTGGATTCCCTCAATGAGGATTTCAGGGTGGCCTGGGATCCCAGTTCCATTCGTTGATAAAATTGAAATGCAATATAGCGACGGCCTGAATAAATAAAATCAATCTATTTAGAATTGGAGAAAAAGGAGGAAAATATGATGAAACATCGCAAATTAGGCACACAGGGGCTGGAAGTATCTCTGATGGGTCTGGGCTGTATGGGAATGTCCGAATTTTATGGAACCGGAGATGAGAAGGAGTCCATTGCCACCATCCATCGCGCTCTGGAACTGGGTATTACTTTTATTGATACCGCTGACATGTACGGACCGTTCACCAACGAGAAGCTGGTGGGGAAAGCGATTAGGGACCGCCGGGATAAGGTGGTGCTGGCCACCAAATTCGGCATTCAGCGGGGGGACAATCCCTCAAAACGGCAGATCAACGGCAGTCCGGAGTATGTGCATTCGGCCTGTGATGCCTCGCTGCAGCGTCTGGGCATCGATCATATTGACCTGTATTACCAGCACCGGGTGGACCCCGATGTTCCCATTGAGGAAACCGTGGGGGCCATGGCCGAACTGGTCAAGGCAGGCAAAGTACGCTACCTGGGATTGTCGGAAGCGGGGCCGCAGACCATAAAGCGGGCCCACAAAGTGCATCCCATTTCTGCCCTTCAAACCGAATATTCATTATGGAGCCGGGATCCCGAAGATGAAATCCTGCCCACGGTGCGGGAGCTGGGGATTGGTTTCGTGGCCTACAGTCCGCTGGGCCGCGGCTTTTTGACCGGCAGATTCAAGACCATTGATGATTTCGAAGAAAATGATTACCGGC
>JARRQT010000077.1:16059-35835 GCA_037381445.1 Calditrichia bacterium
GATCGCAAAAAGGAAAAATGTGACGCCGGCTCAACTGGCGCTGGCCTGGGTAATGGCCCGGGGCGAGTATATCGTTCCCATTCCCGGGACAAAACACCGCAAATATGTGGAAGAGAACGCTGCGGCCGCAGAAGTGAAACTGAGCCAGGATGAACTCGCGGAAATCAGCAGGGCACTGCCCCAGGGCGCCGCGGCAGGATTGCGCTATCCGAAAGAAGTGATGAATCTGGTGAATGGTTGATTCGTTTATTTCCGCCGGGTGTTTCTTGAATTATAGGTGCCGGCAAAATTTTTCAAAACTTGAAGGGAGGGAACCTCATGGGTGATCAGAAAATAGTCGTTTATACGCAGCCGGGCTGAATGTTTTGCGGAAAGCTGAAAGAGTTTCTTTCAGCACACCACATCAAGTACACGGAACGGGACATTACCAGCGATGAAAAAGCATTAACTGAACTGGAAGATTTGGGGATAATGTCAACGCCGGTCACGCAAATAGGCGATGAGGTTATTGTCGGGTTTAACCGGGCCCGGCTGGAAGAACTGCTCCATGTCAAGCATTGACAAAGAAGATGCCGCCGACTTATCGCTCAGCGACACTGTCTTTTGTGAATCAGTGAGTCTATGATAGAATATTTCTTTATCTGTCCGTACTGTCTGCAGCGCATATCGATGCTGCTTGACCTGTCAGTGCCGGAACAGTCCTATATTGAGGATTGCGAGATTTGCTGCAATCCGATTAAAATTTCTTACCGGGTCCGTGATTCTGAAATTGCGGAATTTGACGCCCGTATTCTTGAATAATATTGTAATTGCGCCTCGCCTTCGGGAAATAGCAGATGAGTGCCAGGGGATGTTCCAATGACAAATGAAGCGATTTTCATTGTTCTTTTTATGATTGCCACCGCAGTCGCCATCGGAGTGAGGCGCCTGCGCATTCCCTATACCGTAGCCCTGGTTCTGGCGGGCCTGATTCTGGGGCTGGTCCATGCTTTCCGCCCGCCCCATTTGACCAAAGAGCTTCTCTTTACTGTTTTCCTGCCCGGACTGCTTTTTGAGGCTGCTTTTCATATCGATTTTCAGGAATTCTGGCGGAATAAAATGGCCATCATTTCGCTGGCCGTTCCGGGTGTGATTGCGGCCATGTCGCTTACTACTCTTATTCTGACACCGGTAGCCAATTCCCTCGATTTCATCTCGATTTTTAGCTGGCATTACGCGCTGGTTTTTGGCGCCCTGATCGCCGCCACCGATCCCATTGCGGTGGTGGCCATGTTCAAGTCGCTGGGAGCGCCGCGAAGACTCCGGATTCTGGTGGATGGAGAAAGCCTTCTCAACGACGGCACCGGCATCGTATTTTTTACGCTCAGTCTCTCTCTGGTAAGCGGGGGAAAAGTATCCGCGCCGGGGCTGTTTCTCGATTTTATTCTGATCGTCGGGATAGGAATTCTGGTGGGGGCCGGCATCGGACTGGCCGTTTCCCAGATCATCCGGCATGTGGATGACCCCATGATTGAAATAACCCTGACCACTATTGCGGCCTATGGCGCTTTTATGGTGGCCGAACAACTGCACTACTCGGGCGTTATCGCCACTGTTACCGCAGGGCTTTTCGCGGGTAATTATGCCGCCCGGACAGGCATGTCGCCTTCTACCCGTATTGCGGTTGAAACCTTCTGGGAATACATGGCGTTCGCGCTGAATTCCATTGTTTTTTTGCTCATTGGGTTTGAAGCAAAAATTCCCCATTTGCTGGCTTCCTGGAAAATCGTGATTGTTGCCTTTCTGGCCGTTACAATTGGACGGGGAATTGTCATCCTCGGCATGTCCGGCATCCTAAGACGCACCCGCGAGCACATCCCCTGGCCGTGGAGTGCGGTGATGACCTGGGGCGGGCTGCGCGGCGCCCTTCCCATGGTCCTGGTGCTGAGCCTGCCGGATAATTTTGCCCACCGCGATCTGCTGGTTTCCATGACCTTTGGGGTGGTCATCATATCCATTCTGCTCAACGGCCTCACTATTTCCCCCTTGCTCCGAAAACTGGGCATTGTAAAGAGCCAGAGAACACGGGAAGAATATGAGATGATCCGGGGGAAACTGCAGGCGCAGAATGCCGCGCTAGAATTTCTGGACAACATGTCCGCCGCGCGTTTAAAAAATACGGATATCATTAATACCCTGCGCCAGGATTATGAGGAAAAAATTGAAAAAAACGAGAGCCGAATCAGTGAAATGCATATTAACCAGGAACAGCTCCATGATGAGGAGTTGGAGTGGGCAAGGCGCCAGCTTCTGCTGGCAGAAAAAAATGAAGTGCTGGAAGCTTTCCACAGGGGTGTTTTGAGCCAGGAGATTTATGACCGCCTGCTTGCCGATATCGATGCCCGTCTGCTGGAGCTCGATACCAGCAGGGACACGGAGAGAAATTCTGATGAAGAGGACAAAAAATAATGATGCAAGCCGGGTAACCGGCCTTAATCCAAAAAGCGGGGAGGTGTGATGAACAGAAGAATGAATCATGAGGTCCGTTTGAAATACAGGCCGATTGGTATGCCAAAAGAGAGCGACTTTGAAATTGCGGAGACTGCGGTGCCGGAGCCCGGAGAGGGAGAAGTTCTGGTGCGGAATATTTTTTTATCCGTCGATCCCTATATGCTGGGAAGAATGTACGAGCGTAAAAGTTATGTTCCGCCTTTTGCGCTTGGGAAACCGCTGGACGGAGGATGTGTGGGCGAAGTGGTGCAGTCCGGGCATGAAAAATACAGAACAGGAGATTACGTGCTGGGATCCAAAGGCTGGCGCGAGTATTATGTTTCCGAGGGTTCTGAGATCACGAAGATTGATACCAGCGCTGTGCCGGCAGAAACATACCTGGGCGTGATGGGTATGCCGGGAATGACCGCTTATTATGGTTTGCTCCATATCGGGCAGCCCCGGGAAGGACAAACGGTCTTCGTCTCGGCGGCTTCGGGAGCGGTTGGTTCGGTGGTCTGCCAGATCGCTAAAATAAAGGGATGCCGCATCCTTGGCAGCGCCGGGTCCGATGAGAAAATCAGGTGGTTGACGGAAGAGGCCGGCATCGATGCGGCTATCAATTATAAAAAAACCGATGACCTTACAGCCGAAGTCGGCAGCCATTGTCCCGACGGCATTGATATCTATTTCGACAATGTGGGTGGCACACATCTGGAGGCCGCCATTGAGCATATGAATAACAATGGCCGGCTGGTCCTGTGCGGCATGATATCACAGTACGCCGGTCAGCGGTCGGGGCCCCGGAATATCTTTCTGGCTGTATCCAAACGTCTGCTGCTGCAGGGATTTATTATCCGGGACCATCAGGACATTCGGGGACAGTTTTATAAGGATATGGGAAGATGGATCACGGAAGGCAGGATCAGGTGGAAAGATACGGTAGTGGAAGGCATTGAAAATGCTCCGGCTGCTTTTCTGGGGCTTTTCAGCGGAGACAATGTCGGAAAGATGCTGGTGAAGGTTTGACGATTGATCCGCCGTCGTGCATGAAGCCGTTGATCCAAATTCGACGGCAAAAGTAAAACATGGGAAGCGGGAGAGATGGCCGGATACTGGTCGCCAGAATGTTACGGATTATAAGAAAATACATGGAATTAAGGAATTTAAGAGAGGGGAGTATCGGGCATGTCTGAGGTGGTATATGTATCCAAAATAAAGATTGAGTGTTTCAGTAACGGACTGCGTGATGCGCATTTGCCGGCGGAGGAAAAGCCGGTGATTTTTGGTGTTCATGATGCGATTGCCGAACATTATCATGCCAACCCGGATCGTGAACACCAGCATGCGGCAACCCTGGATTATGTGGTGGCTGCGACCGGCGGGTGACTGCTGGGAACGTTTGGCGGCGCGCTGGCAGCGCGTAAGATAAAGTTGGCAGATAGAGCCCTTACCGCAGACGTGCGGGGAGAAATTGAGCTGGAAGGAGATGTGCTGGTTATCAAGCGGATAAAGGTGAAATATAGTGTCACCGCCCCGGCGGATGCCCGAAATATCATTGCCCGGGTTCATGACATGCATGCCCGGCATTGTCCGGTATATCGCTCAATTTATAAAGCCATAAAAATCACCACTGATTATGAGCTGAACGAAATCTGAAAACGGGGACGGGAAAATGGAAAAAGCTGTGAACGTCGGTCTTGTCGGATTTGGCCTTTCCGGGAGAGTCTTTCATGCACCTTTTATCAATGCGAACGCCGGACTGAACCTTTGCAAAGTGGTTGAACGGCATTCCGCGAAATCCAGGGAAATTTACCCTCAGGTTGAAGTTGTTAAAGATATCTCCGAATTGCTAGAAGATGAGAAGATCGATCTGGTGGTCGTTACCACACCCAACCGCCTTCACTACGAAATGGCGGAGCAGGCATTAAAGACCGGGAAACATGTGGTTCTGGAAAAGCCGTTCACCCTCACTTCCCGGGAAGGGAAGGACTTGATTGAACTGGCCCGCCGTGAAAAAAGAATCCTGACTGTTTATCAAAACCGGCGCTGGGACGGAGATTATTTAACGGTCCGGAAAATAATCAAGAATAAATGGGTGGGAGATCCCGTAGAATATGAGGCCCATTTTGACCGGTTCAAAGATCATGTAAAACCGGATGCCTGGAAAGAGTCGGCCGAACCGGGTGCCGGAATCCTCTATGATCTGGGTCCCCATTTGATTGATCAGGCGCTGCAGCTTTTTGGCAGGCCCAAAACCGTGACCGCTGACATTCGGATACAGCGGTCGGCCAGCAAGGCGGATGATTACTTTGAGATCGTTTTGGAATATGGCTATTTGAAAGCGACCCTGAAAGCGGGAATGCTGGTGCGGGAAAATGGTCCCCATTTTATACTTCACGGCACCCGCGGATCATTTATCAAATATGGAATGGATCCGCAGGAGGCGGCCCTCAGAAAAGATATTCCGGTTCAAAATGAAAACTGGGGCGCCGAATCTGAAGAAATGTGGGGCATACTGAATACCCGGATTGACGGGCTGCATCTTCGGGGGAAGATCGAGACATTACCCGGATCATACCAGTCCTTCTATCAGAATCTGGCAGAAGCGATTGCCGAAGGCGAGGAAGCGGCCGTTAAGCCGGAAGAGGCGCTGGATGTTATTCGAGTCATCGAACTGGCCAGACAAAGCAGCACCGAACAGCGGGCCGTTTTATTTAAATAATTATACGGGATGGTATTTCGGAAAAATCAGGATGCCGGGGCGGTAAACAGATTCAGCAATCTGCGGCCGGAATTTTATTTGCTTCGGAAGAATTAAATGAGAGACGGGAGATAAAATCCGATGAGCGAGCACATCATTTTAAATAGAGCCGATAATATTTTGCGGATCCGCTTTAACCGGCCGGAAAAGAAAAATGCTCTCACGCTTGACATGTACAGCGCCATCACCGATGCCCTGAAAGGAGCGGATAAGGATGAAAATATTCGGGTCATCATGCTGGAAGGGAGTGAAGGGAATTTTACCAGCGGAAATGATTTAAAGGATTTTCTGACTTCACCGCCGTTGGAGGATTCCAGCCCCGTGGTCAGATTCTTGAAGACCATTTCCATGGCCTCCAAACCGATTGTCGCAAAGGTGGAGGGTGTTGCGGTGGGCGTGGGCACCACCATGCTTTTCCACTGCGATCTGGTTTATGCCTCACCGGATGCCCGGTTTCAGTTTCCTTTTGTGAATCTGGCGGTGGTTCCGGAAGCCGGCTCCACCTATCTTCTGCCGCGGATGATCGGGCATCAGCGGGCCGCTGAATTATTCATGCTGGCCGATATTTTCGGTGCTGATTTTGCTTTGGAGGTCGGTCTGGTGAATTTCATTTATTCGCCGGAGTCTCTGGAGGAGCGTGTCACGGTGAAGCTGCAGGAGCTGGCCGCGAAGCCGGCGGAAGCTATCCGGCTTACGAAATACCTGATGAAGCGGCCCCTTCAGTCCGCGATTCAGGAAGCCATTCAGGAAGAAGGCCGTCATTTCCTGGCGCAGCTCAAATCGGCGGAGGCCAGGGAAGCCATGGAAGCCTTTTTGGAGCATAGAAAACCGGATTTTTCAAAATTTAAATAAGATCTCATTTTGAGATCTGTCGAAAATTATCGATTCCGGTAAAACTTTATGTTTGATAAAATTTAGGGATACGGGTTAATGTACAGGGGAACCCGCACTGCTGTTCTTGTTTTTATCATTTTAGTGTTTCTCAATGTCTTATATGCGCAAGGTTTTTGGAATAGTCTTGCCCGCAGAAATACTCTGACGGGTGACTGGTGGGGAATTCGAAGCGCTCTCGCCCGGCAGGGCCTGGAATTTTCGGCATTCTATACCGGCCAGGTTTTTGCGGATGTTTCCGGCGGCCTGCGCCGGGGATCGGTTTACCTGGATGATATTGATATTATGCTGGAGGTGGATACCGATAAATTGCTCAACTGGAAGGGCGGTGAAATATTTCTGTATTTCATGGGATTGAACGGGAAAAGTCCTGAAAAATATATTGGGGATGTGCAGGTCGTCAGCAACATTGCCGCCTATAGTACCTGGAAACTCTATGAATTTTACGTTCAGCAAAAATTTTTTCATCAAAAGTTGTCCCTGCTGACCGGTTTGTATGATCTCAATTCGGAGTTTGATGTCCTGCGTTCCGCGCTGGTTTATATCAATGCATCACATGGTATTGATCCTACTTTTTCACAAAGCGGAAGGAATGGTCCTTCCATTTTTCCATATACTACCCTGGGGATCAGGGCCAGACTGCAGCCCC
Source organism: Calditrichia bacterium (assembly GCA_037381445.1). Classification (GTDB taxonomy): domain Bacteria; phylum Calditrichota; class Calditrichia; order RBG-13-44-9; family RBG-13-44-9; genus JARRQT01. Next base: position 22,833 of record JARRQT010000077.1, read on the forward strand.
GGCGCTATTTTGGGCCCGGAGCCCGTTTGATTCTGGTGGAATACAATATCTCGAAAGGCAGTTTCTGGGTCCCCTACCCGATTCCGTTTCCTGAATGGAAAACACTGGCTGGAATTGCCGGGTTCCCTCCGAAGGAAGAAAAAACCGAGTATTCCGGCAAGTTTGCCCTGGGGTACTGGTTTTACACTGCCCGATTCCGGGCCATTTTCAGGAGACCTTTCGCTCCCGATCCGGGTGCTTCCAATCCTCTGGTACGGGGCAGCGGCGGTGGCTATCTGTTGTTCGAGAAGGTGCTTTTTCGTGAAAATCAGAATCCCGATCGGAGACTGATGTTTTTTACCCGCCTGGGCATCGCAAATGATGAAATGAATCGTTTCGCTGCCTACTATGGCTGGGGTTTAACCTTTTATGGTCTGATTCCGGGACGGAAGCACGATATTGCAGGTGTGGCAATTGCAATTGCGGATAACGGCGACGATTACAAAAATGAACAGCTTGCGAACGGCCTCCCGGTATATGATGCGGAATGGAATTTTGAATTTACCTACCTCAGCCAGATTACGCCCTGGCTGGCGCTGCAGCCCGATATTCAGTATGTCATTCATCCCAACACAAGTCCTGCAATAAAAAATGCACTGGCGCTTGCTTTCAGTCTCAATATTGCATTCTGAAGCGCTTTGATTCAGCGAAAACCATGACATGATCTGCAGGCATTTTCTGCAAATGGGCAATTCCATTTCACGATGCCGAAGGAACCGGAACAGGAGCGTCTCTTTTATTATCCGATTGGTTTTGCAAAAAATATTTATAAATTTCAGATCTGAAAATATTTTGATTATATCGGTAAAAATAATCGGGACCTGCATATGAAATACTTTCTCATCACGATTTTTTGTTTTTCATTCCTGCTGACCGCCTGTTCAAAGCAGGAGAGTCCGGCCGGAAACGGCATGGACGGTATCGCCGAATCCTATGTGAAACTGGTGCTGAAAATCGGCCTGTATGATGCGGATTACGTGGATGCCTATTACGGCCCAAAGGAGTGGAAACCCTCCGAAAAAGAAAAAGCCGCTCAGTTTCCTTACTCCGCCCTGAGCGGGGAATGCGACGGTCTGCTTACCCGACTGAAAAATGTTAACCAGGCAGGATTCGATAAGACGGACGAATTAAGATTTGCCTTTCTGAAAAAACAGCTGCTGGCGGTAAAAACCAGAATTGATATGCTGGGCGGCAAAAAACTGTCCTTCAATGCGGAATCGAAAGGGTTGTACGATGCGGTGGCGCCACAGCACTCTTCCGAATATTTCGATGATTTTCTGCTGGCCCTGGACAGGGAACTTCCCGGGAAAGGAAGCATCTCGGAACGTTTTGAGCAGTACCGCAATCATTTTATCATCCCGCAGGAAAAACTGCCCGCGGTGTTCGATGCCGCTATCAAAGAGGCGCGCCGCAGAACGCTGAATTATATTGATCTTCCTCCCAATGAAAACTTCAAAGTGGAATATGTGACCGGCAAAAGCTGGGGAGCCTACAACTGGTATAAGGGGAATAATTACAGCGTGATTCAGGTGAATACCGATCTGCCGGTTTACGTTGACCGTCCGGTTGAGCTGGCCTGTCATGAGGGATATCCCGGCCATCATGTGTATAACGTTTTGCTGGAAAGCCATCTGGTGCGTGATAAAAAATGGGCGGAATTTACCGTCTATCCCTTGTTCAGCCCCCAATCGCTGATAGCGGAAGGAACTGCAAATTACGGAATTGAACTCGCCTTTCCGAGGGAAGAACGGATCGCATTCGAAAAGAAAGTGATTTTCCCGCTTGCTGGCCTCGATCCTGCCCGGGCGGAAAAATATTACAGGATTATTTTCCTGACCCGGAAGCTGGATTATGCGGAAAATGAAGCCGCCCGCGGCTACCTGGACGGAAACATGAGCCGGGAAGAGGCGATTGCCTGGCTGATGAAGTACAGTCTTTCAACCCGCGAGCGGGCGGAGAAAAGCCTGAGTTTTTTTGAACAGTACCGCAGTTATATCATTAACTACAATCTGGGGCAGGATATCATTCAAAATTATATGGATAACCATGTGGACGCGGAAGGGAATCCCTCAAAAAGCTGGCAGCTGTTCTATAATATTTTGTCCACACCGCAGACACCCTCGGGTTTGCAGGGATTTTAGGGTAGAAAAAATCCGATTCGGATAATTCGCCCGGAAATCTATCCACCTGATTACCAACTGACTGCGGAATAGATTTCGTGATGGTAGCGGCTCGGCGCGGTGCCAATCAATCGGGTGTCGCTGAACCCGGCAATTCCAGCCAGTGTTTTCCATTCAGGAAACGGAATCGGGTAGGGGACCCAGAAACTGCCTTTCGAGATATTGTATTCCACCAGAATCAAACGGGCTCCGGGCCCCAAATAGCGCCGGATTTCGCGGATGACCGCTTCCTTCTGCTTCACATAATGGAGCGCGTTGGCCATGACAATACCATTCAGTTTTGGCAGGTCCAGCGGCCGGGTGAAATCGGCGGCCAGGAAATGAACCTTTCTTCCCGGAAACATCTTATGAAAAGCCTTCTTTTGCTGCTGGAGCGACCGGGTATCGGCATCAACGGAATATATCTCTCCTGCCTCTCCGATCAGCTCGGCCAGCGCCAGGGTAAAAGCGCCCCCGCCAGAGCCCAGGTCGGCCCAAATTCCGCCTGGATCGGGGATAGCGTCTCTTATCAGTTTTACCCGCTCAGAATGATTCATTTCAACTCCGGCCGAAGGAATATTCTGTTTTTAAAAGAATAAAATTCATGATGACTGCATGGAACGATAAAAATGTGAAAGAGGTCCCTGAAGCAGAGCAGACGGCGTCAGAAAATAATCTGACGGAAGAAGCATGGAAGTTTTAGTCCGTGCCCTGCGGATTGTAGTATCTCTTAAAAAGGTCGGAATAAAAATCTCGCAACTGACTTTTTATCTCGTCAAAATTTTCCAGCGGACCGTCGAGTTCCAGTTCCGGGTTTCTTGCCCGGTTCTGATTGTAAGCTTCCCTTGCCATTTCCAGCGCTTCGGCATGTTTGCCCCGGGCATCCAGGGCTCTGGCAATCCAGTACTTGCATTCCACCTGAAAACCAATGGAGGGATATTTATAACCGGATATTCTTTCCAGAATTTCGCGGAAATCAGACTCCACTGCTGCCCAGTTTTTGAAATGAACCATCAGCCGCCCGTGGAAATAGATATCGATCATATTGGCATAATTTCTTTCCCTGATGGATTCCTCCACCACCCTGAGCGCCTCTTTATAATCATTCGAATCGAAATACACGGCGGTCAGAACCGAGATGGCCTCCTCCCGGGCATAGCGGCCGTGATTGATGCAGAACTCCAGCTGACGGATTCCCAAATCCCGCTTGTCCGGCATCCAGAATGTAAGCAGTCTCAGGAATTTCGATTTCGCGGTCCGCCAGTAAAAATAGCTGCCGAATCCCAGGTAGACATCATAGAGCGTGGTATCTTTCTCGATGGCTGCTCTAAAATTGTTGATTCCTTTCATGCCGTCTTTGTAAGCGCCGATCCAGTTATTTCTGCGAAAGCGGTTAAATCCCCGATGCCCGTATGCGCCGCCGATATAGAAATTGAGCCATGGATCGTCGCGTTTTTCCAGCAGGGCGTTGCCTTTTTCGATTGCCAGGTCCACATTGGTATCAACCTCTTGCTGGAAGGCTTTGATGCGGTAAACGCTCATCCAGCTTTGATAAACGGCGGCCTCGTAGAAATAGGGAGCGGGATGATCGGGATGTGCCTCTTTCAGGCTGTCCAAAACCGCCACCGCATCATCATACCGGTCATGATCAACCAGTTTGATGATTCTCCGCAGCGGCTTGTCAAATACCGGATCAACTGCAGAATAGACGTCCGGGTCTATTTGGGGCACTCTTTCATAAATAGGCGTAGAATCGGCAAAAGCCCGCCAGGGCGTTGCCCATAACAAGATGAAAATACACAAGTACAGAACCTGCAGTTTTGTTTTGCGATTCATCATGACATGAACCATGGAATGATATTCGAAATAATAAACTGTAACCGGAATGTTTTATAGTCTGCCATATTTGATTCCCCGGCATTCTATTATTTTATCTATGCTTCTTTAATATAAACAGAAATCGTTCTGATGCTAATTCTTTATAATTATTTTAAAGTCGGCACCGCTTTTTGATACCGCTGCTATGGCCTGCATTTCTGCCTTATCTCTTCCCCAATCGAAAATCAAATGCGCTATTTTATTGTTTTATGTTTTTAGTATTGAATTGGATTCACGAAAAACTTTATTTGTTTTCAATAGTAATAATGTTTTCGTATGATTAAAGGAAAGGGAAACTGAACCGGTTTTGGGCAGCCTCCTTTAAATTTGGGCGATTGAAAGCAAAGGAATCTGAAACGTAATGAATGTTTACGCGATTATTATTCTGGCCACTCTTATTCTGGATTTTGCTCTGAATATTATCTCGGATGTCCTCAATCTGCGATTTTTAAGCGGGGAGCTCCCTGGCGAATTTGAGGGCGTATACGATGCCGAGGCGTACCGGAAGTCCCAGGAATATACCCGGGTAAAAACCCGTTTCGGATTTCTGACTTCCGCTTTTGGTCTGGCGGTGATATTGATTTTCTGGTTTACAGGCGGATTCAATTATCTGGATGAAATTGTGCGGGGATGGCGTCTGAATCCAATCCTGAGCGGGTTGGTTTACATCGGGATTCTCGTCTTTTTCCGGGGACTCATTTCTCTTCCCTTCAGCATCTACAGCACCTTTGTGATTGAAGAACGGTTCGGATTCAACAAGACGACACCGCTCACTTTTATTACCGATCTTCTGAAAGGCATTGCCCTGGGCGTGGTCCTGGGAGGTGCATTGCTTGCCGGTATACTGGCCTTTTTTAATTTTGCGGGTCAATTCGCCTGGCTTTATGCCTGGATTGCGGTCGCCATATTTACCCTTATCATTCAATTCATTGCCCCTACCTGGATTATGCCGCTGTTCAACAAATTCAAGCCGCTGGAAGAGGGCGAATTGAGGAACCGCATCATGGAATATGCCCGTTCCGTTAATTTTGCCCTTTCCGGTGTGTTTGTGATGGACGGATCGAAGCGCTCCACCAAATCCAATGCATTCTTTACCGGCTTCGGAAAAAATAAACGGATTGCGCTGTTCGATACCCTGATGGAAAAGCACTCCACCGGCGAAATGGTTGCCATCCTGGCCCATGAAATCGGACATTATAAAAAGAAACATATTATTTGGGGAATGATCATCAGCATCGCCCATATGGGAATCATGTTTTTTCTGCTCTCCATTTTTATTACCAGCGGCGGCCTTTTTAACGCTTTTTACATGCAGCACCAGTCGGTCTACGCGGGACTGATCTTCTTCGGCATGCTTTATTCGCCCATCGAGCTCGTTCTGTCCATCTTCCTGAATATGTTTTCGCGCCGGAATGAATATCAGGCGGACCGCTTCGCCGCCGAAACCATCGCTGATCCTGAAAATATGGTGATGGCCCTGAAAAATTTATCGGTGCATAATCTTTCCAACCTGCGGCCGCATCCTTTCTACGTGTTCCTGAATTATTCCCATCCGCCGGTGCTGGCCCGTATACGGGCTATCCGCCATTCGGAGAAGACCGCCGTCTTGCCGGCGAAGAATACCGCATGATTTTTGGGGCAAGTAATTTCCCATGATTTGTGACGGGCCAATTCCGCTATTCCGGCAGGAAATTGTTGAAAAAAATTGAATATTTACCTATCTTTCACTTCAATCAGATTATTAATGATAATACCGGAGGATTCGTTTTTTTATATGTGTGGTTATGGGAAGATGGTTCAATTTTTTTCCGGCTGGAGGAGAATACGGCATCGATCGCTCGTCTCAAAAGCGGTACTGTTGCTGCTGCTTGCTACCGGGATGGCCTTTTTTTCCTGCAGCGGAAGCGGAGACTGGGCCAGCCGTATTAACTGGGAATTGCCCGATTATTCCCAACTGCCCGGGAGCGAAGAATATCCCGATGCGGATGCCATTGTGCTTCTGAATGACGGGAAAATGGAGGTCTACGGGAATCGTGATCTCGGGTTCAGCATTTTCGAGCAGCATACCATTGTAAAAATCCTGGATGTGCGCGGACAGCGATTCGCCAATATTATGATTCCCTATACCCCGGAGAGCCAGGTGGAAAATATCCGGGCGCGCACCATTACGCCGGAAGGCAAGATTATTGCACTGGACAAAATTAAAATTTTTGACGTCACCCTCTATCCCAATTTTGTTTTTTATTCCGATCAGCGGGCCAAAATTTTCACCATGCCTGCCGCAGGGAAGGGTTCCATCATTGAATACCGTTATGAAATCAATATCCGCAGCCGGACATTCAAGCATTACTGGAATTTTCAGCGGGATATTCCCACGCTGCTGTCCCGCTTCACGCTGGTCAAGCCCTCCGAATGGGATTTGAACTACCGTCTCTACGGTCTGGATCTGAAACCGGACATTAAAAATGGACCGAAAGGATTCAAATCCACCTACACCTGGCAAGCCACTGATGTACCTGCCCTGAAATCCGAGTTTGGAATGCCGCCTGCGAATGAGCTGACAGCTCACCTGATGCTGGCGCCGGCGGGAATTAAAACCTGGGACGATGTCTCCGGGTGGTACGATAAGCTCTCTGAGCCGCAAATGAAAACCGGTCCGCGGCTCAGGGCCGCAGTAGAGGAGCTTACCAGGGGTGCGGATTCCGACGAGGAAAAACTGCGGAATATTTTTGACTGGGTGCGGGACCAGGTCCGATATATTGCTGTGGAGGTCGGCATCGGCGGTTACCAGCCGCATGCCGCGGATGAGGTGTTCGCCAATCAGTACGGGGACTGCAAAGACATGACTACCCTGCTGTGCGCCATGGCGAGGGAAGCTGGAATCGAAGCGCATCAGGTGCTGGTGAGCACCTGGCAGAACGGCGCGCCGGATACTACGCTGCCTTCCCCGCTGCATTTCAATCATGCCATTGCCTATTGTCCGACGGTGGGCGAAATGGGCACCTGGATGGATGCCACGGAAAAAGGTATTCCTTTCGGCAAGGTGCCCTGGTACGATCAGGGGCTGCCCGTGCTGGTCATCGGCAAGGAAGGCAAAGCGCAAATCATCACCACGCCAAAGGACAAATCAGAAAACAACGGATCGGCCATGCGCTGGGATGTCACACTGGATTCCTCCGGCAATGCGATTGTGGAGGGCCAGAATAAATATTACGGGGCGCTCGCTTCGGAAATACGGGAGAGCCTTTTTTATCTTTCCAGAGACCGGCAGCGGGAATGGCTTCAGAATGACCTGGCCCAGCGCTGTTCGGGTATCCGGCTGGATTCCATGCAAATTGAGGGTCTTTCCCCGGTGAAGGATCCGCTTCGTATCGCCTATGTCTTCAATACGTCCCAGTTTGGTCTGCTCCGCAGCAGCAAGCTGATCATCAACCCCGGTTCCATTTCCCGCTTCGAACTGCCGGATTATTTCAGAAGCGTTCACCGGGCGCACCGCATCCGTTTCAAATTCGGTACCCAAACGGAATTTACCCTGAATGTAACTCTGCCGCAAAAGGAGGGAAATGGACTGCAGGCTTTTTCCGATTCCGTATCCTCGGCCTTTGGTTCTGCTGCCTGGTCCTGGAATCCGAAAAAAGACGGCAGCGGTCTGGAAGCGAAAACAAGGTATGTCTTGAAAGGGGAGGACATTCCTCCGGCCCGTTATCCCGATTTTCAAAATTTTCTGGATAGAGTGAGAGCCGGGGACTTGCAGGAGGTGGTCCTGACGCTTCCCGATGCGCCCGCGCTTACAAAAGGTGATTTGAAGAAAGTGCCGCTGATTATTCGAAAAAGAATTGATCGAAGATAAAACAGCCTTGTATTTTCCGCGGTATTAAAAAGCCTGGTATTTCGCGAAAGCCTTTCGATTTGAAATACCAGGCTTTTCTTGCTATTGCAGTGCCTCCAACTGGCTTTTGGCGAGCTTGGATTCTTCGGAATTCGGGAATTGCTGAACCACCTGATTAAAATAATTGCGGGCTTTCACTTTTTCACCCATTTTCAGGCTGCAATATCCCATCTTAAGAAGGGCTGCCGGGACCTTGGTCCCGCCGGGATAATTGGTGGTGACCAGTTTAAATTCATCAAAAGCCACATGATAAATGCCCTGGGCATAAAACGTCTCCGCGATCCAATACTGGGCATTGTCCGCCAGTTCGCTGTCCGGAAATTTTTTGAGATATTCCCGGAATCCGAGCAGCGACAGCTCATACTTCCCCTTGGTGAGGTCGATGTAGGCGTTGTTATACAGTTCCCGCGCATCGATCTCCATGGTGGGAGCGTTCAGACGCAAGGAATCGCCGGCTGGATTGGCGGTAAGGGAATCTCCTGCCAGCATGGCCGGAGTGGGGCGCTCGGATTTCTGCATGATCTTTGATAACTGCTGCATATTGTCCTGGAGCTTGTTGTCGATGAACTGGGACTGCTGCTTCAGGCTCGATATCTCGGTCAGCAGATCCGCTTTTGTCCGGTTGTTTTCTTCTTCCAGTGCGGAAATGGAGCCGTTGATTTCCAGCAGCATCTTTCTGAGCTGCTCATTTTCGCTGCGGATTGCTTCCACCTGGTTTTTCAGATACATCATATCGGTCTGAAACTGCACTACCTCTTTGCGGGTAGCGCAGCCGGTAAAGAATGCGATCAGCAGTATGATGCAGCCCGCTTTAATCCATTTTGTTCTCATGTTCGTACCTTATCTGATTTTTTCGGGAACCGGATTATCAATTTAAAAAAAGATGTTCATTTTACCGGCCGACAATCTTAAAATCAGCCCGCCGGTTCTTTGACCAGGCTTCCGGTGTATGGCCTGTGTCCACCGGCCTTTCCTCGCCGTAACTGATGGTGGAGATGCGGCCTTCGTCAATTCCGTAATTCACCAGATAATTTTTCACGGCGTAGGCCCGTTTTTCACCCAGTGCCAGGTTGTATTCAATGGTGCCGCGTTCATCGCAATTTCCTTCGATTAAAACCCTGGTATTGGGATAAGCCTTCATGACTTTGGCATTCTGCGCCAGCGCGTCCCGGGCATCGGAGCGGATATCTGATTTGTCATAATCGAAGTAAACGGTTTTAAATGCCAGTTCAATTTTCGGCGCGGTGGATTCTTTTTTGCTGGTTTCGGCGGATTCCTGTTCCTTGGCGCCTTCATTTATCTGGGATTCCTGCGGCTGCTCTACTGCCGGCGCCGCAGTTGCATCGGGAATTTTCGTTGCTTTCTTTTGACAACCGCCAAACACAAGTGCAATCAGCAGACCTGAAATGAGTGTGAGAAACATAGATTTCTTCATGTGAACATACCTCCTGGTTTATTGTTTTGTTCTCATCTCTCGAATAAATAATTAAAAGTATCCGATGGAAAATAATTCTATTTAATACTGAGCCGGGGCGACCATTTTGGCGAAAAATGATTACCCGAGTCAGTTAACTGCCGGAGATGGGAGCCGTCCCAGTTCATTACGTAGATATCCCATTTTCCGGTGCGGTTCGATGCGAAGACAACTTTCAATCCGTCGGGGGACCATGACGGGTTCTCATTGCTTCCCTCCCCGTTGGTCAGCGCAGTTGTATTTTCGCCGGTCACTTCCACGGTATATATTTGAAATCCGCCCTCTTCGCGGGAGACATAGGCGATGCGGTCGCCCCGCGGGGACCAGGCAGGGGAGTCATTATAATTTCCCAAATAGGTAAGCCTGCGCACATTGCCGCCTTCCGCGTCCATGAGGTAGACCTGCGGATTACCGCTGCGGTCCGATGTGAAGGCGATTTCATTGCCGGTGGGAGACCATGAAGGTGATGAATCGATAGATGGGCCGGAAGTCAGCCGGCGGAGATGCCCACCTCCGGAATCCATGATGTAGATATCCGCGTTGCCGTCCCTGGTCAGCGTAAAAGCGATTTTTTTGCCGTCAGGCGACCAGCAGGGAGCAGTGGGAAGCCCCCCCTGTTTCCACAGGGATGTCATGGCCCCGCTGGAGATATCCATCGAAACCAGCTCCGGGGTCCCTGACTTGTAGCTGGTGAAGGCGATCCGCTTTCCGTCCGGTGACCAGGCCGGAGAAAGGTTCAGGGAATTCATATTTGTTAATTTTTCCAGATCGTTGGCATCGTAATCCATCACAGAAATTTCTTTGACACCGCTTTTGCCGCTAGTGAAGGCGATCCGGCTGGAAGCGACACCCCTTTCGCCAATCAGATAGTAGACAACCTCGTCGGCGGCCTGATGCGCCAGCCAGCGGAAAGAACCGAAGGCGGACTGAAATTTTTTCCGGAAAATGGCCTGCTGGCCCGGCAGTTCCTCCAGGTCTGCGGAAAGCTGCAATTCATTGCCATTGATTCCCAGCGTGCCCAGCAGCCGCACAGCCGCAGCGGATGATGCCGGAAGGGCGCCTCCCAATCCGGCGGTCTGGCCTGAGGCCTGGACGCCCGGCACTTCATCGACAACGCGGAAGAAGCCGGACAATTTCAGATCATTGATGATAACCGCTCTGATTTTCTGCGTCAGATCAGTTGGCTGCTGCGAGATAAAAGGCGGGATTGAAATCGCGATGGGCTGGAATCCCCCGGACTGTATTTTCATGTAGACATCTTCCTGTGCGGAAGCCCGGAAAATTAAAAAACCAAATACCATCAAAATCGCCAGGAGGAATGTTCGCTTTATAGTCATAACTACCATGTCGCCTCAAATTCTATGTGAACGGTTAATTGTTCGCCCGAAAACTCTTCCGGCAGAGGAGGAAGCGGACCCGCAGCATAAACGGCCCGTTGTGCCGCCTGGTCAAACAGGTATTTATTCGATGATGTTTCCACTGCTACTTCGGCAATCTTGCCGTTTCTCAGCACCCGGAAGCCCACAATGGCGCTGATTTTCTCCGCCTGTCCGGATGACTGATAGGGCGGTTTCCAGTTCTCCTGAACGCGGTATCGCAGCAGGTTCAGATAATAGGAAAAGGGAAAATCTTTCGTGTCTACTTTCACCTGTTTACCCGATTGCCGGGCCGGGGCGGCCGTTTCTTCTTTCACCGGAGGCGCCTTGGGCGTTTCTTTTTTTACCTTTTTGGTGGTTGTTTTCACAGCCGCACTCTTCTCCTTTGCCGGTTTGGGCTTTGGCGCCGGCGGTTTGATCTCCGGTTTCGGACTCTCTTTCTTCATGGTCACTTTTTTGACCGGCGGCGGCATGCTGACCAGTTCAACCTGGTAAACATCCATCTTGCGGGGGAAGAGTCGGGAGGTAGTGCTCCAGAAAATCAAAAAAACAATGACCGATATATGTAATGCTATCGATATAAGAACGGGAATTCTCATTTCTTGCTGTCGTCGGGTTCTACGATTAAGCCCAGGTTATTAATCCCTACACTTTTGATTTTGTCCATTAATTCGATGACTTTTCCGTAAGGCACGGCTTTATCGGCCTGCAGCATGACCTGCTGCTGATTGCGGGCCGAATATTTTTTCAGCAGAACAGTTGCGAAATTATCAGGGCTTACTCTCTCATCGTCGATGGAAATGATGCCATCGCGATTGAGGCTGACCAGGGTACCCTGTTTTGCATGGATGTCCGCCGCATTTGATTTTGGCAGCTGAACCTCCATGCCTTTGCGCAGCAGGGGGGCGGTGATCATGAAAATGATAAGCAGCACCATGGTGACATCCACCAGATTCGTTACATTTATCTCGGAAAGGGAAGTATAGCGGCTGCGTTTCATTCCGTTTTCTCCCGGTCCATGAGGCGGATCAGTTCGGTGGCGAAATTCTCCAGTTTTCCGTCCAGCCGGCGGATGTTATCCACAAAATAGTTATAGGCAATCAGGGCCGGGATGGCCACCGCCAGACCGGCTACGGTGGTGATCAGCGCCTCGGCGATTCCCGGACCTACCGAAGAGATGTCAGCGGAACCGGTGGCGCCGATGCTCAGAAAAGCGCTCATGATTCCCCACACCGTGCCCAGCAGGCCCAGAAATGGACTCACGCTCACGGTGGTGGAGAGGATAATCATCCGTTTTTCCAGATCTGATATCTCATCTGAGTGATAGGTTCCCAGGATCGCCGCCGGAGAGACGGATTCTTTTTTCACCGCCACCGGATTTGATGCGTTTTGATAAAGCAGCTCGCGCTCTCCATTTTGGTTCCACGACTGCATCTCGCTGTAAAATCTTTTTACAACCCGCGGATAGGGACTGACCCGAAAATCGCGGCTGTAGGCGTAAAGCTCATTCCAGCCCGGATGCATCCTGAAAATCTGCAAAAACTTCCTGGATTCTCTTTTTATCTTTAAGAAGAGCCGGGTTTTTTCAAGAATGATTGCCCAGGAGACAACGGATAAGATAAGCAAAATCGTTAGAACTGCTTTGGTTACAATTCCTGCGTGGATGATAAATTGGAAAATCTCACTCATTTTTCAACGGACCTCGCACCAATAATTTTTACTTTTACGGTATTTCAACTTCTATGTTCAGCTCTTTTTTAGCATCGAGCAATTAATCTAATTAAGCAACATTCGTTCCTAATGCTCCCTGGGTCATTGGCAGAACTACAAAATTTGTTCGCGCTAAATTTCATTGCACAGGATATACAATATTTTGCCGGTAAAGGCAAACGGAATTTCAATTCCGGGAAGAATTTTAGAATGAAGAAGCGTACCGGAGTGAAGGAAAAAAACAGCATTGCCAATGCAAAACGTGAAATTATTGTTAACATTCGTGGCCGATGATACTATTGTAATGATAGCATAGAATAGGGTGGCTGCGGATGTGCTGCATGCAAATAAACAGAAATATTAATAATAACCTTTGATTTTGGAATCTATGAAGTCCCTTCGGAATTAATCCTGCATTCACTTTACTACTGGCCTCCGGTCACTGAAAAAATATTTGACGAATTCGGCGTCTTTGGGG
>JARRQT010000078.1:0-12836 GCA_037381445.1 Calditrichia bacterium
GCCTTCTGGCCGTCAAAAGGGGGCGTGGCATGGAGCGGGCAGAATCCCATGGATAACATCGCTATTAATACCGCACTGAATAAAATGAAGGAATAAGGACGTCCCTTCGCCTGTATTCCGCCGGGGATGATTGCTTTTTGATTTTCAGTTGTTCTCAAATTTTGCTTCCGACTTTCTGTTTATTAACGAATGGCAATGTTGACATTCACACCAAACTCAAAATATGAATACTTTCCTGTCTTTTTGTTCTTACTGGATGAATATTCGAAGAACATCGATCCGTTGACTTTCTGGCTGAACCGGTAAGTCACCGAAGGCTTGAATTTCAGCGAGGTACTGTTATCCAGTTCAATGAACTTTGACGATCCCGAGCTGGGCCGTTTCGCAAAAGACACATTTTGGGAACTGTTCACATTTAAATTAAACTGCATCTCATTTTTCAGTTTCTTGTTCTTCAGGAAAGGCAGCGGAATCCGGAAGCCGCCGGTTTTTGAGAAGGAAACGGTCATATCCATTCCCGAAGACAGCGATTTTGTATCCGCACCTGTCGCATTGTAATTATATATGGTGCTCTTAATATAACGAATATTTCCCGAAATTCCCCAGATTGTATTAATGGTAATTCCCAGCAGGGGCGAATAATTATTTGCATATCCCCAGGCAAGCCGCTGCTTCAATCCACCGTCGTACCGGTTGCTCTCGTTGAATTTGCCGGTCCTCTGATGTTCCACCTGAATAGTCTGGGCAAATTTACTGAAGAAAAACAATTTTTCCACACCGGTCAGCCGGAACTGCCAGTCCGGTATCAGCGCACTCCACGGTTTTTTGTTGGCATCGGGATCATCTCCCATAAAGAAATAAGTGCTGGCCACATTCTCGGTCTTCTGCTGGTTATTCTGACTGACATCTTTAGTGTAGTTATACTTAAAGGTGGAAGTCAGGTTCTTGATGATGTCAAAATTCATACCCGCGGCGACACTCTTTCCGTTATTCAGCGCTGGCAGACGCGGCAACTTATTAAATGTGGTATCCGTTCCGACGCCCGGATCGGCGGAAAGGCCCAACTGGTGCTTGAAAGTGGGAATTCCGTCTATATTGTAATACCCGTAATTATTGGTAATCCGGTAGTCGAGGTTAATGCTTTTCCAGGCATTAAAAAATTTCCAGACCAGCATTGCGGGATTGGGTACTTTTATGGGCGTTCCTTTTTTCTTCGGTTCTTTTTCCTTCTTCCTGTCCTTTGCCTGCGGTTCCCCGGTCTGCTGCTGCAGCGAATCCGGTCCGGCCTGTTCCGTCTGCTGGTCCCGGATTTGTCCCTGCGGGATTCCCGGTATATTGTCCCCGGTATCTTCTTCCGTATTTTGATTACTGTCCGGCAAGCGGCGGGGACCGCCTCTGCGGGGCTGCGTCTGTCCTCCGGGGGCCTCCTGCTGGAGCCGCCTTTTCGCCGGATTATAAATCTGATTTGCCAGCTGCGTCGGCTGCATGGACACGCTGAGCTGCTTGGAAACCGCCAGCCGGCTGGACCGTTCATTGGTGTTTACATTCCCGAAATTATAATTGAATCCGGCAGTGTAGGTAAAGCTCTGCGTCATCCAGCTAAACCACTTGGGGTTGTACCTGGCGCTGAAGTTCTGATTCATGACCTTGTCCACACCAAAATCGAACTTGGTGAAGATAGCTTCAACCAGTTCTTTTGCCCGGTAGCCCTTTAAATAGGCATCGGACTGATAATCGCGAGAAAAATTAAAACTTAAGCTGGGAAAGAGACTATAGGCCAGGTTCATTTTCCGGGTAGCGCCGGTATTAATCCTGCTGGACGCCTGGTCCTGCAGGCGGGACTGCTGGCTGTTTTCATTGTCACGAATTCCCAGGCTGAAATCCAGACTGGAGGGTGTGTAGTAAACTTTCTGATTGGCCAGCGTTCGCACGATGGGGCCATTTCCCAGCCAGCCGAAGGGCTGAAAGGAATTTTCCCGGCCAAACGGAACCCTGACCTGCAGCTGTCCGCTGATGGATTTGTTATCATTAAAAAGATTCTGTTCGTCGCTGGCATGCTTCTTGGCCCAGTCCACATCCAGCGTCAGCATGTCTACCGAGTATTTTAAATACCAGGGCGTGCGGGGCGAACTCTGTCTCTGGATGGTGGCGCCCAGCGAGGTGGTCTCCGAGATCCGTGAATTTTTTTCCAGCTCCGGATCAAGTTTGCTCATTCCGAAGAATTGCTGCAGCTTTTCACCCGCGCCGTTGGCTCTGTAATTGGTTAGCTGATCGGTGTTATAGAAATACTTCGGAACATTGCGGCTGCGCACGTAACCGCCGGATACCGGCATCTGCAGTCCCCAGGAGGTGGGAAAGAATTTGTTCAGTTTCAGGGCCATGCGGTAGGACTGCTTTTCCGTAGTACTTCCGCTTCCGAACTGATCTTCAATCCGGCGGAAATCCGCGTCCTGCACTTCCCACTGTGCCCGGAAGGTCGCCACGTCCGCCATGGTCAGATCGGTCATTAAACGCATGGCGGTACCTTTCTGGCGTTCCACATCGGTCACCCGCAGCTCATCCAGCCAGATCTCGGTGTTTTCGACAGGGAATTGACTGATATTTCTGACACCAATGGTGATGTAATTGATATTCCGCAAATTCGGATTGCCTACCGCCTTCAGATAACCGCCCGGACGGTCGGGGTCTTCCCGGTAGTATACCCGCTGACCGTTCATGGAATCGCCCGCGAAGAACTCCTCCTGTTTGGTTTTGGCCAGCTCGTCCAGAACCACATCGATGAAATTCTGCTCGTCCCAGTTGGGCAGTACCCTCCTGCCCACTTCATAATAAATACTCTCGGTGGGACCGAACCGGATATAAAATTCCAGCGGAGGATCCTGCAAAGGCAGTTTGGGGTCCCCGTGGACAAACATCTTCAATTTTTTGTAGTTGATAAGGTTCAGCTTCTCGTAAAGCTGCTTATTGGCTTCCGCCCGTTCACCCGGCAGCAATTTCCCCACCGTCAAAACCAGCGACTGCTCTTTGCTGCGGGCGCGCGTAATCCTGTCCACGACACCTTCCACCCCGGGGGGCGGTGTATACTTATCGGCATTCTCTTCGGTATTGTAAACTTCGATGCTGAAAAGGCTGTCGTCCTGCACAAAAGTGGAGCTTCCCTTCTGCGCCACACCGGCTTCTTCCCACTCATTCCCCACCAGATCGAAGGTAGCGATCTGAATTGCATGGGGCTTGCTGTCTTCAGGCAGATTGTTAATCCACAACCGGACATTAAAAATTTCCTGGAAACTGGTATCCGGATTTCCTACGACCAGCGTGGGATCGTAACTGCGGATGGGAATCCGGTATAAACGCCAGCCTTTTTGCGTGCTGCCCTTTATGTAGGGAGAGGAACTGTCCGCAAGATCAAATGAATAGGTGAAATAGTCATTGGCCATGTCCAGACGGCCGTTTCCGTCCAGGTCTTCGGTATCAGGATATTTCGCCCCTTTGGCATCGCCATTTTTCTCGGTCCCGTTGATATGAAGAAAATAGGGATTGGTTTCCTGCGGCGCTTTCCAGACATCCCACGGATCGTAATAGTTGTTCGGATCGCCGTAGGGAACGCCGTCCAGACCGACATCTTCGCCGTCATCCAATAAACCGTTCAGGTTGAAATCTTCGGTGTTGAGGTGCCGGAGTGACGGCTGGGGTTCGGAAATGATGGAACGGGTAAAGGTATTTCGCTTGATATAAAAATCTTCGCTGATGCGCCCCATATCCACATTGATCTGTCCCACGGAACCCTTTACCCACAGCTCGATAAATTTGGTCTTTTTCTGGTCCGGGAAGCTGAAAGTACTGCGCATGACGCCGGCCCAGGCCAGACTGTCGGAGATATTTTCATTATTCCACTGCATCACCAGAACGTTTGTAGTGGTTCCGGTCTGGGAGTTCACATCTTTGTTGGGCCAGATATCCTTGATGGGAACCTGATCGTAGGGATTGTACCAGAACATTCTGACCCGGCTGCTGTCCATCTGGTACATCTCTTCATCATTATTGAGATTGATGAGGCGGTCGATGCCCAGGCGGGGAATACGGAAATGCACGGGAACCGAGGCAGGCGCCCATCCGCGATAAATAATGCCCAGGGGGGTAGTGCGCTGACTGCCCTCAAAATCGTCTATATAAGCGACCCCGTTCTTCTCACCCAGTTTATCTTCATTAAAGGTGTTGGGATTGGGATTGACCTGCGCATATTCGCCCTCGATGTGGAGGCGCGATTCGGCGGAGGTTTCCAGAATGGGAAGATGGTCCAGCGCTTTGGTGATGAAATTCGGTTTGAAATCCAGCGCGGTGTTCACATCCCAGATAAAATTCCGTACCGGCTCCTGCCCCAGCCTCACCCGCTGGTCCAGGGTAGTCTTGTTCAGGTACAGTCCGGTAAGCCCGATGAACCCCCGGTCGCCGAAGGAGTATTCCAGGCGTCCGCCCAGCAGCGTTTTTTTGTCCAGCTGGAACAGACTGCCCCGTTCATATTCGATTTCCACATTGGCATCGGCCCGGCGGGCCTCATCCGCCAGAATTTGCAGCGTCCCCCCGAAATAATCAATGGTATAATCTTTGTCCTTCTGCAGCACGCGCCCGTTCAGCTTCACGACTTCAGAGCCTTCCAGCACGTTGAAGCCCAGATTATAATTGGATGACACCGAACTGGTGGTCACTACGATATCGAATTTGTGGCGGCGCAGTTCTTCACTCCGGTCCTTGATATTATAAATTTTAACATCAAGGGAGGTGTCGATTGCAAATGGGCTGTTGGGCGGAGGTGCAAAGGGCGTGGTGGAGGGGAAAATGAGGTAGCCGTTGCCTAAATCGAAAATATTCCCGTTTTTAACGTCCACCTGCTTATCTCCCCCGACAACGACGCTTCCCTGCTCATCCAGACGATCCAGACCGGTCAGGTAAATAAAGGGCTGCCGGTCCCCTACCGGCTGGACATCCAGGTTCTCCCCGGTTTTGGTATAGACAATTTTCACATCGAACCCGTCCGGAGAAATCTGGGAACCGCCCAGGTTGTAGACATTCCGCATGGTCAGGTCCCAGGTAGGCGCACTTGGATTGGAGGTCTGGGGTTTCACCAGTTTCAGCAGCAGGGTGCTGGAGGAATCGGTGATTTCATTGAACAGCATACCTTTTTTCACTCCGCCTTCCGTGGAGTAGGAAACAGCGACAATATCCCCTTCATTGACCGTCTGGTTCAGCCAGAAAAAACCGCGGTATTCATCATACCCGTAATCTTTCCCAGGTTCCAGCCGCTTGAAGTAAGCGGATTCTTTGGAGCCGGGAACTTCCTTCAGACGGTCCAGCGTGTCGGGATTTATCGTGGAAGGATCCAGCACCGCCCATGCTTCACGGGTTTCCTGATCGGTTGCCTGCGCATTGACCCAGACATCAAGCTGGGTTATCTTATAAGCCCCTCCTCCAAAAACCTGCCAGGCCATAGTTTGGGTATTATATCCGGACTCAAAATTCTCCCGGTAAATATCATCCACAAAGAAAAAGCGGTTGTTGACATAGTCATAATCTTTGATGGGGTAGGTGTTTTCGGCGGCATTACCGGTCTTGGTTATTTTCTGCTTTTCCCCCCGCTGCAGACTGGCGATTCCCACAAAGCTCAGGTTCCCCAGTTTCATTTCGGTTTTCAATCCGAACAAGCCCTGATGTTTGGAGCTTGTGGAAACATAGTTGGTGCTGGGAAGAGACAAACTGACATTTCCGGCTTCGATTTTCTGCACAATCTCATCTTCGTCCCCGGTGTAGGTCAGACGCAGGGTATTCTCGAAATCAAAGGTGGCCTCGCTGTTCTGGTCCACTTTTACGCTGACTTTATCACCGACCCGGCCTTCAACCTGAAACTGCTGGGTCTGCTTGAACCGCGGGCTGAAATTGCCCCGCTGTTCATAGGAGGAGACAGCCGATCCTTCCCGGCTTTCGGAGCGTCCCGCCAGCTCAAAGGAAATATTGCCGGTGACGCGCAGACCCACCCGGTCACCGCCGAAAATCCGCTGGAACGCTTTGCTGCGAATCCTTACCGGAATGTTCAGCTCGATTCCGCTGGAGGAGGTAGCCTGCTGGGCGGACAGATTTTTCAGGGCGGTTTTGCGCCGCAAATTCAGATTGTCATAGTTCAGCTTCTTTTTTACATAATAATCCAGGCTCATATCGACGGGCAGTTTGTAATCCTTTCCGTACAACTGCTCGCGTATCTGAATAATCTTCTGGGTGCTGTCCAGCTTAACGGTACGTCGGAACTGGCTGAAGCGGGAATCAAGCAGGGTGGAATCGGCGAAAAAATGGGATAAACCGGGATAATCCGGCTCAAAAATGGGAACAACGCCCGGGGGATTCTCCGGCGCTTTTAACCCCATAGAATGCGCAGCTATAGACATGAGGTTAAAAGAAACCGCTACAAGCAGGAGGTGCCAACGTAAATTCTTCAATAAAACAAAAATCCTTTTCTCAAGAACTTTCTACTTATTTACCCTTGTATCAATGAACCGATACACACCCCCGCTGTGTTTTTGAAAAATATATTTAATTATGATATGTCAGTCAAGATAAATATAAGGTTATCATGGTGATTAAATGAGTTCTTATTTCAGATGATTTATTCGCTCTTTGGCCAGAACCAGTATTCTGTGAACCTGATCTTCAATGGTGAGAAGGGTTGTGTCGATTTCAACGGCATCGGGCGCTTTTTTTAAAGGCCCGTGACTGCGCTTCATATCCTCTTCATCGCGGTGCCGGATATCAGCAATCACTTTGTCCCAAACAACGGGAATCCCCTTTTGTTCCAGTTCTTTCTTTCTGCGCGAAGCCCGTTCCTCTACGCTGGCCAGCATAAATATCTTGAGTTCCGCATCCGGAAAAACCACCGTCCCGATGTCCCGGCCGTCCAGCACCACGCCTCCCTGCCGGCCCATTTCCTGCTGCTTCCTCACAAGTATTTCCCGGACCTCAGGATTCGCCGCCACCGGGCTGATTTGCCGGTCGATTTCAGGAGTCCGGATTTCCTCAGACACATCTTCCCCGTCCATAAAAATAACGGTCCGGTCATTATTTTTGCCGAATTCGATTTGTATCTCCTGCGCAATCCCTGCCACTCCCCCGCGGTCTTCCACAGGAATTCCTTTGCGGACAGCCTTCAGCGTCACCGCCCGATACATGGCGCCGGTGTCGATATAGGTGTAGCCCAGTTCCCGGGCCACCCGGCGGGCGGTGGTGCTTTTGCCGCTGGCGGCAGGTCCGTCAATGGCAATGGTGATTTTATTATTCCCGCTCATCGGCATTCCCGACAACTTCATGCCTGCGTTCCTGCACCATTTTCTTCAGGGACTGGATTTCCCGGGGGGTCAGCAGCCGCCACTCTCCTTCTTTCAGATCGTTGATGCGCAGGCCGGCGAATTCGGCCCGCTGCAGTTCATCCACCCGGTAATCAAGGGCCTCGAACATGCGGCGGATCTGGCGGTTGCGGCCTTCGTGAAGCTCAATTTCCAGATAGCTGCGGTTGTCGATAATCCGCACCTCTTCGGCGCGGCAGGGGGCGGTTTTGCGGTCATCCAGTTCGATCCCGTTGCGGAAATGGTGCAAATCGATGGGGCGGATTCGTTTGTCCAGCAGCACCCGGTAGACCTTGCTCACCTCAAACCTGGGATGCGACAAAAAATAGGCCAGATCGCCGTCGTTGGTCAGCAGCAGCGCACCGGTGGTGTTATAATCCAGGCGGCCGACCGGAAAAATCCGCTGCTCGATTTTCACGATATCCAGCACCGTTTTTCGCCGCTTCTCATCGCTGGCGGTGGTGACGGTCCGCAGCGGTTTATTCAATAAAATATATATCAGCTTTTCATCGGGCCTAACACGCGTCCCGGAATATTCCACAACATCCTTCCGGGGGTCGATCTGGGTGCCCAGCTTGGTGATCACTTCCCCGTTGACCCGGATGACGCCCTGCACGATCAGGTCATCGCACTTGCGCCGTGAACCCAGGCCGCTCATCGCCAGAAAGCGGTTAAGCCGGATTTTCTGTTCCTTCATTTCCCTCCTCCTTTCCGTTCTCCCCATTCCAGCCGTTTCCGTTACCGTTTTCCCTGATTCCCAGCGCGTCCGGCGCAATCTCTTTCAGCAGGGTCTCATAATAGGGATGATCTTCGTCCTGCACATCTATCAGGTCTTCAATTTCCTTCAGCTTCGGCAAATCAGTCAGTGAATTGATTCCGAAATATTCCAGAAATTTTTTGGTGGTTTTATAGAGAAAGGGATTTCCCGGTGTCTGGGCGCGGCCGGCGATCGTTATCAGGTTACGGGACATGAGCGTCCGCACCACCCCGTCCACGTTCACGCCGCGGATTTCCTCAATTTCGTGCCTGGTAACCGGCTGTTTATAGGCGATGATTGCCATGGTTTCCAGCGCTTTCTGGGTGAGCCGGGATTTTTGTTTATCCAGATAAAGCTGGTCCACATAATTCGCATATTCCGGCAGCGTAAACATCTGATATCCCCCGGCGATTGACTTGATCTCAAACGAGCGGCCGGAAGACCGGTAGTGTTCGTTTAACGCTTCCACCGCAATCTGGATTTCTTTCGGGGTGAAATCCGGTATGATTTCCCGGATCCGCTGCTCATTTAAAGGCGTGTCGCTGCTGAAAATAAGCGCCTCCAAAACCGGCACAAACGGCCGTTTTTCTTCTGCGATTTGACTAAAAATTTCCTGTATGGGTTCTTCCTTCATATTCATATCTGATCATTAAAATTAAACGGGAATTTAAGGCACGGATTAAATCATAACAAATGCTCATGCAAATTAATAGTTTTTCATGAAAGTATCAGGTTTCCATACAGCGGTTCGTGAACCAGCATTCCAATGAACAGGATCATTCTTCCGGCGGAATTTCCGTTTCCGGCTGACTCCTCAGTTCTTCATCACGGATTTCCAGATATTTCCGCATATCCAGTTCCTGCGTGGGAATCAGCCGGATTTCCCCGAACACATCCGACTGTTTCGCCGCCATGAAATGAAGGCGTATGAGGTCCAGTACCGCCATGAAGGTGACGATCAGCTCAATTTTGCTTTTGATGGATTGGGTGACCTCGCGGAACAACGCGTAGGGCCGGTTTTCCATCTTCTTAAAAATATATTCCACCTGGTGCTGTATGGTCACCTTTATCACATTGACCTTGTGAACCGTGACCTTGGGCATGTTATCCAGCGCCATTTTAAAAGCGGTAAGCAGATCGAAGAGAGAAACGTCGTTCAGCAGTTCATCTTCTTCCGAGGACTGAACTTCCGTGACCTGGCGGGGAATGCGGCGGGCATAATATCTGCGCTGCTCCTCCTCCAGATCGCCGAATGAGCCTGCCGCATCTTTGAATTGCTGATATTCAATCAGCTGGGCCACCAGTTTCGCGCGGGGATCCTCAATCTCCTCATCGCCTTCCGCCTCCGGCTGAGGGAGGAGCATTCGCACTTTGATGAGCATGAGGGTGGCGACCATTTCGATAAACTCTCCCGCAATGTCCAGATCCAGCATGGTCATCAGTTCCACGTATTCGAGATACTGGTGGGTGATCTCCGCGATGGGAATATCATAAATATCCACTTCATTCTTCCGGATCAGATAGATCAGAAGATCGAAGGGCCCCTCGAAGATGGGCAATTTTATCTTATATGCCATAATACTCAGTCAACATATTTGATTCTTCCTGTGCCGGCCAGATTGTGCCCGGCCCCCAAAACTACAGCGGGGTCCGGTCCGGAGAAACTATTTATTAAAACGCAGGATGCCGGTTTGTTCCCGGACCCGGTCCATCACCTGCCGGGCGCTTTCCCGGGCCGCTTTAGCGCCCTCCTTCAGCACATCCTTCACAAAATCGGTATCCGCCATCAGCTGCTCCCGCCGGACGCGGGCCGCCTCAAAATGATTCCAGATCTTCTCCAGCAGCTCTTTTTTGGCATGTCCGTAGCCGTAGCCGCCCTCCCTGAACTTCCGCCGCATCTCCTCATCTTCTTCTTTGCCGGCAAAAAGTTTATACAGGGCGTAGACATTGTTCGTATCCGGGTCCTTGGGTGCTTCCAGCGGCGTGGAATCGGTCACAATACTCATGACCTTCTGCTTCAGCGCTTTCTTACCAAGAAATATATCGATAGTGTTTCCGTAACTTTTACTCATCTTCTGGCCGTCTATCCCCGGCACCACGGCCACATCCGGCAGAATGAACTCTTCCGGCACCCGCAGGGTTTCGCCGAAAGTGCCATTGAATTTAATGGCGATATCGCGGGTCATTTCCAGATGCTGCTTCTGGTCCCTGCCCACCGGCACCACATCCGAATCATAAATCAGGATATCCGCCGCCATCAGAACCGGGTAGGCAAACAGCCCGTGATTGGGGGCAATCCCCTTTGAAATCTTGTCCTTGTAGGAATGGGCCCGTTCCAGCAGCCCCATGGGCGTCACCGTGGAAAGGATCCAGGCAAGTTCGGTCACTTCCGGGACATCACTCTGTATAAACAGGGTCGCCTTGGCGGGGTCCAGGCCAAGGGCCAGATAATCCAGGGCCACCTGAAAAGTGGAGGAGCTTATCTTCTCTTTTTCTTTTGTGCTGGTCAGCGCGTGGTAATTGGCGACGAAGTAAAAACACTCGTTATTTTCCTGCAGCGCGATATGCTGGCGGATGGCGCCGAAATAGTTTCCGATGTGCAGCTCGCCGGAAGGCTGAATCCCGCTCAGTACGCGTTTATTTTTAATCGGCAGCATGAAATATCCCTTTCCTGATTATCCGGTATTCATCATATAACTTTCAAATTTAATGGCAAAATGACGGCATAAAAAGCGGCAATTAATTTCCGGAGAATTTATTTTGATTTTATGTATGGAAATATTAAAGGAATCAAAAACAATTTTAAAGGGCTGATCGGGAACGTCTCAATGCAAAAAAGGATTTCACGCCATGAACAGGTATCGCTTCCAGCTTTCATCTTTGGGACCAATGACCTTCTGCAGGTAGAAAAAGTAATGGGGCTTTTTCGGCTGCTGAATAAGCTCCATTCCCGCCTGTTCGGGGGTGCGGTTGGCTTTCAGATGATTGCAGGTCTGGCAGGCCACCACCAGGTTTTCCCAGGTGTCCTTTCCGCCAAAATGTTTGGGAATCACATGGTCTATGGTCAGGGGCATGGTCTTGCGTCCGCAGTACTGGCAGGTATAATTATCGCGGATCATCAGGTTCTTGCGGTTCAGCAGGATTCGTTTTGGGGGGACTTTTATATGCCGGGAAAGCCGGACGACGCTGGGAATGGGCAGCTCCATGCTTACCGAATGGATCCACCCGGAATTCTTCTCCACCATTTCGGCCTTCCCCAAAAAGATCAGCGTAACGGCCCGCTTCACATTACAAACCGACAACGGCTCATAATTCTGGTTCAAAAGAAGCACAGCGTGATTCAGCATAATTTTCACCACAGATTTCCCAAAACATTATGAAAAAACGTTTTGGTGGAAAAATATACTTCATGCCTGCGGGAATTGTCAAGCATTTTTAAAATCGGCGCCCCCGCCGGACGCCGATTTTATCCGGTCCTAATCCTCTGTTTCCGAACGGAAATCTGCAATATTAATCCGGCTGATTCACGGACTCGAAAAACCGGGTAATGGACTGGAACAACTGAATCCGGTCCGGAATGCTCCGGATACTGTGGGACTGATTGGGATAAACCTGGAACCGGTACAGCAGATCGCTGTCAATGAGCCGGTGAATAAACTGTACGCTGTTCTGGAAATGCACATTATCATCGTCCGAACCGTGGGCGAGGAACAGCTTTCCTTTCAGTTGACCGGCATAATTCAGCGGCGCGCTTTCCTGGTAGCCCTTTTCATTTTCGGAAGGCAGTCCCATGTAGCGTTCCGTATAGATGCTGTCGTAATAACGCCAATCCGTTACCGGCGCCACCGCGGTTCCGGCATGGAAGACGTCCGAATGGGTAAGCGCATAAAGCGTCATATAGCCGCCGTAACTCCAGCCCCATATGTTAATCCGGTTTGCATCCACATACGGCAGACTCTTGAGATAGGAGATGCCGCGAAGCTGGTCGATGAGCTCGATACGGCCCAGGTCGCGGTAAATGGCCGTCTCCCATTTCCTGCCCCGGTTGGCGGTGCCGCGGTTATCCATCATGAATACAATGAATCCTTTCTGGGCCATCATCTGGTGCCACGGATTGGTAAAATTTTTCGCCACCACCTGGGAATGGGGCCCGCCATACACATAGACCAGCACCGGATATTTTTTTGCGGGATCGAAATCCGGCGGTTTTATCATGGATGCGTGGTAGGTCAGTCCGCTGTCGCTTTTTATGGTGAAATACTCCGGCATCACCAGATTGTATTCCGAATAATCCGGGGCTTTCCTGACATTGACGTCCGCCAGAAACTTGCCGTCGGCCTGGTGCATGGAGATCTGGCCCGGCGTTAACGGAGCGGAAAAATCATCCAGATAGTATTTGGCATGGGGCGCCATGCTTATCTCATTAAAACCTTCCTTAGCGGTCAGCATCGTTTTATCCTGACCCTTCAGGTTCACCACATAAAGCTGCCGCTCCAGCAAATCTTTTTCAGTGGACACGTAATAAACCAAGCCCTTATTTTCATCAACTCCTTCCAGGGAAGTCACCGCCCAGTCGCCCTGGGTCAGCGGCTGCAGAAGCGTGCCGTTATAATCGTAGAGGTAGAGGTGATTATATCCGCTCTGCTCGGAACCCCAGATAAAGCGGTTTTTATTTTTGAAGAAGTAGACGAAAT
>JARRQT010000079.1:0-19022 GCA_037381445.1 Calditrichia bacterium
GAAAAACTGAGGAAAACGCCTCCCTTCTCGCCGGAATATACCGTAACCCGCAATTATCTGGACTGGATGATACAAGTCCCCTGGTCCGAAGAATCCGATGACAGAATAAATCTGGAGGAGGCCCGGAGCATCCTGGATGAAGACCACTTTGGGCTGGAAAAGCCCAAGGAACGTATTCTGGAGCATCTGGCCGTGCTGCAGCGGGTGAAAAAGATAAAGGGCCCCATCCTGTGTTTTGTGGGACCTCCGGGAGTGGGAAAAACCTCGCTGGGGCGGTCCATCGCCCGGGCACTGGACCGTGAATTTGTGCGGGTGTCACTCGGCGGCGTCCGTGATGAAGCAGAAATCCGCGGGCACCGGAGAACCTATATCGGCTCCATGCCTGGTAAAATCATTCAATCCATGAAAAAGGCAGGCACGAAGAATCCGGTCTTTTTAATGGATGAAGTGGATAAAATGAGTATGGATTTTCGCGGAGATCCCTCCTCTGCACTGCTGGAAGTACTTGACCCCGAACAGAACCACAGTTTCAATGATCATTACATGGATGTTGATTACGATCTCTCGCAGGTTTTCTTCATCACCACCGCCAATGTTCAATCGAACATTCCGCTCCCCCTGCAGGACAGGATGGAGATAATCGAGCTGCCCGGCTACCTGGAGCATGAAAAAATCCAGATTGCCAAAACGCACCTCATACCAAAGCAGCTCAATGAACACGGCCTGTC
Organism: Calditrichia bacterium; assembly: GCA_037381445.1. Classification (GTDB taxonomy): domain Bacteria; phylum Calditrichota; class Calditrichia; order RBG-13-44-9; family RBG-13-44-9; genus JARRQT01. Next base: position 729 of record JARRQT010000079.1, read on the forward strand.
CGGCAAAGATCTGGAAATCGGCGAGCAGGCCCTGCTGCGGATTATCCGCGAATACACCCGCGAAGCGGGGGTGCGAAATCTGGAACGGCAAATCGCCAACTTGTGCCGGAAAACGACCCGGCGCCTGGTGGAGGATAAAAAGCTGCGAAAGATAAAAATCGATACCGACAATCTGGAAGCATTCCTTGGAAAACCGGAGTATTTCATGCGCGCACCGGACTTCAGAGATGAAATCGGAATTGCGACCGGCCTGGCGTGGACATCCTACGGCGGAGATATTTTGAAGATCGAAGTTAATACATTCTCCGGGAAAGGCAACATCTCACTGACCGGCAAACTGGGCGACGTAATGAAAGAATCCGCCCAAACCGCCCTCAGCTATATCCGCTCCATTGCCGGTGAGCTGGAAATCGATGATAAAATCTTTGCGGAAAAAGACATCCATGTGCATGTGCCGGAAGGCGCCATTCCCAAGGACGGCCCCTCCGCGGGAATCACGCTTGCGACGGCAATGATTTCGGCGTTCACCGGACGGCAGGTGCGAGGCAACGTGGCGATGACCGGCGAGATCACCCTGCGCGGCAAGGTGCTGGCCATCGGCGGATTAAACGAGAAAATGCTGGCCGCCCAGCGGAACAATGTCTCCACTGTGATCGTACCGGGGGAAAACAAAAAAGAAGTCGATGATCTCCCGCAGGAACTCAGGGAAGGTCTTACCATTATCCAGGTTTCGGATTACCGGGAAGTGCTGACCAATGTATTAAAATAGAATCCCGATAATTTGACTCCGCACACAAATGCGCCAATTAATCCGGATAATTTGAATCTTAAAAACAGGGCCAAATCTCATTCATGAAAATCTGCTTGTTTAAAAATCCGGATTGCTATTTTATCCCGCCATATTTTGCACATGTTGTCTTGAATTCCCCGATGAGCAAATATATATTACAGGAGTGCAAAAGCCAGGGAGCCGGGCAATGAGTATATTCCAGGGATTAGACTTCTATAATTTTGATTCCCTCCTCAACGATGAAGAAAGAATGATGCGAGATTCGGTCAGACGCTGGGTGGATTCCGAGGTCCTGCCGATCATCGAGAGTCATTACCAGAAAGGCGAATTCCCGATCCATCTGGTTCCCCAAATGGGGGAAATGGGGCTATTGGGCTCTAACCTTCCCCAGGAATACGGATGCGCCGATATCAACAACGTTGCCTATGGCCTGGTGATGCAGGAGCTGGAACGCGGCGACAGCGGCATCAGAAGTTTCGCCTCCGTGCAGAGCGCGCTGGTGATGTATCCCATTTTCAGTTGGGGCTCGGAGGAACAAAAACGACGCTGGCTTCCCCAATTGGCCGCCGGAAGCAAAATCGGCTGCTTTGGCCTCACCGAACCGGATTACGGCTCCGATCCCGGTCATATGATAACAGCCGCCAGGGAGGATGGCGGCAGCTATATCCTGAATGGCGCGAAGATGTGGATAACCAACGGCACTATAGCTGACGTGGCAGTGGTGTGGGCCAAACTGAACGGAACGGTGCGGGGATTTCTGGTGGAAAAAGGCACTCCCGGATTTACCGCCCCGGAAATCAAAAACAAACACTCTCTGAGGGCATCGGTGACTTCCGAGCTGGTTTTTCAGGACTGCCGGATCCCGAAAGAAAATATTTTACCCGGAACCAGCGGTCTGAAAAATGCGTTGTCCTGTTTAACGCAGGCACGCTATGGTATTGCCTGGGGAGCAACCGGCGCGGCCATGGCCTGTTTTGATGAGGCTTTAAATTATGCAAAAACACGGATTCAGTTCAGCAAACCCATCGCTTCTTACCAGTTGGTTCAAAACAAGCTTGTTTACATGGCCACTGAAATCACCAAGGCGCAGTTTCTGGTATTGCAGTTAGGAAGATTGAAGGACAGGAACGAAATGATTTTTGCACAGGTTTCCCTTGCAAAGCGTAACAATGTTTTTCAGGCACTCGAAATTGCACGTCTGGCCCGTGACATTCTGGGAGCAAACGGAATTTCTTCAGAATACCAGAGCATGCGCCATATGTGCAATCTTGAATCCGTGAAAACCTATGAAGGAACTCACGACATTCATTCATTGGTTGTCGGTCAATATTTAACAGGAATCGCAGCGTTCGAATAATGGCAAGCAGATACAAAAAAACGGTTTTAGTGGTTGAGGACGATATTCCCTACGGTCAGATGGTCGCAGACGCCTTGACCAATTTGAAATACAATGTTTTCCTGACCTTTTCTGCAACCGGTGCTCTGGACATCATCCGGAAACAAAAAATCGATATCATTCTGAGCGATGTGAACATGCCCGGAGTTTCCGGCATTGAGCTGGCCCAAAAGATACTGAATATGTATCTGGATATCCCGGTCGTCCTGATCACCGGCATTAACGATCTTAGCCTGGTCAAATATTCTCTGGAGATCGGCATCAGCGATTATATCGTGAAACCGGTCAAAATTGATGAATTGCCGGTTGTTATCGAACGGAATCTGCAGCGGAGGTTTCTGGAGAACAAGGCATTGCAGGAAAACAAGGCGGATATTCTGCTGAAAGCCCTGAAAGCGTTAATGCGGGCGCTCGATGCAAAGGATCCCTATACATTTGGCCATTCCCAAAAAGTCGTCCGACTAGCGATGATGATGGCGGATGAGCTCAACCTGGACCACGAGGAACGCTACACGCTGCAATTGGCGGCTTCTCTGCATGATATCGGAAAAATCGGGATGCCGGACAGCATACTCAAGAAAGCCGACAGTCTGGAGGATTTTGAAATCCGCCGGGCCAAAGATCATCCGGTGGTGGGAAGCCAGATACTGGGTGACATTGAGGAATTGTCGGAGGTCGCCTCCATTGTCCGTCACCACCATGAGCGCTTTGATGGGAAAGGATACCCTGACGGCCTGCGCGGGGAAGCGGTCCCGCTATTCTCCCGCATCCTTGCGATTCTGGATGCCTACGAAGCTGCCATATCAGACCGGGTATACCGGAAAGGGATGGATAAGAGAAAGGCGCTGCAGGAGATCGAAAGGAACGCCGGCACTCAATTCGATCCTCATCTAACCCAAATTTTTGCCAGGGTAATGGCGAACCATCCCAATATAGAAACGGAAATTGAAAATCAGGATACCGATCATGATGATTTTGATTTTCTGATAGAAAGAAATGTCAGTTAATCAGATCAATTTCAGTTGCGGTAAACAAATAAACATGGTGTTTTCTGACAGCTTTGGCAATCGAATACAAATTTTCTAATATATATATCGATGAATGCGCCCGGGACGACGAAATAACCCGGAACCTGCTGCGATCGCTGCCAGACCCTGTTCCCCAATGCATCCAACCCGATCAGAGTTTTCAGGATTACCTGGCGTCTCTCAGTTTCAGTGAGGGCAAACGAACCCTGTGGATTACCCATTTCCGGGGCAGGTTCCTGAAGCCCTGTCCCGGAACGGCGGAGAGCTACCGCTGCTGTAATTACCTGGTCATCAACGAAACAACCAATTGCCCCATTGATTGCACTTACTGCATCCTGCAGGGGTATATTAACAATCCGGCCATAACCATTTATACAAATTACCGAAAAATTGCGGAAGAGATAAAGGCCTTAAGCCGCCGGAATCCCAATCGCATTCTTCGTATCGGAACGGGCGAACTCACGGACAGCCTGGCCCTCGATCCCGCAACCGGACTTTCTGAAAAACTGATAAAAGAGGTTCAGCAACTGCCCAACGTGCTGCTGGAATTGAAAAGCAAAACAGACCATATTGAGCACTTGCTGGATATTAATCCTGAGCGGATTGTGCTTTCCTGGTCGGTCAATCCGGCCGCGCTGGTAAAATCGGACGAACTGAAGGCTGTTCCTGTTGCGAAACGCCTGAAGGCCACCCGGCGGGCGGCGGAAAAAGGATTTATGATCGGCCTGCATTTTGATCCCATCATTTACCTGCCGGAATGGCAATCACAATATCTTGAACTGATCGGTCAAATTGGCGAATATGTCGATCCGCAGAAGATCGCCTGGATCAGCCTGGGCAGTCTGCGCTATCCCCCGCATTTGAAGGAAACGTCCCGCTCTCGATTCCCCAAAAGCCGCATTTTTTCCGGCGAACAAATTGCCGGAGTGGATGGCAAGATGCGCTATTTGCAGCCGCTCAGGCTCCGGATGTATCGTTCCATTTACAGGGCGCTGCGCGAAAAGCTGGGAGACGTCTTTGTCTATTTCTGCATGGAAAGCGAGGAGATATGGCAGGAAGTACTGGGGCACTCTCCCCGAGACAATCAGGAAGTCGATTGGCTGTTCGCACGCAGTCTGTATCATAAATTCCCGGAATTGAATCTCCCCCGGCCGGAGCGCGAAATTTATCAATCCCCTATTAGCTTTCCTGATGAAGAATTTGCTGGCTAATAACTCAAATCATACGAATAAAAAAAGAGTTCTCCCCGTCCCAAAGGGCTGAAAAAAACTCTTGAATCGCAAAAGCATTATTGTTTACAGCATTTTGTACTGCTGCTGATAATATTTTTTGAACTCTTCCCGTTTTTCTTTAATATGCCGCCACCAAGTTTCATTTTCACGATACCATTTTACGGTTTTCTCAAGCGCCCGGGCAAAATCATGGCGCGGCTGCCAGCCGAGTTTCTCCACTTTTTCAATACTCACCGAATAGCGCCGGTCATGGCCCAGCCGGTCCGCAACCGGCTTGATGAGTGATTTGGGCTTTCCCAGCAGATCGAGAATCATCCCGGTAATCTGGATATTCTGCATTTCGTTTCCGCCGCCGATATTATATACTTCTCCCGCTTCTCCTTTGTGCAGAACGGTATCGATAGCCTCACAGTTATCGATGACGTACAGCCAGTCCCGCACGTTTTTGCCGTCACCATAGAGCGGCAGGGGCAAATCGTCAATCGCATTGGTGATAAAAAGAGGAATGACCTTTTCGGGGTACTGGTAAGGACCGTAATTATTGGAGCTGCGGGTAATAATGGTGGGCAGTCCGTACGTTTTGAAATAGGCGCGCACCTGCATATCTCCTCCTGCCTTGCTGGCAGAATAGGGGCTGTTGGGCTGCAGCGGACTGGTTTCCGTAAAGGAACCTTTCTCAATGGAACCGTAGACCTCATCCGTTGAAATCTGAATAAAGCGCTTGATATTATATTTGCGGGAAGCCTCCAGCAGCGTAAAGGTGCCCACCACATCCGTGTCAATGAAACTGCCTGCCTCCAGGATGGAACGGTCTACGTGGGTTTCGGCCGCGAAATTGATAATGGTGTCCGCATTGCTGACCAGATTATCCACCACCTTTTTATCGCAGATATTCCCGTGGTAGAAAAAATAATTGGGCTTTCCTTCCAGGTCCTGCAGATTTTCGCGATTTCCCGCGTAGGTCAGCGCATCGAGCACCACTATGCGGTATTGCGGATATTTGTTAACCATATAACGGACAAAATTGCTGCCGATAAAACCGGCTCCACCGGTAACCAGAATTGATTTCATCGAATTTCCTTTTTTGTTTTTTTCCTGTTTTACGAGCCGAAAAATAGGTTTCGATATCCCACTTTTCAAGCGATTTCGTAAATTCACCCAAAATATTCAGGACACATTAGACTACGTCGGAGTTCTTAGAATTTTTTGCAGGCTTGCTTTCGGCTTCCCGTTTATATACCTTCCGGTCGGTCGTATACCGAACGGTAGGTAAAAAATAGGGAGAAATCCGAATATGAAAGAAGATATACAACTTTCCGAGAAGGATACTAAAAGCCGCATCTTTTTCGCTGCGGCAGAGCTCTTCGCCACCCACGGCTATGACAGGGTGTCGATCCGCCAGATTTGTGAAACGGTCGGCGTGGGAAAGCCAACACTTTATTACTATTTCAGAGACAAGGAAGCCCTGCTCAATGAGCTGATCGCCTATTCCGCTTCCCTGGGAGAGGATCTGGCGGAAAAATATATTCTTTCTTCCAATGAATTCTTCGACCAGCTTTTTGGATTTATCAAGGTTCATCAAATGTTCAGCAAAAACTATCCTCACTTTGTTCGTTTCTCCCTCATGCTGAATATGACCTCCATACCGGAAAACATCAGGGAGCAGATTCTGGGGATGGCCAATAGAAAATATGAAAGGTTCACCGGGTTCCTGAAAAAAGGACAGGACAGCGGATATATAGCCCCTGAACTGAACATCAAAATTCTGGTCTGGAGCCTTCTGGGGACTATCACCCATATGGTGGTCATGAACATCTATCGGCCCGATTTAAAAGTAATGAGTGATAAAAATATAAACGAATTATTCAACTTTTGGAAAAGCCATTTTTTTATACAACCTAATTAACGGAGACGGAGCATGAAGAAGTTTTTTATTTTAATCCCCCTGGCGCTGCTGTGGATGACAACGAGTTCTGCGTTTGCGAAGGAGATTGTCACGCTAACCTGGAATGATGTGGTAGGCATCAGCCGCCTGGACAATCTGGATCTGAAAGCTGCCAGACAGGATTATCGGTATCAGCGATTGAATGAATGGAAAGCCCTTTCCGATTTCGTTCCCAGTATAAGTTACAGCTTCCGGGCGGTAAATAATATTGAACTGCCTGAATTTGTTTTCATGGGCCAGCGAATCAGGGTGGGCACCGAATACAATTTTACCCATGTTTTTGAATTGCAGTATCCCATTTTCACCGGCGGTTTGCGATTTGCCAACTGGCGTATTCAGCGGAACCTCAAAAAATCGCTCTCGGAGGAGCTCCGCAACAAGGAAGACGATGTGGTTTCCAGTGCCCTGGAATCCTATTTCAATATAATGCTGGCCAATGAACTGATCGACGTAAATCAGCGGGCTTATCAGGCGGCCAAAGCCAACCTGGACCAAGTCGAGAAATTTTATAAAGTAGGTGCCGCCTCTCAACTGGACTACCTCAGGGCCAAATCACGCTATTCTTCCACCATTCCCCAGCTCAGCTCTGCAAAGAACGCCAGGAAACTGGCGGAACAGAATCTGAAGTTCATCCTGAATCTGCCTCCCCAGGACTCACTGGTGGTTTTGGATACCCTGAAAAAAATTGATTTTCTCGGAAATTTCCAAAATGCGGATCTGGCAAACCTGCGGCAGACCGCCCTGCAGGAACGTCCTGACTTGAAAGGCGCGCAGTACCAGCGGAATGCCACCAAGGATCAAAAACTGGCATCCGCCTCACAGTTCCTGCCTTCTGTTGTATTCACTTCTGACATCCAGCAGCAGGCGCAGCTCAACACCAGCCAGGTGGCGTGGGATGATTATACCCGCATAAAATCGGCCGCGATTTCCATCCAGTTCCCGCTTTTTCAGGGCGGAAAAAGGGCACTGAATTATCAGCAGGCCAGAATCCAGGACAAAAAAGCAGGCATACAACTGGACCAGTTCAAAAGGTCGATTCTGCTGGATGTGGAAAACGGCTATAATCAGTTTCAGGAAGCTGACAAGAATCTGGCCAGCCTGCTGCAAACCAAGCAGGAGGCCGGGGAGGCCCTGCGCCTGGCAAATCTGACCTACGAAGAGGGCATCAGCACCCAGGTTGATGTTCTGGGCGCCCAGCTTTCTTTTACCGGCAGCGAGGTAAATTATCAGCAGGGCATATTCAACTATAACGTTTCTCAACTGCATCTGTTGAAGGCAATTGGCAAATTAAATATCATCTGGAATAAAAATTAGAAATGGCATTGAGGAGAATTCTAATGAAGAAGGGTTTTTTAATTTTATTTGCGGTTATTCTCTTATTCGGTATTGGCTGCGAGAAAAAAGCTGTGCAACAGGCAGAGACTAAGGTTCCGGTGAAGGTTTACCGGATTCAGCCTGATACAATTTCAACTTACCTGGAAATCACCGGCAATCTGGAAGCGGTGAACGATGCACAGGTTTATGCAAAGGTTTCCGGCAAGGTGGATAAGATTTTGAAAACTACCGGCAGCCGGGTACAAAAAGACGAGGTCATTGCGGTGCTGGAAAATACCATTAATCAGCAAGGATTAAAACAGGCCGAAGCAGCCCTGCAATCCGCAAAGGCGCGCTACGAACAGGTAAAGCAGGATTACGAACGTTACCAGCGTCTGTACGAGCAAAAGGCCGTCAGCCAACAGCAGTGGGACCAGGTAAGCTCGGGAATGCAGGAAGCCAGGGCCTCTGTTGAACAACTGGAGGCGGCATACCAGCAGGCAAAGGAGTATCTCGAGAACACCTACATCAAAGCGCCCTTTGACGGTGTAGTGGGCAGCCTGTTTTTTGATGAAGGTCAAACCGTGGCCCAGGGGCAGCCGGTAGTAAAAATCATCAATACGAATCTCATGAAAGCCAAAATAAATGTCCCTGATGTGCACATCCGGCGATTGAAAATCGGACAGAGAATCTTCGGCACCTTCCCCTCTATGCAGAACAAGGAATTTGTGGGGAAAATCAACCAGATCGATCCTGCCATCGATCCAGTGAGCCGGACCGTCCAGGTGGAAGCAATTTTCAGCAATGATGCGAAAAACCTGAAATCAGGCATGTACGGCCTGTATCATATCGAAACCGAAAAACATACGAACGCAGCGGTAGTGCCTGATAATGCGATTATCGCCAGAACAGATATTGAAATTAATCCGGAGACCGGTGAGACCTATACCAATAAGCGAAAATTCGTTTTTGTGGTTAACAGCGATACTGCCAAACTCACCGAGGTACAGAGCGGGCTCGAATCTCGCGGCCGGGTTGAAATTGTCGGCGGTGTGAATCCGGGCGACCAGGTAATTGTGGTCGGACAGAAAGTGGTGAAAGACGGGCAAAAAGTTCAAATCATCAAAAATTAATCAAACATAGACGGAGGATAAAGATTCCGGAAAGATTTTGAGAGCAAACCAAATGCTGAAGCAGGGTTTCCTGTCCGGAATCGAATCTCATCATCCCGAATTTTCTTAATGAGGTAGAATATGAAACTGGTTGAATTTTCAATAAAAAAGCGAATTACACTTTCGATGATATTTATTATCATCATCGGATTTGCACTTTTCTCCTTCTCCCAATTGAAGGTCGATCTTTTTCCGGAAATCGACTTTCCGGTAATTGGGATCATCACCCAGTATCCCGGGGTCGGTTCCGAAGATATGGAGAACCTGATAGCCCGGCCGCTGGAAGAGGCAGTATCAGCAACCAAAAATGTTAAAAAAGTAACCTCGCAAACCTCGCAGGGAGTTTGCCTCACCATGCTGGAATTTGACTGGGGAACCGATATCGATCAGGCAGAAATGGATGTCCGGAAACGGGTGGACCTGGTAAGGGACGCCCTGCCGGAAGAGGCCACCGCACCGCTGACATTCGCCTTCGACCCCTCCATGGCGCCGGTGATGTTCATGCTGCTGACTTCCAAAAGTCTGGGCCCGGCGGAACTCCGTCAATTGGGCGAGAACAAGATAGAACCCCTCATGGAACGCGTCGAGGGGATCGCCAGCGCGGAAACGCAGGGCGGCCTGGAACGCCAGATTAATGTGGAACTGGATCCGGTGAAACTGGCCTCCCATAATCTCTCTCCCTCTGATGTAGTAAAGGCCATCGGCGGGCAGGGCGGTTTGTTTCCGGCCGGAAGAATCGAAACGAACACCACCAATTTCAGCCTGCGGATCATGAGCGAATACAACGATGTCGATCAGATTCGCAATGCCGTTATCAAATATGAGAAAAACAGGCCTCTTCTTGTAAAGGACGTATCCAGGGTAGTGGACGGTTATAAAGAGCTGACCGGCGATGTGCGGGCCGATTATAATCAGAGTGTGTATATGCGCCTCTTCAAGCAGTCGGACGCGAACACGGTTCAGGCCTGCCGGAATGTGCGGGAAGCGCTGCCCGATATACAGGCCCTCCTGCCGGAAGGCACCCAGTTACGGATTGTCTACGACCAGTCCGATTATATCATGCGGTCGGTCAGCAACCTGGGTGACACTGCCGTCATGGCTTTCATTCTGGCCTTTCTGGTTATTTATTTCTTCCTGCGAAATCTCCGGGGAAGCATCATCATGGGGTTGGCAATCCCGGTTTCGGTCATCTCAACATTTGCGGTGATGATGCTGGCTAAACTTTCCCTGAATATTATCTCGATGGCGGGACTGGCGCTGGCAATTGGTATGCTTGTTGATAACTCTATTGTGGTGCTGGAGAACATATACCGGCATCGGGAGCTTGGCGAACCCCTTTACGATTCCGCAAACAAAGGCGCCTCGGAAGTGGGAATGGCCATCACCGCTTCCACGCTCACAACTATCGGTGTATTTTTCCCGGTGCTCTTCGTTCCCGGAATAGCAGGTGAACTCTTCGGGGATATGGTGATTACCATTACCTTCAGTCTGTTTGCTTCGCTTCTCATCGCGCTTACGCTGGTTCCCATGTTGAGCTCCAGAATTCTGCGCACCGAAGCAGAGATGAAGAAGCAGAGATTTCTGGGACTGAAGAACGGTATTGGCAGGTTCCTGGATAATCTCACCAATACGTACAGCAGAGTGCTCCATTGGTCGCTTTATCATAAAAAAACAGTGCTCATCTCTACTGCTGCAGTTTTCATTCTATCGCTGGGGCTGATCAAATTTATCGGCGGCGAATTTCTGCCAAAATCCGATCAGGGATTTATTTCGGTTACTATAAACCGGGAAAAAGGAACCCCGCTCGATCAAACCCGTCTGACTGTTCTGCAGATTGAAAATATTATTAAAAATAAGGTACCGGAGGCGACCGATGTTTTCGCCCTGTTCGGGAATTCAGAAGGGGTGGCGGCGCTGTTCGGCGGCTCGGGAAGCGAAGCCATCAACCTGCGCATCCGCCTGACGCCAATGGAGCAGCGCACGCGCAGCCAGTTCCAGATAGAAGATACCCTGAGGGCCGCTTTCAATAAAATCCCGGGGATAACCTATCAGTTTGTTCAGCCGGGCATGTTTTCAAATCAGCGGGCCGTTGAAGTCAAAATATTCGGTTTCGATCTGGACCAGTCCCGCGCCATCGCCGAACAGCTCAAGGAAAAAATGTCCCATGTAAAGGGACTGGTGGATATTGACATAAATCAGAAGGAAGGCGGTCAGGAGTTACGCATCATTCCCGACCGGCAGCGGATGAACGACCTGAAATTGAGTACCCTGCAGGTGGCGGACATTATCTCTACCTCAATCCAGGGAAAAGTGGCCGCGCGCTACCGGGAAAAGGGAGATGAATACGATGTGCTGGTCCAATTGGATAAGCCGTATCGAAAGCAGAAGGAAGCCATCCAGAATCTTCTGATTCCAACCATTTCGGGGAAAATGGTCCAGTTGCAGCAGATTGCTCACGTCGAGCAGGGAAATGCTCCCACCACGATTTACCGTGAGAACCAGGAGCGCTACATCTCCGTGGGATGCGACCTGTCCGGCACCAATCTTTCTGCGGCGGTAAGCCAGATCAAGAAAATCATCAAGGATACTGCCATTCCATCGGATTTTCAGGTGGTTATCGGCGGCTCGGCGGAAGATCAGCAGGAATCGTTCCTTTACCTGACCATCGCATTCTTCGCAGCAATTCTGCTGGTATACATGATCATGGCTTCGCAGTTTGAATCGCTGCTGGATCCTTTCATCATCATGTTTACGGTGCCGCTATCGCTGATCGGCGTTTTTGTAGTGCTGTTCATTACCGGCACCACGCTGAGCGTTATGGCGCTGGTGGGAATTGTGATGCTGGCCGGAATTGTGGTTAACAACGGTATTGTGATGGTGGATTATATTAACCAGCTCCGCGAACAGGGGATGGAACTCTACGCCGCGGCGGAAGAAGGCGGCCGAGTGCGTTTGCGCCCGGTGCTCATGACCGCCGCCACCACCATTCTGGGTATGGTGCCGCTGGCGCTGAAACTGGGTTCCGGTTCGGAAAACTGGGCGCCGCTGGCCCGTGCGGTTATCGGAGGATTGACAACCAGTACGATCCTGACACTGGTCATTATTCCCATCGTTTATGTTATTTTCGAACATATGAGCGATCGGTTCAAAGCCAGATACTCGAAGGCCTGACAAAAATTAATCCCCCACCCGCGATCTGATCCGGCGGGTGGGGGATTTTGTTTTCCGGATTTTCCGATCCGTAAACCTTTCCATGCAAATAGGCCTAAGGCCTAAATGTCCTGCGCCTTTGCTGGCTGATAAACAATCAAGGCAATTATCAGGAAAAATGTGACCACCGCAAAGGCCGCTCCTGCGAAGAAGGTCGCTTCCACTCCCCACATTGCATAGATCAAACCCATTAGCGGGGGGCCAATGGTCTGCCCAAACCGCAGCACCATGCCGTTGAGTGACATAAAAGCGCCCCGGTATTTCATGGGAGCCAGCTCCGCGAACATGGTCTGGATCGCTGGTATGTTTACACCATGGCCCAGGCCGAAGATGATGGTCGGAAGAAAGAACCACCAGATATTATGAACAAACGGCAGTATAAACAGACCGGCCGCGTAAAAAAGGAACGCCAGCATGATCAGTTTCCCTTTGGAAATCCTTCTTGACAGGTTGCCCAGTTGTGCAGATGTCAGGGCTGTTGAGACCGACATGCTGGAAAGTATAATTCCTATGACAATTGGCGAAGCATTGAAAGACTGGCCCAGAAGAATGGGGAGATAGGTCAGAAAAGAGCCGTAGAGCATGATGAAAGTAACCACGCTGGCGATGAACAGCCCCACTACTTTCCGGTTTTTAATACTCATCCAGACACTTGCCAAATATTCTTTGAGTTCCTGCTCCCTTTCCGGCTCAGGATTGTTGAGCGAAAACAGAACAATGAAACCGATGGGAAGCGCAAAAACCGGCAGGAAGAACGGAAAATACCAGGCGATGGTAGCAAGTGCGCCGCCGATAAACGGATAACTGGCAGTTCCAACGCTTAAGATGCTGGCGTTTATTCCCATGGCGGAGGTCCGTGTCTTGCCGGTAAAGAGGTCGCCGATGAGGGTCACGTTCAGAGAGCCCAGCGATGCACCGCCGATTCCCTGCAGAAAACGAAAAAGCAGCAAAAGGTGAAAGTCGCGGGCAAATCCGCAGACAAATCCCGCCCCGCCAAAGAGCAGCAGAGAGGGCACCAGAATCTTCTTTCGTCCAACGCGGTCGGCGAACACCCCCAAAACGGGGGTCAATAGAAATCCGGGCAGGGTGAAAGCCGTAATCAACAACCCGATTGAATTGGCTGAAATATGCAGCACATCCACAATTTTGGGGAAAGCAGGCGTAATGCTCGATACCCCCAGCACCGACATCAGCGTGACGCCATAAATTATCTGAAGATTTTTATTCCAGAAGATGTTCTGTTTTCGCGCCATAAGAACAAGATTCCTCACAATTTGTATTCCGCCGGATTCCTGAGGTGATTACCAGTGGGCCAAATCCCGAAAATTCAGAGTCAATTTAAACAAATGCTTTTACACAAAAAAGAATATAGGGTTCAATCAGAGCAAATTAAACAAATTTAAAACTATAAAATTCCCACCTTGCGGGAGCGACGGGCCTTTGATTAACAGACCCATTCCTTCAGGAATGATTTGGGGGACGGCTGATCATCCGTCCGGAAATTTAGTTTTCTTGTTTCGTCCGGTTCTTTTTTAAACTAATATTAATTGGAATTATTCAAAAACAGAAATTCAAACCGGAGGCAAAATGATTCTTCCCAACACTATCGACGATACCCCTCAGATATCGAGTTCTACCTTTATTCACCCAACGGCCCTGATTCAGGGGAATGTCATTATTAAACCCAATTGTTTTATCGGACCCATGGCAGTTATCCGCGCGGATGAAGTAAACGACGACGGAAAAGTCTATCCCATAATCATTGAAGAGAACTGCAATATTCAGGACGGCGTTATCATCCATTCCGCAAAGGGCAAATCGGTTACAATAGGCCCGGACGTGTCCATAACCCACGGCGCGGTTGTTCATGGTCCGTGCACCATCGAGTCCGGCTGCCTCATTGGATTTAATGCGGTAGTCTATAATGCTTTTCTCGAAAAGGATGTGGTGGTGCTGCACAACGCGGTGGTGGAAATGGTAACAATTCCCACCCGCAAGGTCGTGCAGGCGAATGATACCATCACTTTTCCCGAAGATCTTTCCCGGTTGCAGGACTATACCCCCGCAGTGGAGAATTTCTGCCAAAGGGTAATCGGAACCTACAAGAAACTGACCTACGGATATTTATACGCATCCAAAGGATAATCAATTTGTTTCCCGATTGCGAAGCCCCGCCCCTTGCGATCGCGGGGCTTTCTGTTTTGCATGCCCTATTTTCCCATAATAATTAGCGTCTCCAAGGCAGAAGTCACCAAGTCCCATCAAAAATTCTTTCAAAATATAATCGTACTATGAATTACATACTTGAAACATATGCCTGTTTTTTCATATAATATAACAGCGTGCATATTTAAGATTTTTGGCAGCTTCTGAAAAGTATTCCGAATCGGAATGATCCATTCATGCTATTCCGGAAAGTGAGAAAAAAATGGCGCATCAAACCGTGAAGTCCGCCTACACCCGTCTTACCGAAAGGATAAATCGTTTTCCCCAGGGAGCTCCCCCTTCGGAACTTCTATTCAAAATCTTATCCATGCTGTTCAGCGAAAAGGAAGCCGGGCTGGTGGCCCAGTTGCCAATCAAGCCATTCACGGCACAAAAAGCAAGCAGAATCTGGAAACTGGACCTGGCCGCTACCCGGAAAATACTGGATGAGCTTGCCGGACGAGCCATCCTGCTGGATACCGAGGAAAACGGGGAAATTGTCTACGGCCTTCCCCCGCCCATGGCCGGATTCTTTGAATTTTCGATGATGCGTATCCGGGGCGATATCGATCAGCAACTGCTGGGCGAGCTGTTTTATCAATATCTCAATGTCGAGGAAGATTTTGTCAAATCGCTATTTACCCACGGGGAAACCCAACTGGGCCGGGTTTTTGTGAACGAGCCGGCGCTTTCAGCGGAAAATGCCCTGCATGTGCTCGATTATGAACGGGCCAGTGAGGTCATAAAAGGGGCAACGCACCGGGCAATCGGCATCTGCTACTGCCGCCATAAAATGCAGCATCTTGATCGCGCCTGCGACGCGCCCTTGGACATCTGCATGACCTTCAACGGAACAGCGGAATCTCTGATCAAACATGGGATTGCCAGGGAAGTGGATAAGGTTGAGGGAATCGACTTGCTGCAGAAAGCCTACGACCACAACCTGGTACAATTCGGTGAAAATGTGAGGGAATCCGTCAATTTTATCTGCAATTGCTGCGGGTGCTGCTGCGAAGCCATGCTGGCAGCCCAGCGGTTCGGAATATTGAATCCGGTTCATACGACTAATTTCATGCCGACGGTGCGGGAGGAAAACTGCAACGGCTGCGGCAAATGCGTCAATGTGTGTCCGGTGGATGCCATGGCGCTTGTTTCAGCTCACCATCCCAATCAGCAGAAGCAGAAAAAAGCCAGGGTGAACGAAGAGATATGCCTGGGCTGCGGCGTATGCGCCAGGGTTTGTACGAAAGATGCCATTGAGCTCAAATCACGTCAGGAGCGGGTAATCACTCCGTTGAACTCGGTGCACCGGGTGGTGGTTATGGCTATCGAACGGGGAAAACTGCAGAACCTGATCTGGGACAATCATGCGCTGGCAAGCCACCGGGCAATGGCCGCCATCCTGGGAGTCATTTTGCGGCTGCCGCCGCTGAAACGGGCAATGGCAAGCAGGCAGATGAAATCCCGGTATCTGGAGTATCTGATTCAGCGCTTCTATCCCTGAAATAACTTGTTCTTTCGGGCTGATTTGCAGGACAGCAAGAATCATATTTTCAGGAAAGTTTTTTTGCCTAAAGCGGAAGTTAAGACTACATATCCCGACGGGCAGCAGGAAAGGAATGCTGACGAGACCAGTTCTCCTGCCGCCTTTCAGGCAAAAATTGATTTCAGAATATAGTAGAAAATAATGGCGCCGCCCGCCCCAACCGGTATAGTGATAATCCACGAGATCACAATATCGAGGACCGTGCGCATATTCAGGGCGCCGATTCCGCGGGCAAATCCCACCCCCAGCACCGCGCCAACCAGTGTATGGGTTGTGCTGATGGGAAGTCCCAGTTTGGAAGCGACAATGATAGTGGTGGCCGCAGCAAATTCGGCAGCAAATCCGCGGGTGGGAGTGAGTTCGGTTATCTTCTTGCCAATGGTTTCCATGACCCGCCATCCCCAGGTGGCCAGGCCGATAACAATACCCACGCCGCCCATTCCAAGGATCCACAGCGGGACCTGTGACTGCATGTTGATCACATTGGTTCTCAGCACCGAGATGATTGCAGCCAGCGGACCAACCGCATTGGCGACATCGTTGGCGCCGTGGGCAAAGGCCACAAAACTGGCGCTCAGTACCTGCAGATAGACGAATATCCCCTGGACCGTTTTGTATTCCGAGCTGGTCTGTTCGATTTCGGTTCCCCGGGCGATATCGTCGGAAATCGTCTGCAAATCTCCCCGAATGTAATCCAACTGGTTTTTAACATCGCCCTTCGCCGAGCGGCTCAATTTACCAACCTGCTGGACAACCCGAGGCAATCCACGGACAACCGAAAGCGGCTGTTTTACCAGTATTCTCTCCTCAACATTGATCGGCTTCAAGCGGCGCACCAGCACCGAACTGATCAGAGCGGCAATCAAACCAATGATGATGGCAATAACCAGGGCCTGGGGAAATCCAAGGTTCAGATGAAGATTTTTCAGTCCTTTGAAGACCATGGTCAGGGTGAGAACCAGAAAAACTACAAAAACGATGGGAGGGGTTGCCCGCTTTGCGGCGCCCACGGGATCGTGATTATAGTAAATCATGCGGCGCAGGAAGGTGAAAATGATAAAAGCGATAGTCCCGCTGAGCACAGGCGAGATGACCCAGCTGGCGACAATGGAGCCGACTTTTGACCAGTCCGCGGCATGAATTCCGCCGACAACCACGCCAAATCCCAATACCGACCCCACGATGGAGTGGGTTGTGGAAACCGGCCAACCGAAATAGGAAGCGATCTGCAGCCAGACAGCGGCAGCCAGCAGGGCCCCAGCCATTCCGTAGACCAGATCCATCGGGTTGCCTTTAAAAATTTCAGGACTGATGATCCCCTGCCGGATGGTTTCCGAAACATTGCTGCCAACAAAAAAAGCACCTGCGAATTCGACAACGGCTGCGATAATCACGGCTCTTTTCACCGTGAGCGCTCCGGAGCCCACCGAAGTTCCCATGGCATTTGCCACATCATTGGCCCCGATGCTCCACGCCATGTAAAACCCGAAACCTATGGAAAGAATAAGCAATATAGTCTCTACACTCATCTTCTTCTCCAAGATATTCCATCAAACCAGTGAAAATTCATTTCGGCAGTAAATTCATGAACCAACATAATTGGATTCACTGATATTTTTTTGCACCTTATTTCACTTCCAAAAGCATGCGAACCCGGTTTGCCAGTTTTTCGGAAAGATTTCCGAAAGAGGCAATAGTCTGCAAAATGTTTATCCATAACCAGAATGAGCCATAGCTGAGCTTATCCTCCAAACCGAACAATTTTTTGAGAATGGTTCGCTGAAGGATGTCCGCTTCATGCTCCATATAGGCAACTTCTTCCACCATTTCCTTGACCTTCTCGGCTTCTTTCCCACCAAAAGAAGTTTCAAGAAGTTCATCCATTTCTCTGATCACTGCATGGGTATGGTCCACCGCCTGGATGTTTTTATCCAAAAAAGCCTTTAGATCTTTCTCCATTCCTTCCAGCGGCTTCAGCTTCTTCAGAGTCATCAGGCCGGCAACATCCTCCGCCCGGTCTGCAATGGTATCCTGAATGCCAAGTATTTCCAGAAGGTCTCCACGATTCACCGCCAGAAATATACCTTTGGGCAAATTATTGCGAATTTCATTTTTGGTGAGATCCGCCATATGCTCCAGTTGTGAGACTTCTTCTTTCAATCCATTAATTTTATCGAAATCTCCCTCAACATAGGCGCTATACAGCTCCTCCAGTTTGTGAACGCAGCCGGCCACTTTTTCCATATGAATTTGAAGGGGGGAAAAGGGCGACTTTGTAAAAAGATTTGCAAACACTCTCATGACAACACACTCCTTCCGGCGGTTAATCAAAATTTAAGGTCCAAATGTAGCCATAGAATTCCCTTTTCTGCAAAATGAAACTTTTTTAATTGCCCATCATTTTGGCGGATAAAAATATCCATCATTTATCATTATGGATTCTCTCACTGTAAATA
>JARRQT010000080.1:0-6364 GCA_037381445.1 Calditrichia bacterium
GATTCCCTCTCCGGGATTGTGGGGCTGATCGCTCAGGCCATCGCCGGGCTGCCGGCCATGAAACCGGTGGATACCATCACCCGGAAATATGATAAAATCATCCGGTCCATTCTGGACAAAGCCGGTGCAATGGTCGGACAGGAAACCGAAGCGAAGCAACGCGCCGGGGAAGCATCGGGCGGCGGTCGGGACATATATGTGGATGAAGAATTAAGGACCGTTTTCCGCACGGAAGCGAAACGGTATCTGAATGAAATAAATAAATATCTGGATATCCTCACGGACAATCTGGAGGACCGGGATGCGCTGCGAAAACTGGGGAATATCACCCATACATTAAAAGGTTCGGCCCAGATGCTGAATCAGACGCATATCTCAGAACTTGCGGCTCCCTTTGAAAATGCAGTGGAATTAATTCTCGAAGATAAGATACAACTGTCCGAAGAGTTTCTTCCGATTTATCAAAATGCCATATTGGCGATCGGAAGACGGCTCAATGACATGCAGGTGGATTCGCAGGAAATCATATCGCCACTCAATGAATACATCAAAATGCATTTTGTGGAAGATGAAACTGCCAAAGTGCCCGCTGAGTTTTCCGAAGAATCTTCAATTCCGGACATGATTGAGCAGATTATAGAGGAAGAAACTGCGGAAGAATTCGGGGATCAGGAAGGCGGAGAAGAATTGCCGGCTGAAACCACTTCAACCGGAGAGGCCATGTTTACGCTTCATGAGAAGGACCCTGAGCTGCTGGAGATCTTCAGGGGTGAGGCTATTGATAAGCTGGATGCTATTGAAGAGAATTTAACGCTAATCGAGAAATTCACCCACGACAAGAAAACGTTGCAGTCCCTCGACCAATCCGTTCATGAAGTAAGAGCAGCCGCAAAAATGCTTGGTCTTACCGAGATCGGCACACTGCTGGATGATGCTGAACATTTGATTGAGTTAATCAATAAAAGTGAATTTCCGGATTGGAATGCATTTATACCGATTCTGCGAAAAGTTGTCCAGGTGGTCAGAGAGCTGGCCGACAATGGCCAGGTCTCCCGAATAGAATATGAAAGTGCTGCAAATGCGCTCTCCAATGCCCTGACCGAAAAGAAGATGGAAGAGGAAGAATTCGAGATTAAAGAGTCTGTCACCAGGGGTACCGAAAAGGAGAAAACAGAAGTGTTGGAGCCTTCAGCGCAGGTGATGGAGGCGTTTATCCAGGAAGCCCGTGAATATCTGGACGATATCAATTTCCTTCTCATGAAAATGGAAAAAAATCCGGAGAATGAGGAACTGAGTTATCATCTGATGCGCAGCCTTCACACCTTGAAGGGTTCTTCCGCAATGGTTTATCTGGACACCGTGGAAAAAATGGCTCACCTGAGCGAGGACCTTGTCGAAAAATTACGGGAAAAACATGAGACGCTCCCCCAGAAGGTGGCGGATCTGCTATTTGAAGTGGTCGACGAAATTGAATTCATCGTGGATTCCCTCGCGGGAGGAATGAAGGGCAAAACAAAGAATTATGAGGAAGTGGTCCAGAAGCTCAGGAATACCTACGCGGAGCTGTTCGGAGCTCCCGCAGCTGCGGAGGAAGCAAAGGAAGAAGCAGCCGGGGAAATCCCCGCCAGAGGGGAGGAAGATAAGGAATACCTTTCTATTGCTGACGAATTCGAGCAGGTGAAATCTGTGCCGCGGGATACCTATGTGCGCCTCCATGTAAATCAAATGGACGATCTGCTAAATGAGGCAGCCGAGCTTGTCATTAACCACACCCAGTTCAAGACTCAGCTGGATAAGTTCAAAAACTACGCTCCGCGAATGGATACTGAAGGCAAGAATCTTCAGAATATTTTGTGGTATCTTGAATCCATTATCAATGAAGAGCGCCGCCTGCTGGAAATGAGCCGGCCTTACATGCAGAACCTGCCGGCAGTGGAAGAAACGCAGAAGAATCAGATAGAAAATATTAAGCGTGCCCTCCATAACCTGCAGGTCTTCTATAATAATTTCGTTCAAACCATGCAGGGTATCAAGGAATCGGGCAAGCTTTACGATGAGCAGGTTCAGAAAATTACCCGTCTGAGCACTCAGATTCATGAAGAAATAATGCAGGCGCGGCTGGTGCCCATCGCCATTCTGTTCCAGCGTTTTAACCGGCCGTTGCGTGACTTGGCCAGAAAGCCCAACAAGCAGATTAAGCTGTATCTGGAAGGGGAAAGTACCGAGCTCGACCGTGTTCTCATCGAAGAGCTTTACGAACCGATGCTTCATATTCTGCGAAATGCGATTGACCACGGCATAGAGTCCCCGGAAGAGCGGAAGAAAGCGGGAAAACCGGAAGAAGGACTGATCAAAATAGCGGCGACCCATGAGAGAAATTTTGTTACCGTGGAAATTCAGGAAGACGGCCGGGGAATTGATATCGACAAGGTCCGTCAGCGGGCCATCGACCTGGAGTTGCTGGAGCCGGAACATGCGGATGAATTAAGTGAGCAGGAAATTTTTGAATTTCTGATGTACCCCGGATTTTCAACGGCGGAAACCACTACGCGCCTCAGTGGTCGCGGTGTGGGACTCGATGTTGTCAAGAATCAGATTCAGAACATAAAGGGGGATATTAGAATTTATTCGGAAAAAGGGAAAGGCACCCGCTTCCTGATCCGGGTCCCCATTTCACTGACGGTAACTCAGGCCATGCTCGTCGAAGTGTCCAGTTACATATATGCCATTCCGCTATTACAGGTTGAAGAAACCGCCAAAATCACCATCCGAGATCTGGAGCTGCGCGATGATGTCTATTATATGCGGCATCGCGGCGGACACATGCCGGTGCTGAACATGAACAATCTGTTAAATATACACGGTGGCAAAAGACGGCCTGTTTCCGTCATGGGAGAATACCCGGTCATCATAGTGCAGGATGAAGGAAACAAGGTGGCATTGCTGGTAGACAAAATCGTGCATCGCGAAGAAATCCTGATTAAATCGCTGGGACCGGCGCTGCAGCGGGTGAATTTTGTAGCCGGCGGTTCGGTGCTGGCCGACGGAAAAGTTGTGCTGGTATTGGATGTCCCTGAAATTGTGAGGGAAGGTTTCCGGTTGAAAGAAGGGGGAATCGCTCTGAATCCCGAAGATGTGGTTCAGTCCGAGCCTTCGAGTTCGAAAGAGAAGCAGAAAACGGAGCGGCAGCCGCGTCAAAAACGGGTGATCGAAGGACGAAAGCCATTTGTGCTCATCGTGGACGATTCCCTCAGTATACGGAAATTCCTGGCGGGCTTGCTGACCCAGCAGGGATATGAGGTCGAAATGGCAAAGAACGGCTATAATGCGCTGGAAAAGTTAAATCAGACCAGCTTTGACCTTTTATTGACCGATCTGGAAATGCCCCATCTATCAGGTTATGAATTGATTGAACAGTTACGGGCAGAATCCCGCTGGGATAATTTGCCGATTATCGTTTTAACGGGGCGTGCAAGCAAGCATATCCAGCAGTTAACCAAAAACCTTGGGGCGGATGAATTCATCATCAAGCCTTTCAAAGAAAATGAATTGTTGGAAAAGATCAGCAATTTCGTGGAATGGAAACCTTGATTTAGCGCATCGGGAACTATGCTATCAGGTATCGACGCAGCGGATTTTGCAAATGAGTAGTCAGTTGTTCGCGCAATTTCCGTCCCCTTGAATCCGAACGCCGGATTTCGGATAGTTTGGAAATAATAGCCTGCCGGAAAAATGAAGCCAATTTGCCGCAATCACGATCTTCGGCAGGTTTCCCCGGGGATGCCGGTCATTTTATCGCAAGGATTCCATATATTTGTCTTCACGGTGGATATGTTTTGGTTTATTCTTTATATTTTATCCGGTTTGACAAATGAACTGCTCAAACAAAATGTTTTATTAATCATCATTTAGTTATGCCAAAGCATCTATCTGTTCTTCTCATTTTTATTTTCTCGTTGAATATCTTTGCCCAGAAATATTTTTCCGGCGAGATTTCAAGAGATACCCATTGGATTGGCGATGTGCATATAGACGGGGATGTAATAGTTCCCCGCGGCGTGATATTGTCTATAGAAAGCGGGAGCCGGGTATTTTTCAAGCCCCATTACGACAGCCAACACGGTGGAATGGATAAAGAGCGGGCGGAAATAATTGTGAACGGTGTTTTGCTGGCCAGGGGCGCCGGAGCCCAGACGCCGATCCTTTTTTCGTCGGAATCGTCACAGGCGCAGATGAATGATTGGTACGGCATCATTCTGAAAAATCTGAACAATAAATCCATTCTGAAAAATTGCGTTATAGAATTCGGCTATAAAGGAATTACCTGCTACGGCAGCGTGCCGCTTATCTCAGATTCTGAGATCCGTTTCAATTACAACTCAGGAATAAGTTGTGAAGTCCGCGCGAAGCCTGAAATTGAAGACTGCGTGATTGTGGGAAATGGTTTTTCCGGCATCAATGCCGAGCTTGCCTCTTCTCCGCAGGTATCAGGATGCACCATTACGCAGAATACCTACGGGATCATGATATTTAGCCGCAGTGAGCCGGATTTGGGGCATTTCCCTAAGAAAGATGGATTGAGCAAAGGGGAGAATCGAATATACAATAATTTTGATTTCGATGTTTACAATCATTCCACCAGTAGCATATATGCGCAGAATAATATCTGGAGCACCAAAACAGCGGATGAAATCCGGACGTCCATATATGACACAATGGAAAATCCCGCCTATGGGCAGGTGATCTTTGAGCCGCAGTTTTCGGTGAAAAAAACGTACAGATATACCCCGTTTGCTGCCGCACAAAATGAAAATACACGGGAAGCCAGCGATCAGAATAATACTTTGGCGGCAAATGAGGGAAATCCCCCCGAAGAAGCAATAACAGCAAATGTGGCGCCCTCTGATACGGTCCGGCCATTTTCAGGTCTTAAGATTCAGGATTCTGTCGCGAATAAATCCTCGGCAGATACCGTGAAACCTGACGTCCCGGTTAAGGCAGTCCCCGAAACCGTATACGTTTATAAACCGCCAGAGCCCAAAAAAGAGGAAAAAAAGGAGGTACGTTCCGACAATCCGATTCTGGAGGCCTTTCTGGATTCGGGGAAAAGGGAGTATGCTCGACGGGTGAAACCTGAATACCCAGGCATTTATCTGAAGACCGGCACGGAAGGGGATGTGTTTATCGAAGTGATTGTGGGAAAAGACGGAAATGTCAGCAGCTATCATGTGCTGAAGTCCGACGGTGAGCTCTTCACCGCATCGGCGATTGATGCTTTAAAAAAGACACAATATAAACCTGGTACTGTGAATGGCGTTCCTGTAAAATATAAGATTGTAGAACGATTTCGTTTTAAAAGGAGTACGAATTAAGTGACTGTTGGAAAAGGAGAGTACCTGGTTGGTATTGCAGGCAACATCGGTGTGGGAAAGACGACTTTGACGCGGAACCTTGCCGAAAGACTGGCTTGGAAACCTTATTATGAGAGTGTGATTGACAATCCGTTTCTGGATGATTTTTATGCGGATATGCGCCGCTGGAGCTTTAATCTGCAGATATATTTTCTGGCCCACCGCTTCAGATCACAGAAGCATATTGCGGATTCCGGCTATCCGGCCATACAGGACCGTACCATTTACGAGGATGTGGAAATTTTTGCCCGGTCTCTCTACGAGCAGGGATACATGAATGAGCGCGATCACCGGACGTATAAGGATCTCTTTCAGGATATGGTGGCGTTCCTTCCCAAACCGGACTTAATCATTTATCTGAAGGCCTCTGTAAAAACGCTGATGACCCGTATTAAACAACGGGGGAGAGATTTTGAGAAAACGATTTCCCCGGATTACATCGAATATTTAAACCGTGCCTATGAGAGATGGATGACGGAAGCCCGTGAGACATTTACCGTATTAACCATCAATGCCGATGAAGTGGATTTTTTGCGTGAAAATGATAAATTTGAGGAATTGGTAAGTAAAATCCGTGAATACTGCCCCTAAAAAACACATTGTATTTCTGAGCTATTATTTCCCTCCGATGGCTGGCGGGGGTGTGCAGCGGATTTTGAAGTTTTTGAAATTCTGGGATTATGAATCCTACCATGTTACCGTCATAACCGTTAAACCCAGCTATTTTTACGCTGAAGATGAATTTCTTCTGCGCGAAATTCCTGGACAGGTCAATATTGTCCGCACTGGTTCCCTCGATCCCTTTCGGGTGATTTTTATCCTCAAGAAGTTGTTCAGGCGGACGGAGGCAAAAAACAATGGCTCCCGACGTGAGAGCGGAGAATTCATCAGAAAAATAGCTGGTTTCCTGTTCATACCGGATAGTCGCCTGCTCTGGCTTCCTTTTGCGTTAA
>JARRQT010000080.1:6384-20595 GCA_037381445.1 Calditrichia bacterium
AATCCTGTTGACCTGATCATTGGGACGGTGCCGCCTTTTACTGCGGGAATGGCTGCTGCCTTCGCAAATATGCTTTTTCATATTCCCTGTGTCCTTGATTTCCGGGATGCCTGGACCCATAATCCGTATCTGCCGGAAATCTCTCCGTTTCACAGCCGCCTGCAATCCTGCCTGGAAAATTTCACCTTAAGAAGGTCTGCCGGGGTGATTTTCGTGAATCCCAAATTAGAAAAATATTATTTAGACCGTTATCCGGTTTTGGTATCCAGAGAGATTGTGACTATCCGAAACGGTTATGATCCTGAGGATTTTATTAATAAATCAGAAGCAAGAAGTGACGCAAATCCCGGAATTTTCCGCATCGGTATAATGGGTACGGTCTATTCGCAGGGTAACGCCCCTATGCCCTTACTACGGGCAGTGGCGGAAATGAAAAAAGATGACCCCACACTGTCTAAAAGATTGCAGCTAGTGTTTATCGGTAAATGGGCAAATAATTTTATACAGGAAATAAGGCAATTCAATATTGATGAATTGATAGATTGGGTATCCTACCTGCCCCATCGTGAAGCCCTGAAGCTCGCCTTACAGATGGATGCACAGGCACTGGCAGTCCAAAGCGGTTTGCCCGGCAGCAAAAATGTAACGCCTGGCAGAATATATGAATATCTCTATCTTAAAAAACCCATCCTGGCCATGTGTCCTCCAAATAGTGATCTAGCTGATCTGGTATCAGAGTGCCGCGCCGGGGAATTCGTTGAGTATGATGACATCCCGCGTGTAAGAGGAATTCTAAACGATTGGCTAAAAAGCACGGATAAATTGACATCCCGTTATGAGTTTAAAAATCTGCAGGATTTTCATCGGAAACAGCTTGCCAAACAACTGTTGGCTTTTCTCAGCAGCTTTAAATAAGTTTCTGCTTTGTGCATAAAAATATCTATTTATTCCGAATTTATTGTTACCCCGCTTTAAAAAAATAATATTTTATGAATATTCAAAATAATTATGGAATCTGATGCCAATTAGATAATTCTTTTCATTTTTATTTGTAAATCGCAAAGGACGGTCGTATATTATTTTTGGAATAGGTTCAAATGTTCCTTTTGATTGTGGGAAGTCTTCTGAGGGTGCTCTGGTTGAATTATCGTTTCAGTAGTAAATGCTTCGTGCCTCTGGCATGTATTTGCTTCCAAGATCGTAGTAGTACTTTCGCCCGATATTTCTCAAAATAAGTTTTTCCAGCGCCAGCGATGGTGAATGAATCTTGACCGGAAGGTTTTGAAAATTTACAAAAAACGACAAAGTTTCGAAGTCGCCATAAAAATGATTAATTGATCATTCAGTTATATTCTTGGAAACTTTATTAATAGAGAGGCTTATTTATTGGTAGGTGTTTATGTCTTGGCCATTAATTTTTGACTGACCATAATTCAAAGGAGGAATAATTTAAAGAAAGGAGATTCTGTCATCCGTTGAAGAGCAGGTGGAATTACATCGGGTGACAGACAAATTTGCATTTCGCACCAATACATATTATCAAAGTCTAATTAACTGGAACGATCCGGAAGATCCCATCCGGCGGATTATTGTGCCGGATATGGAAGAGTTGACAGCTTGGGGCCAGCTGGACGCCTCGAGTGAGCATAAATACAAAAAAGTCCACGGTCTGGAACACAAGTATGAATACACTGCCCTGCTTCTTATTAATGATGTCTGCGGTGCCTACTGCAGGTTCTGTTTCCGGAAACGACTTTTTATGGATATGAACGATGAGGTAGTGAGAGATGTTACCGGCGGAATAGAATACATACGGAACCATAAGGAAATTAATAATGTGCTGCTGACCGGGGGCGACCCTTTGGTTATGTCAACCCGCAAACTGGGGAATATTCTTTCTCAGTTGCGAGAGATTGACCATGTTCAGATTATCCGCATTGGCAGCAAGATGCCGGCTTTTAATCCTTACCGGATACTCAACGATCCCTCGCTGGTGGAAATGCTTGAAAAATACAGTAGCAGTGAAAAGAAAATTTATCTGATGGCGCATTTCAATCATCCGCGCGAATTGACCCCGCAAGCCGTGGAAGCAATGAATCTGCTGCAGAAGGCGGGAGTGGTGACGGTTAATCAGACCCCGCTGCTTCGCGGGGTGAATGATGATCCGGAAACACTGGCAGAACTGTTCAATAAATTGTCATATGCAGGAATCCCGCCGTATTACGTCTTCCAGTGCCGCCCCACTGCGGGAAATAAGATGTTCGCTGTGCCAATTGAAGAGGGGTTGGAAATCTTTGAACAGGCCCGCATGAAATGTTCGGGTCTGGCGAAGCGGGCACGTCTTGTTATGTCCCATGCCACCGGAAAGATTGAAATTCTTGCCATGACGGATGAGAATATCATTTTCCGCTATCATCGGGCAGCCAATCCGGAAGAGAAATCCCGGCTGATGATTTTTAGAAGAAATCCTGATGCCTACTGGCTGGATGATTATGAAGAGATTATAGATGAGTATAATTTCGAAAATCCGTTCTACGGGATTCTCTATGAGGATAAAAAGGGCGCCTGAGACAACTTCGGTTTTAGGAATGGTTACGGTTAATTTAATTAATAAATGCAAACAACCAGATATTTAGTCGATTAAATATCAGGGTAGCGATCGTTCATTTCGGGTTGGATGTGCACAGAAACGGCGGGTAAATATAGGTCGCTACCTTTTATCCCCGCCATCTCCTGAATTATCAGGCTGATGTTTTTTTGATCGTATTTTTTATTCCAGCAGCCCTATTTCCCTTTCAACCGCCTCCAGTAATTTCCCGCTTTTAATCAATTCTAAAATAATATCAATATCTCTGTAAATGGGACGGTCATTGTCCAGAAATGGCACAACCTCCCGCAATTTTCGGTAAGCCGTCAGCGTTCCCGCGCCAAACAGCTTCTCAGCGTCAGAATGATCCGACATTCGCTGGCCTTTTTTCTTTAACCTCAGATCAAGTGCCTGGGCAGCATACATCAGTTCGATGGCCACGATTTTCTGCACATTTTCCAGGATTATCCTTGCTTTGCGGGCAGCGATAGGCGCCATGCTCACATGGTCTTCCTGGTTTTCACAGGTTGGGATCGAATCGACGCTTGCCGGATGGGACAGCGTTTTGTTTTCTGAAACCAGCGAGGCGGCTGTATATTGGGCAAGCATCAATCCGCTCTCAAGCCCGTCGTTATCAATAAGGAAGGAGGGGAGGCCCCCATTCAAACTCTTATCCGACATTCGGAAAATTCTTCTCTCCGCGATATTTCCCACTTCGCAGAGAACAATCGATAAAAAATCCGCGCCGAAGGCTATGGGCTGTGCGTGGAAATTCCCACCGGAAATTGCTTTGTTCAATCCTGGCATATCGGGGAAGATGATAGGATTATCATTGGTGGCATTCATTTCGATGTTCAGGACATTCATGATGTAACCGAGCGCGTCGCGCACCCCGGCCATAACCTGCGGATGGCACCGCAAACTGTAGGCGTCCTGCACTTTCTCGGGATGCTGATCCAGCAATCTGCTGCCCGCCGTCAACCGCCTTATGTTTGCCGCAGTTTTAACCTGGCCCGGATGGGGGCGCAGACCGTGCAACTCCTCGCGAAAAGCCGAAGAGATTCCCTGCAATGCCTCCAGACTCATTGCCATGGCGATGTCTGCCTGTTTCACGATTTCTATCGCATCGTACATCGCCAGCGCTAAAAGCGCTGTGGAAATCTGAGTACCATTATTCAGGGCCAGACCCTCTTTGGCTTCCAGTACTATGCGGGGGATTCCCGCAAACTGCATGGCTTCCCATCCGGATAGCAGTTCCCACTCTTCTACATCGCGATGGTAGTAATAGGCCCGCCCGCTGTTCTGCCGCGAGTCGTCGACCATTCCCTGACTAAGCACCAGCGCAAGGTGCGAAAGCGGCGCAAGATCTCCGCTCGCTCCCAGGGAACCTTGTTCGGGTATCCAGGGCGTCACGCCCCGTTCCAGCATCTGCAGCAGGGTATCGACAACCTCAAGGCGTATTCCTGAGTGGCCTTTTGCAAGAGTGTTGGCACGCATCAGCATGGCGACCCGGACAACATCAATGGGAAGCGGTTTGCCGGTGCCGGCAGAGTGGCTCATTATCAGATTGCGCTGCAGGTCTTTTAATTTTTCCTTGCTGATGGAAACCGAGGCCTTAGAACCAAAGCCGGTGTTTATGCCGTATACGATCGGTTCACCGCTTTTTTGAACCTGATCGACCCACTCGCGGCTATGCTTAATTTTAAGTTTCGACTCGTCAGAAATTGAAATAACAGATCCCGGTGTCCGGGCAATTTTAACAACATTGTCAAGTGTCAGATGTTTACCATCCAGCACGAGCCTGATCGGATTTTGATCGGAAATATCCACAGAAAACGCTCCTTACTTTGTTTTGGGCAGAAACAAAATAGAAATATTTCGCATTGTCGGGCAAGGGAATTTTAATTTCTTTATTTTCATACTCTTTTCCGATGCAATATTCAAAAAGAATACAAAAGATTCGTCTCTTTCAACCGGATAAGAAATATTCAACTTGCAAGGTGCGGCTTCCTGGCCTGCCTTTCAGAATTTGCTTGCGATGAATTTTATCTGTATTTATTATAAAAATAAAAGGTTAGAAAGTGAAAGATATCCTTATTCTTGGTATTGGAAACCTGCTGATGGGTGACGAAGGAATTGGAATTCATGTGGTAAGACGCCTGCAGGAAGATAAATCCCTGAAGGGAATAGATATTGTCGACGGCGGAACAGGGGGATTTCATCTCCTGAATTATTTTCATGAATATAAACGGGTCATACTGGTGGATGCAACAATTGACGGCCGGCCGGCGGGTACGGTGCGGATGCTGAAACCCAGGTTTTCCAGCGATTATCCACCCACACTCACCGCCCATGATATCGGGTTAAAAGATTTGCTCGATGCCCTTTATTTGCTGGATGAACAACCAGAGATTGTGCTTTTTACCATTTCCATTGAAAAACTGGATAAGGTTACGCTGGATATTTCCCCTGATATTCAAAGAACGATCGGGAAGGCAGCGGAACGAATTGCCGCCTACATAAAAGAACGGGGTTTGCTAACTGAAACCTGATGAGGTGTTACTTTTCTCTGCCGATATTATTAACACATCCCGCCGCATACCCCATTTATTAAAGGCATAGAATTCCGGGTCTATCCCTTTTTGCGCAGTTTTTCCATATCCCGAATCTTAAAGAAGAGAGCCACGGCAAGGACCGTGATAAAAAGCGTGGCGATGCCGAATCCTCTCCGGCGGGTATGGTAATCTTTAACTTCCTGTCTTTCCAGAACAATGGCCTCATTGGTTTTTTTGATGCCTTCTCCGGCCTTGGCGGCAACCTTTGAAGGATCGAAAGTGTGCACCAGTGTGCGGGAATGAATCAGATCCTGATTTGCCTCCTGCAGAAGAAACAGAATATCCACATCATCCATTCCCTTTTGCTGCACGTCTTTCAGCCTGACCTGTGCGGAATCATAAAGATTCACAAAAGTCTTAATCTGGTGATGGATTTGCTCCGCAGCATGATAACCATTGTCACCAGCATCATGACAGGCAATGCAGACCGAAGACTCTCCCACGCCGACCATTTCATCACTTGTCTTTTGGACGCCGTGGTTTCCGTGGCATTGCTCGCAGGCGTGAACGTCCAATTGCTCAAACGGCTCGGCCATGGGGCTGGCCGTAAAATAATTGAGATTGTTGACATGGCAGTTACCGCAGACATGCGAAACCGATTCAACCCCGGGCGGCGTTGCCCCATGGTTCCCGTGGCAATCATTACAGGCAGGCGCACCGGTATCTTTGTTTTCCAGCAAATCCATACCATGAACGCTGGTTGCATACCTTGCGAACTGGTCGGTCGGAATATGATATTCTTTCATGTAATCGGGATCACTATGGCATTTTTTGCAGGTATTGGGCACATTCAGGGGGTAGACGGTTGAACGCGCATCCTTAACCGAAAAGATGGCATGAGAGGTATGACAACTGACGCATTCAGCAACCTTCTGGTCCTTTAGCCGGAGTTTTTTACCGTGAACGCTGGTGTAGTATTGTTCCACCTGGTCGGTTTGGATTCGCGGTCGGTAGGTCCGCATGAAATTTATACTGGAATGACACTTTCCGCAAAACTGCGGGATTTCCGCCCGGGTTGGTACGCCGGCAAATCCGTTTTTTGGACTCATTGCCACCTCGGGGTCATCCGATGCCGGATTGCCGCCGTGGCAGCCTGAGCACGACAGCCCCGGCTGCATATGGATGTCATTTTCATTAAAACCAGAGGGCAGAATTCCCATCTCCCGGTGGCAGGTAAGGCAGTGGTCCTCGGAAAGCGACGGTACGGTATTGTCAGCATAAAGAATCTCCGCGATGAAAAATGTATTTGCCATGGCGTAGAAGAGAATTAAAAAAGTGGAAAGAGAGAGAAAATTTTTCATGAGGCCCATTCCTTCATATTTAAACCATATATCCCACAATTGTAAATATTATGATATAGATAAGCGCGGCCATGCCCGCAATATTCATGAAATGGATTTTGGCGGTACCCTGCGGCCTCACTTCCCAGAAAGGAACAAACATCCAGATAATACCGGCGATTGCGAAAGCCAGAATGCCAACCAATTCTCCTTCCAGAAACAGAATGTGGGCTGGTAAAAATTTTAAGGTCTGAAACATGAACATAAAATACCATTCCGGGCGGATTCCTGCCGGAGCAGGCGCGAAGGGATCTGCTTTAAAACCCAAGTCCCAGGGATAGAAGACAGCCAGAAACAGAAGCACATTCAACACAATCAGCCATAAGAGAGCATCGCGAAGGAAGAAATTAGGGAAGAATGACATCCACTTCTTTTTGGCATCCGGCAGATTTTTTAGATGTTCCGGTTCGCTCATTCCCTGCCGCTGCACAAAAAGGAGGTGAAGCACCAGAAAGGTTGTAAAGATGGCAGGCAGAACAGCCACATGAAAACCGTAAAACCTGGTGAGGGTAGCACCGGTAACATCATCGCCGCCTCTTAAAACCAGCATGAGCGGTTTCCCGATAAAGGGAATGGCACCGACAATATCCGTCCCGACTTTCGTGGCAAAGAAGGCCAGTTCATTCCAGGGGAGCAAATATCCGCTGAATCCGAATCCCAGCGCCAGCAGCAGAAGAAGGAAGCCAGATACCCAGGTAATTTCGCGCGGCTTCTGGTAGGCTCGGGTGAAGTAGGTGCTGAACATGTGCACAAAAACAAAAAAGATCATCAGATTGGCCGACCAACTGTGGATAGACCGCACTAACCAGCCAAAATTTACTTTGGTGAGAATAAAGCGCATGCTCTCGTATGCCGTGTCGGCCCCGGGACGATAATACAGAAGCAGCAGAATCCCGGAGAGCACCTGTACGATAAAAAGGAAGAGCGTGACACCGCCCATGTAATACCAGATCATATGCTTGTGAACAGGCACTTTTTTCTTCGACATGAATTCAATGACTGGTGTCAGTTCATACCGCTTGTCCAGCCATTCATAAATTTTATTTGTTTTCCAGTTCATTTTCATCTTTTTCATCCCGCCGGATTAATTATGGTCACTTCATCGTTGGCAACTTTTACGGTATACTCTTCCAAAGGCTTGGGCGGAGGACCGGAGACATTCCTTCCGTTTAAATCATAGGTGCCGTTGTGGCAGGCGCACCAGATTTGTTTGATATCCTGCCGGTATTGAACTATACAGTCCAGATGGGTGCAGGTGGCGGAAAATGCCCTGAATTCCCCATCGTCCATTCGAATCAGAATAACCGGCTTTCTGCCGAATTTTACGATCTTCCCGGTATTGGGTGAAAAATCCGTGATGGCGCCTGCTTTGATAGAGTTTACATTTGCCTCCGGGATTTTTGGGGGAACCAAATATGAAAATACCGGATAAAACACGCTGGCAATCCAGCCCAGCAGTCCGCCCCCGATAATGAAATTTAAAAACTTGCGGCGGCTGGTTTTATTCATTTTCCTTTCCTCATTCATGCATGAATTCCTCTGTTTCTTTTCCGTTATTGATCAAAATTTTTTGCAATTAAAAAAATGGTCTATGGAAATTATTTGATGCGGGTCCTTTAAATATGTGCTTGTTGTTCCTGTAAATATTTCTGGGAATTTAGTTTTCAGGCAAATTTTCCTTCGTCTCCCTGGAAACGACCTTTGCTCTTTTCCGGGTGTATATCAGGGAAATTCCGAGGAGCATGATTCCCAAAACGATGAATGAAACAATCCGGTATACCGGCTCCAGTTTTGCAATGCCTATGATAAAGACATAAAATACGGTCAGTAAGAGTGTGAGAAGCGCCATCCAGCGATATTTTTTATTATTTAGAATCAGGCTTACAATATAGTAGAAAACCGCGACGCCCATCCAGGAAAGACTGATGTAGCTTTCCGGAACAGTGTGATAAAAGGAGTACGGAAAAATAAAAAATGCGGCGATCAAATAGGCGTTGCGCATCATTTCGGTTTGTAGTTCGAGCCGGTGTTTTTGCCAGTTCATAATTCGGGCGCTCAGCAGGGCAACTATGCCGAAGCTCAGGCTTACAGCGCCCACTTTTCCGGCGAAAATGAGATAAGCGAAAAAGATGAGCAAGTAAATCGCAAAGTTTGCCACGATGATGAATTTTGAGCGAAACCATATTGCGGTGCTGATGACGATGAGGCTCTGCCAGCAAAGCCAAATCAGAGATTCGGGTTCATGAAAGCGGGCGATAATGGCCACGCTCAGCGCCGTGTATCCCAGAATCGCATAAAAGAATGTTGAATACCGGCTTTTCTCCCGCAGCCAAAAGAAAATGGAAACTGAAAGGAATAACAGGGAGGCTGCGAAATTGTATAGGTCAAGGTGCTCCTGAAACCGGGTGACAGAAATGAGCAGAAAAAGGCCGTATCCGGCAAAACAGTTCAGAAAAGTGGAAGTCACGACGCCAGAATTTTCGGCTGTTTTTATATTTCGCAGCAAGTTGCCGAAAGCGAATATCGCGAAATAAAGCAGGAGGAAGAGCAGATTTAATTGAGGTGAAGATAACAAGTGGATCTTGTTCCCAAGAAAGGGATTGTTGATGAACCAGATGAAATGAGTAAGGTAAGTTGCCGTGATTCCAAAATTGAGCAGGTATTGCCAGTTGTATTTCAACCTGAAATACACCGTGAGTGCAGATAATACCACTAAACTGAAAAAGATGAAATAAGCCTGCCCGCTGACTATTGCTGTGATATACCCGGCGCCAAGACTCATCCCTGTTAGATAAACCGATTTCCTGCGCACCGAGATATAGAGGTTTATCAGCACTACAGAAATTAGTAGGATAAGCTCGACAGATCTGCTGCCGATTGCCGGCCGGGAGCTGAAAAAATAGAGCCGCAATGTCGCGAAATAGAGCAAAACCAGCCCGCTTCCCATAAAATAATGCGATATCAGGGTAAATGATTTTCGCAAGGAGTGCGAAAAAAGGAAAATTGTGACCACCAGAAAATAACCGATAAGGCTGGGGATAGCAGAAGGCAAATTCCTATATGGGAATGTCAGCAGAAAAATAAACCCGATGACCAGCACAAAAATGCCGGCCTTCGCAAACCAGAACTGTCCGATGTTCAGTTCCAGTGCATCCGAAGATATGGTGGGAATAGCGAATGGATTTTCTTCATTCCTGGCCGTTTCTTCCCTTCTAATTTGTGACGTATCCAGAGCAGCTTCCAGCCGCGAAATCCGGGCTTCCAGGCTCTTGTAATGTTTTAACAGTTCCAGATATTTGGAATCCTCTGCAGAATTTTCCATCAGATCTCGATTTCTCTTTCAGGATGAATACCTCGCCGCATATCTCAGAAAGGTATCGTTTTGTTGAATGTTCTCGTTATATGACAATATCTTCCTTAATTCTACACGAAGATATGAATCATAACTTGTTCTGAAATTCCAATCAAAAAATATTACCGGGAAGAGCCTTTTGCCCGCCCTTCCCGGGCTTCAATTTGTTCAATCGTTATTCTTTTTCTTCTCAATGAATTTCCATCCTCCCACCATGGAGGATGTTGTTGCCCTTTCTTCGATATAATCGTGGTAGAAAACTAGGTAAATATGAATTATGGAAAAGATGATAAAAAACCACATGACCATGTGATGCCACTGCCGCACCGCAAAATCACCGCCCATCAGGGGAACGATCCACGCAAAAAGATGCGCGAACCAGCTGGTGCTCATTGCGGAGTACAGAGCAAAGCCGGTGGCCGCTTCAAACAGAAAAGCAAGGAAGACGAGAAAGTAAGTGACGCCGGCCAGTGTATTGTGACCGATGGACTGCAGCGGTTTTTTACATATTTGCAGCACATCGAGGCATAACACATGGAACATTTCTTTCCATTGTTTGGCCCTGTATGGGATAAAATTTTTCCAGCTGGCAAACCGGTTACCGACGAATCCCCAATAGATTCTGAATACAAAATTGAAAAAGAAGATAAAACCGAACACGAAATGGAGGAAGCGGATTGTTCCAAACCAGTATTGGCCGGAGGCTTCCGCCGAACTGCCAATGGCGATGGGAGTGCCGATCAGGTATCCCGTCACCGCCAGCACCGCAATACACAGGGCATTGATCCAGTGATAAAGCCGGACGGGCAGTTCCCACACATAAACCTGGAAATATTCTGCATATTTTGCTTTTGTCTGTGCCATATTGTCCCCCTTCTACATAAAGCTAAACTGGTTGAGGTGTTTCCCCTCCGGATCGTACAAGTGGACGGCGCAGGCGATGCAGGGATCGAAGGAATGGACGGTCCTCAAAATCTCCAGCGGTTTCTCCGGATCGGCCATGGGGGTTTCCATTAATGAGGCTTCATAGGCCGATTTGTTACCGTTTGCGTCGCGGGGTGAGGCGTTCCAGGTGCTGGGAACCACCAGCTGGTAGTTGTCGATTTTTTCATCCTTTATCACTATCCAGTGGGCCAGGGCTCCCCGGGGTGCTTCGGACAATCCCACACCTTTGGCTTCCTTGGGCCAGCTCCGCGGATGCCATTTTTCCTTGTTGAACATCCGGGTATCGCCGTTCTTGATATTATCGATCAGGTCCTGGTGAAATCCTTTCATCCAGTGCGCTACCAGTTTTGTCTCGAGACCCCGGGCCGCGGTCCGCCCCAGCGTTGAAAAAAGAGCGTCAACGGGAGCATTGAACCGTTTCAGGGTATCATTAACAACCTCTTTTACTTCATCGACACCGGAGGCATAGGCGACCAGCAGCCTGGCCAGCGGTCCCACTTCCATGGGATTATCCTTCCAGCGGGGAGTCTTGAGCCAGCTGTATTTTCCATCCACATTTAGCTGTTCGTAGGGCGGGGTGGGGCCGGTAAAATTGAACTCCGTTTCACCTTCCCAGGGATGCAGGGACTGTTTGTCTCCGTTTGCATATTTGTACCAGGAGTGTGTTATGTATTCTTTTACCTGCTCCGGATCATCTCCTTTCACTTCATGGACTTCGTTCAGATTGCGGTTAAGAATGGCACCTCGCGGAAATTTAAAATTGGAGGGGTCGTTATAACCATTTGTGGGCAAATCGCCGTATGCCAGGTAGTTTTTCAGGCCGCCGCCAATGGAAAACCAATCCTTATAAAAGGAAGCGACCGCCAGCAAGTCGGGAATATAAACCTGCTCCACAAATTCAACTGCGTCATCGATGAGGGAGCCCACATGGGCCAGACGCTCCGCATTCAATGCATTCGCATCATCCGTATTGATTGAACATGGCGCTCCTCCCACCAGATAGTTGGGATGGGGATTTTTCCCGCCGAAAATCGTATGAACCTTTACGATTTCCTTCTGCCACTCCAGCGCGTCCAGGTAGTGGGCGACGCCAATGAGATTCACTTCTGGCGGGAGTTTGTAGGCCGGATGTCCCCAGTATCCGTTGGCGAATATGCCCAACTGACCGCTTTCGGCCAGCGTCTTTACCCGGTTCTGGACTTCACGGAAATAGGTTTTGGAATTTTTAGGCCAGGAAGAAATGCTCTGGGCAATCCTTTCCGCCTCAGCCGGATCAGCCTTCAGTGAGCTGACCACATCCACCCAGTCCAGAGCATGCAGATGGTAAAAATGAACCACATGGTCCTGCACATATTGGGCGCAGAACATCAGGTTGCGCACCAGTTCCGCATTGGGTGGAATGGTAATTTTCAGTGCATTTTCCACGGCTCTCACCGAAGCCAGGGCGTGAACGGTGGTGCAGACGCCACAGGCCCTTTCTGTAAATGCCCACGCATCCCGCGGATCACGCCCCTTCAGTATTATTTCAAAGCCGCGCACCATGGTGCCGGAGGAATAGGCATCGGCAACCTTGCCATTCCTGATCTCGGCTTCAATGCGGAGATGACCTTCGATTCTGGTAATGGGATCAACAACAATTCGGGTCGCCATTATTCGCCTCCTTTCTCTTCAGTGGAAGATTCAATTTCTTCATCTTTGACGCTGCGGGCCAATTCCTCCTTTATTTGTTTTCTTTTGCGAATATTGGTAGAAATAGCGTGGGCAGCGATACCGGCGGCGGCACCGATGCCGACCACAGTGCCGATGGTATCGGCG
The DNA here is from genome assembly GCA_037381445.1 of Calditrichia bacterium. Lineage (GTDB taxonomy): Bacteria > Calditrichota > Calditrichia > RBG-13-44-9 > RBG-13-44-9 > JARRQT01. The sequence goes on from JARRQT010000080.1 coordinate 19,039, forward strand.
GTGGTTTCGATGCCGAATCCCGGGAAAGATGCCAGATGCTGGTAAAATGGTCCGTTGTCCCAGAAATTGGCTTCGCTGCAGCCAATGCAGCCATGGCCTGACTGGATCGGATAACTGACGCCGTTGTTCCAGCGGATGATACCGCAGGAATTGTAGGTCACTGGTCCGCGGCAGCCCATCTTGTACAGGCAGTATCCCTTTTTGGCGCTTTCATCGTCAAAAGTCTCCACGAAAAGTCCTGCATCATAATAGGGACGACGGTAACATGAGTCATGTACGCGTTTTGAATAGAACGCCTTGGGCCGTTTCAGGCCATCGAGTTGCGGGATCCGATCGAAGGCCAGCAGGTGGACCACTACCCCGGCCATCACTTCGGCAATGGGCGGACAACCCGGAACATTGATGATGGGTTTGTGGGTGATAATTTTATGAATGGGGGTGGCACCGGTTGGATTTGGCTTGGAGGACTGTATGCATCCGTTCGACGCGCAGCTTCCCCAGGCAATAATGGCTTTTGCACCTTCTGCGGCTTCTTTTACGATATCCAGCGCAGTACGACCACCGATGGTGCAATAGATACCGCTGTCCTTTGTGGGGATGGATCCTTCCACTGTCATAATATATTCACCATGATGATTCTTCATGGTATTATGCAATGCTTCCTCGGCCTGATGGCCGGCAGCTGCCTGCAGTGTTTCCGTGTAATCCAGGGATATCTTGTCCAGAATGATATCAGCAACAATGGGATGTGAAGAGCGGATGAAAGACTCGCTGCAGCAGGTGCATTCCTGGAAATGGAACCAAACGACCGGCGGCCGCGGCTTTGTTTCCAGGGCTTTAACCACTGTGGCGAATCCGCTGGCCTGGATTCCGGCTGCGGCGGCGATATAGGAGCAAAAGCGGAGAAATTCTCTTCGCGAGTAGCCTTGTGACTGCATTTTTTCCCAAAGAGTTTGAGGCTTCTCAGGCATAGTACACCTCCTGGTTTATATGTTGTTGAAAATTGTGCTATCTAGGTACTGCATATATATAAAGGCTTCAGATCATGAAGCTCGATAACACATCACTAGAGGACCAGTAAGGCGCGCACGTAGGAGGAGGTGTGTGAGGGGAGAGAAAAAATCGTCCGAATAAATTCAGATCATGGGAATTTGCATTTCATACAGAACATAGCCGGTATGCTTCCTGTTTTTTAGGATAACATTATTTAGCTTTTGTGTATCACGATAGATAATTTATAAAAATAAATGCAATTGTCAATAGAAAAATAAGGAATATTGCAAGTTGTGTCAGGCCGTTCTTTTTTTCTCATTTTTGATACCTGAATAGTTTTGGCAATTTTTAATTATATTTAAACAATTTTCTTGTTATATGAAAATCCCCAAAAAGGTTAGATCCCAATTTATGTGATAATAATCCCGATTCTGATTTTGCGGAATCGGACTATTTAAAAATTTTGTGCCTAATTTCATTTTTATTATTTTTTATCCTTTCGGGAGAATCCGGGCGGCTCCGAGATGCTCCTCTGGTTTGCTGAATTTTTATCTCCGCATGCTG
>JARRQT010000081.1:0-18984 GCA_037381445.1 Calditrichia bacterium
GGTTAGTGACACTGAAGATTTACAATGTTCTGGGTGAGGAAGTTGCCACATTGGTTTCGGAAAGGCTGGGGGCTGGGAAATACAAATATGAGTGGGATGGCGGTGGGTTAGCCAGCGGTGTGTATCTGTATCGGATAGAAACAGGCACGTTCACTCAAACCAAAAAGCTCATCGTGTTAAAATAAAACCGGGATAGATACAAAAGTAATGACGGAGATAAATTGATCAGGGAAGAGCAAGCCATCAAAATAATTTCATGGGAGGTCATCATGATTCGTTTAATTTACGTTTTTATGGCAGTCCTATGTACCGTTTTCGTAGCCTTTGGAAGTGTTATCCACGTGCCAGCAAACCAGCCCACAATTCAGGCGGGTATTAACGCTGCAGTGGATGGGGATGTGGTACTTGTTGCCGAGGGTACTTATTACGAAAACATCAACTTTATGGGAAAAGCCATCACCGTCGCCAGCTACTACTATCTGGATGAGAGGCAATTGCACGTCAAACGGACCATCATCAACGGCAGCCAGCCGGTCAACCCGGACAGCGGTTCGGTGGTCTATTTTATTTCCGGGGAGGATACCAATTCCGTTTTATGCGGATTTACCATCACCGGGGGTAGCGGAACTCCCTACAATACTCCCGGTTTTCCGCCGATGCTTATGGGAGGCGGTATCTATTGTGATCTATCCGGCGCCAAAATCGTGCATAACCGGGTAATTGACAACAATCTGGAGGGCATCTGGGTGATGGGGGGAGGATTCTATTGCGGGCCGCCATTTGTCCCTTCCACTTCCGTTTTAACAGACAATGATTTCGAAAACAACAACATCACCGGCCAGTATATGGCAGCCGGCGGCGCCATTAATTTTAATGCGGCGGGACGAATTACCGGAAACAGCGTCAAAAGTAATCAGGCCTTTTCTTACGGGGCTTCAGCCTACGGAGGCGGGATTGCCATCTCCTCCTGGTCGCCGGAACCGGTCTATTATGTGGTGGTCAAAGGTAATACGGTGATACACAATAAGGTACTTCAGGCGGAAACCGGAATGTCCGGCATCGGCAGTCATGCCGGGGGGTTGACAATAATCGGAACAAAAGGGGGGATTATTTGTAACAATGTTTTTATGCACAACGAAGTTTGCGCTGTGGACAGCGGTTTTGGCGCAGGTGTGGTTCTTGATTTTCCGCCGGATGACCTCTATTTTCGAAATAATATCGTCGCCGAAAACTATTACAGCGGAACCGGGAATTGCTTTGGCGGTGGATTCGCTGTCTGGGATGGTAATCCTACCCTGGAAAACAACCTGATTGAAAAGAACAGCGCAACATACGGAGGCGGGGGGTGGATCGGTAATGCCTTCAGTTTTGCCAGGCTTGCCAATAACACAATCGTGGAGAATCATGCAACCGTAAAGGGCGGCGCCATTCATACCACCAGTGCGGAACCAACTGCCATGAATTCAATCCTCTGGAATAATGAAGCGCCTGAAGAGTCCGAGATTTTTGTGGAAAGCGGGACCATTCACGTGAGCTATTCCGATGTAAAGGGCGGCTGGCCCGGAACCGGCAACCTGGATAAGAATCCACGTCTCATTAGTCCGCTGGAGATTCTGGGATTCAGATCCCCTTGTATTGATGCCGGGAATCCGGATCCGGCCTATAATGATCCGGCAAGTTATTTCCACCCGTGGCGCGCCCAACTGCCGGCAAGGGGAACCGTGCGGAATGATATGGGTGCATATGGTGGACCGGGTGCAGCTGACTGGTGGAATTTCTTCTACTTTAAGAAAGAGATTCAGAGCATGCCGCTCGAGAATGACCCTGTAACCGCAGTATTGGAAAATCGGGAAAAAGCCATACAAATTCATCAATACCCGAATCCGTTCAATAGTCAGACAACCTTTCAATTCGAGCTTCCGGTGGATGGATTCGTCAGCCTGAAGGTTTATAATGCACTGGGGCAGGAGGTGGCTTCGCTGGTTTCAAAGAGACTGGCTGCCGGGAAGCACAAATACGATTGGGATGCCAGCGGACTGGCAAGCGGGATTTATTATTACAGATTAAAGGCCAATGAATTTGATGTGGTGAGAAAGATGATATTTTTGAAATAATCTTGTATGATAGACAATTGTTAAAGATAAGCCCCGTCACTACAGCCGGGCTTATGGGGCTCGTGTTCTTGACCGCATTCTACCTGAAAGGAAATCATACGGTAAGATCGCAAAACATAGTTATTAATAGAAAAAGGGGACATTTTATTGTCCCCCTTTTTTGTTGAGCTCCCCGGGAGGGTCAAGAACACGAACCCCATGAGGAAAAATGGATATGTTTATAAGCTGCCAATAAATATAAAGATATGTGCCGCCAAATATCCCAAATCCATGGAACTTAGCTTCGCGAAGGGACAATTTCCGGCTATTTTTTATAAGATTCAGGCAGTTAACCTTAAGCGGACCAGAGCATTATTTCGAGAAATACAAAAAACAAAAAGAATTGAAGGGGCAGCGCAATTTCATTTGCTGATAGAAGAGAATGGTTGGACAAAATCGGAGCTGGCTCGGCACTTGGGGGTGAGCAGGGGGTGGGTGACGAAGGTGCTGAAGGTTCTTTGAATGAATCGTCAGGTCGTGAACAAATAATGCCGTATCATACAAGCTCCGTTGAGGGCTTCGGAATCGATTTGAACAGAAAATTTATATATGACTTTTGCTCTGCTAGAATATTTGGTGTTAGAGAGCCGTAATATAATTATTGGATGACTGTAAATATATGATTTAAAAGATTGGGATCGATTTTTAAATCTTTACAGTGCATAACCGTTAACCTGTTTATAGGGAGAGTGAAAAATGTTGCGACACCTTCCATTATGCATGATATTCTATTCTGAAAAGCATGGAATTTTTCTTGAATTCTGTAATTAAAAAGAATAAATTGTCAAGTGAAGCGCAATTACTGCAAGTGCTTGTAATTGCGAGCGAGCTATGCTACTTGAAAGACTTTGGTTTTATCCGCAGCTATATTCTTTGGAACAGTGACATTTGAAACGACCGAGCGGTATTGAAGAGCGCCACCACCATTCGGGTATCGACTTGGAGAAGCTTGAATCCCATTCGATGGATCTATGCGGCTATAGCACAAGGCGGCAAAGGTATACTTGGCGTGTTTTGGCGTTCACTTCCACCGGGATTAATGGCGGATCGAGATTGAGATGACGATCAGACTTGGGCAATGCATGGCATTGGGTGGATGGAGAGCGCAGGTATCACGGACCAGATTCGGGGCATACTAAATTTTCCTAAACCCCTTCTATTTGCCTCACCCTTCGCCGATCACACAGCGTGCTGTCCCCTTTATGGATTCATATTTAGGTAATTGGCCGAATCTTAGACAGTTGGGCTTATATTAAAATGATCGGTAAAACCATCTCCCACTATAAAATTATTGATAGGCTTGGCGAAGGGGGAATGGGAGTGGTATATAAGGCCCTTGATACCTCCCTTAACCGAAAAGTCGCCTTGAAATTCCTCCACCCTCATCTCACCAAAGATGAATCGACCCGCAAGCGATTTATGATCGAAGCGCAGGCAGCTTCAGCTCTGGATCACCCCAACATATGCACCATCCATGAAGTAAATGAAACACCTAATGAAGAACTTTATATATGTATGGCCTACTATGAAGGTGAATCTCTTCGCCAGAAAATTAAAAAGGGACCAATTCCCTTTGATGACGCGCTGAATATTATTTTTCAAATTGCCCAAGGTTTGAAAGCGGCTCATGATGAAAAAATCATTCATCGCGATATTAAGCCGGGAAATATCCTCATTACTGAAAGAGGTGAAGCAAAGATAGTTGATTTTGGATTGGCAAAATTGGCTGAGATAAGTCTCACGAAATCTGCATCCAGCATGGGTACTGCAGCCTATATGTGTCCAGAACAGATACGTGGAAAGGTGGTTGATCACCGCTGTGATATATGGGCGTTAGGGGTGGTCTTTTATGAAATGCTTACCGGGCATCTGCCTTTTAAGGAGGAATACCCGGAGCCAATGATGTATGCCATTGTAAATGAAAAACCAACTTCATTGTCGCAATATCTGAAAAATGTTCCAGAATTACTGCAGGCAGTCATTGATAATTTGCTGAATAAAGATAGAGTTAGACGCTACCAGAACATAAAAGAATTTTTGGATGATCTGATAAAACTTGAGCCGGAATTGAAATCAAATGATAAAAACAGTTATCCAAAAATGATTTACAAAAGATCAAAAGGAATTCTAAATCGGAAAATCGTAATTATAGTTGGTATTATGCTTGTTCTAAGCGCTGGTTTTTTATTACTTGAAAATTCCATATATAACTCCAATAAATTTAGACCAAGACATCTGGTAGTTATAAGTTTTGAAAATCAGACTGGTGAGAAACAATATGACTATTTACAAAAAGCAATCCCCAATCTTCTTATAACAAGCTTGGAGCAAAATGATAATCTGAGCGTTGCGACATGGGAACGACTGAATGATTTGCTAAAACAAAAAGGAATGGACAATGTTGACGTCATAAATCCAGAGTTGGGTTTTGATATCTGTGAGTCAGATGGAATTGAAACCATTATTTTGGGCAGTTACACCAAGGCTGGTGAGGTTTTTGCTCTGGATGTCAAAATGCTGGATGTAGAATCAAAAGAACTTTTGCAAAGTAGCCGTACCAATGGATATGGAATAAGCAGTATTTTAACCAGCCAAATTGATGATTTAAGTCTTAATATATTAAAGAAATTAGGTATCTCAAATGAAATGGGAAAATCAATTCGACCATTGTCAGAAGTGACTACTAATTCTATGGAGGCTTATAACTATTTTATTAGAGGACGAGACGAATGGGAGAAGCGAAATATTGTAAATTCCCGCCGGTTCTTTGAAAGAGCAGTAAAATTCGATACAACTTTTGCCACAGCCTATTCTTACCTCGCAAAAGCATATTATACCTTAAGTAATCCTAAAGCAGGAAAGGAGGCTCTTCTAAAAGCAAAAAACTATTCCGATAAGGCAACGGAAAAAGAAAAACTCTATATCGAAGTCACATCGGCAATCTTTCTGGAGAATAATAGCGAGAAAAGATTTGATCTGGAGCATAAAATAATCGAAAAATATCCTCAGGAAAAACGTGCTCATCTTGATTTAGCCTATTATTGTTATGCCCGAAGAAAATTGTATGCCCAGGCATTGGATAGCTATAAAAAAGTTCTAGAACTTGATCCTAATTTCGGATTGGCATATAACCAGCTTGCTCTTACCTATATGGAGATGGGAAATTACGAAAAGGCCATCAAAACTTTTGAATGTTATGCTTCCTTAAATCCGGGCGATGCCAATGTCTTCGATTCCATGGGGGAATTGTATATTAGAATGGGAGATTTCGACCGGGCGTTGGCAAAATACAAGGAAGCTACAGAAGTTGAATCACAGTATGTTGCTGCTTTCAAAACAATTGCCTACATTTATGCGCTAAAGGAAGATTATAATCAGACTATGGCATGGATTGATCAATACATTAAAATTGCTCCATCAGAGGGAATCAAAGCAAGGGGGCATTTATACAAGGGATTTTATTGCTTTTGGTTAGGTCGTTTTGAGCAGTCACAGCGAGAGCTTAAGATCGCTGCTGACTATTATGCAGTTGTAGAAGAACAGGATGGATTGGCGGACTTGAATTGGTCAAAAGGATGGTATTCTTTTTACTTGGGTGACATGAGTAATGGAAGGAAATATTTCAAGGAATGGTTTAATTTTCGTGAAAAAAATTACCCCCAGTTCACAATAAGGCACAAAACAGAATTTTACTTTTTTATTGGCCTTATAAATTTGCACACAGGTAAAATTGATTCTGCAAAAGTCAGACGTGAAGAGATGAGGAAATTATTGTCAAGAGTAGATTTGGAAAATTTGGATCGTCTTAGATTTTATTATGATATATTTAATTTGGAATTCCTGCTTTCACAAGATTCTGCCCAAAAGGCAATAAGTATTTCAGAAAAGTTATCAGCACTACAAATACCGCCGATTGGGTTGACAAGCCTAATACACTACAACTTGCCTTTTTCCAATTTAAGGGATTTTTCCGCCAGGGCCAACCTCCGTATGGGCAATATAAATGAAGCCATCACAGTTTATGAGAAATTAATTGCTTTTAATCCGAGAAGAAGTAAGGACCGCAGGCTAATTCATCCAACATACTATTTTAGACTGGCAAAATTATATGAACAAAAAGGTGTTGTTGATAAAGCGATCGAATATTACCGTAAATTTTTGGAAATTTGGAAAAAGGCTGATGAAGGACTACCTGAAATTGTGGAGGCAAATAAAAGTCTTTATAATTTTAAGACTAAGAATAATTGATGCTCATATGGGAATAATTCGAACTGATTAAAAAATAAGAGACATGAACTCTAATTTACCAATATTCAATACACCCGATATTCTTCAACAGCAAATTGAATTTGCCAAGATCCTTGGACAACAAACTGATTTTCAGGAAGTATTACGCCTGGTCACTAATAAAGCAGCTCAATTCTTAAAGGCCGATCTGGCATTGATTCTGATGCTAAATCCCGATACCAGAGAGACTTGTGAAGGAACTCGTCGCAGGAATTGAGCCCGACCGCGATCAGCAGCGTGTCGCAGTAAGCCAGAACCTTCAGTCGGATGGTCGGTTTGATGAAGGCCTGTTTGACGAGGTATCCATAGAATCTGTTCTGGGTGTGCCATTGGTTACTGAAGGGATAATAATTGGTGCATTAATTTTAATGTACAAGACCCCACAGGATTTTTCAAATACAGCTGTGATTGAATTGCTGGAGAGCATGGCAGCTATATCAGCACCCTTCCTACGTAATGTCCAAAAAATAAGACAGTATTTTAGCCCCTCAATGCCCGAATCTGCCTTGCTTCTTAAATATAGGAATGCTGGTTTATATGGAAAAAGTTCCAAATTCATTGAAATGCTTCGCGCCACGGAAGCAGCAGCCAAATGCGATGTCCGAGTTCTGCTGGATGGAAAAACCGGAACGGGAAAAGAGTTGATTGCCAGAGCCATCCATAAATTTAGTTCCAGGAGTAGTTATCCTTTTATTGGTATTGACTGTGGTGCAATTCCTGGCACACTCTTGGAGAGTGAATTATTTGGACATCGGCGGGGCGCTTTTACCGGGGCCCATTCGGACCGTCAGGGATTGTTTTTAGAAGTTAATGGCGGTACTTTATTTATGGATGAAATAAATAACTTGCCATACGACATGCAGTCAAAGCTACTACGGGTTCTGGAGGAGGGTGAAGTCCGGCCGGTCGGTAGTGACAAATTGATAAAGATTAATATAAGAATTATTGCTGCCTCCAGTGTCCCATTAAGGAAATTGGTCGAAGAGGGTATCTTTCGCGAAGATCTTTTTTTCCGCTTGCATGTTTATCCAATTCAAATCCCGGATCTAAATGAAAGATGGGAAGATATTGTGGTTCTGGCAAATCATTTCCTTCATCAGTACGACAGGCAACAGAATAAGAACATTCAAAGTTTTCATGAAGAAGTTGTTGATTTTATGAAACAACGTATATGGGACGGCAATATCCGGGAACTGGAAAATTTTATTGAGAGAATCGTAACCATCACACCGCCGAATACCTTAGCCATTGATGCCGCTTTTTTCCCGCCGGATTTGAAAAAAGAATTTGAAAATTTTAGGTCGCAAGTAAATACAGAAAAGGAATCAGCATCAATGAAGGAACGATTAAATAAATATGAAGCTGATATCATTAAAGAAGCACTTATAGAATGTGGTTGGAATCAATCAAAAGCAGCCCGCAAATTGCAGACTTCGGAAGGCAATATCCGTTACAAAATACATCAGCATAAGATCCGGAAAGAATAACTTCATTTAGGTAGTCCGTTTCATTTTTCGAATCTAACTTCAATAAAAATAATAAACCTCAGAGATCTTTCGCAAAATATTGCGAGTTTCCAATTTTTATTTCTGACAATTGTAGCCAGTTTACTTTTTATAAGTAACTGTATTTTAATTGTTTGAATAACATCTGGTGAAATCACGGTACATTTTTTGAGAGGTTTCTGATTTGAATAAAATAAGGAGGATGCTATGAAAGCTTTACTGATTATGTTTTTAATCATCGGTACCAGTTTGCTCTTTTTTGCCTGCTCCGATGAAAGTGCTTTGGCTCCTGAATTAGGTCAAAGTAGTCAGGTGACAAACTCTCTGGCAAAAAAACCGATTTCAGATTCAACCGAATATGACTTCGTTGGTCATCTTGGGATATTCGATGCCGAGGGAAGATTACTTGCATGGGAAGGGACTATTAGCGGTGATATCAACGGAGTAATAAAATGGTGGTCTGTTCTGCCGATGTCATACACCGGACAGGCGTCCCACTATGAAGAGAGATTCGAAATCTGGAATGCTGATGAGACAGAGTTGTTCCTAGCCGGAGATGAGGCAGGTACGACCACAGCTCGTCAAGGGAAGAACAGTAATTGGCGGACGAACGGCACGGTTACGGAAGCGTATGGAGAATTCGAGGATTGGCTTGGACGCAACAGTCATGCAGAAGGACATTTTACTTGGGCAGCCCCTGGCTTACCAGACCACGGCACTGGTACATTTAGAATAAACTGATAATAATAGCAGAGCTGGCTGGACACCTGCGAGTGAGCAGGGTGTGGGTGACCAAGGTTCTCAAAACGCATTAATATTTTGATGAAGCCCTGCCCGTTGGGGCAGGGCATAGGTTATCGACATTGTATTAGTGACAATCACTCAGCATTTGTATCGGCGAAATCCTGACGGTTAATCACCCTTAGCGGCAACCCAACTTCATTCAATATCCGGCGCTTGAACTCGTCACGCCCCGTCTGCTGGCCGTCTTCATGGTAACCGCCGTTATACTCCACCGCGAACTCCGGATACCCTTCGAAATCACACACCACGAAATCAGACCGGCAGGTGAGAAAATAACGTTCATGCCATGGCTCTGTAAAAAGATGTTCCATGGCCCCTTTCCCGATGAAGGCGCAGAGCGGGATTTCCGGAAAAACGAACATATACTTCTGCTTTAACATCCGGTAGGCATCCCGTGCCTTGGGGGAACCGAATACCGGTCCCACCCGCCGTTTGACACCGATGGATATGAGTGCCCTTTTTAATTCGGGCAGCATGCGAAAGTCCCGGTCTTCCACCCGGATGAGGAAGAGATCGTGCAGCTTCTGCATGATTTTGACCGCATCGTCCTTGGAGAGTCCCATGGCGAGCTGGGCTTTTTTCATATGCCCGGTGACGGCCATTTGCACCAGGCAGTTGAACTCGATGAGGGAGAGCGTCTCATAGACGTCCCGCTCCCAGGCGAGCTGCATTTGACGGGTGTCCTCCTCCCGCTGGAGCTGGAGTGCTTCCAACTGCTGCATCCGATATTTTTCCTCCGCCTGCCGCAATGCCTCCCCCCGGCGGCACTCTTCTTCGATTTGCCGATCTCTTTCCTTCCTTTCACATTCATCGCAGCGCTCCCTGCGAAAATCCCGATAGTATTCGACGGGATCCATGCGGCGCCGGAAGACGCCCACCGGTCCGCCGCAGTCCCGGCAGGTGTACTCGGCAAAAAAGGCCCGGGAGTTGGCGAAGACTGTTTTGGGCACCTGGGTGCGGTGGATGCCAAAGCGCAGGCCCAGCTCTTCGATGGTGTAGGTGAATTTCCGTCCCTCCAGCTCCCAGAAGAGCCTGCATAATTCCCGGGTTTTGGCGTCCTCGGAGAGGTGTTCGACTTTGATCAATAATGACATGATGCTTTACTCCTTTCCGGTTTCGGGTTTTTTGGTTTCCAGGATGGCATTGCCGCGGGCGAAGATGAGCCAGTCCAGGGAAACCCCGGCCAGACGGCAGATTTTCATGGCCGATTCCAGGGAGGGCGTTCGTTCGCCCAGCTCCCATTTGGAGAGCAGGGTCTGGTCAAGGCCCAGCTTATCCGCCAGGGCGGTCTGGCTGAGTGCCAATGCTTTTCGCAATTGTTTGAATTGCTTGGGAAAGCGATAGGGATATGACGCTTTGTTCATGAAAAATTACTCCTTATGATCATGATTTAAATGAATGTTGTGAATGGTAAATGATCTGCAATACTCTTATACCCGATTTACGGGGATTTTAAAAGCGGGATGTAGATGATAGCGATGTCGTTTTACGTTGATTGTGGGGAGGGGAGGGGGATATTACGGCCGTCTTTTTAGGCGATGCATAATGCAGCCGGAAAGAAATTAACGTATGGCAACAAATATGGAGTATGGAATAGGCCTCTCGGACCGGCCTGCAAGCGATTCTGTTGAAAGGAGCTTAATCCGCTTCAGCAAACTTCCCCGGCATGATTTGGAGACTGAAAATTGATTAATCTTTACTGAGAAAAAAGCCAGCTGAACCTCCGCCCATCCAGCCTTGTCAGTTGCCATTGGTTTTCTTTTAGCGGATCGTCCGGGAGCTCGGTCTCCTTCGCATCAGCCGGGATACCTATGTTTCAGTTGTAACCTCCAGACTTATGGATTACTGGGTAGGTCATTGGTAACAGCGGCGGGTCCGCGTCAAATGGGGCATTGTTTTGAGTACCATTGGTCCGGTGCTTCGGTTTGCACTTATGCTCCGGTCGATATTCCATTGTGGACGGTTCTCGCTATGAACTCGGTCCCTATATTTCTTTTCATGGCAAGCATTATTCCCCTATAGGCATTGCCACGGGGCGGAATTTGCTCTAACAAATTCGGCGGTTTAGCAGGATGATCAATTGCAGCGCTATGATTTCTTCCTTAATATACAAGTGAATTTTCAGACATATAGAATTGCCAACATAATCATTTTAATATGTATTATACAAAAAATATTGCAAAAATGGCAACTCGAAGGGCATAACTTCGTATAAATTTGCATTTGATGGAAGTAGAATAAACAAACGAACCAGTTGGGATGATAGTGTTCTGCTTCAGAAAAAAATTGGAAATAGATCGACAACCTTTTTAATTTTTGCAGCCTTTCAGATATAATCCTCATTTTTTCTCTTAAAAAGGGGAACCCCAAAATGAGTATTAATTTCAGAGATAGCGGACTTAGAGTTCCCGGCACCTCTTTCCTAAAGATTCTGATTCTTCTGCTTCCGCTGTTTCTCCTGCATGTGGTATTTGTCATGAATATCAGCGCCCAAATGCTGTTTGGAGATGAACTTGCGAATCCGGATCTGAAGTTTCAGCATATTACTGTGGCAGATGGTCTTCCACAAAACACGGTCAACAGGATCATGCAGGATCATCTCGGTTTTCTGTGGATCACCACTCAAAATGGTCTGGCTAAATACGATGGCTACGATTTTACCGTTTACAGGTTCGACACAGGTATTGCCGATTCCACCCAAAACGATCTGCAAAAAAGCTTAAGTGCCCGTAATCTTACCGAGCTGCTGGAGGATCATCTGGGCTGCATCTGGGTGGGCACTAACTCGGGTGGTCTGAATAAATTTGATCCTGAAACCGAGTTATTTACCCATTATCATCATCGGGAGGAAGACATCAACAGCCTGAGCAATGATGGCACCTACACACTCTATGAGGATAAAAATGGCGTTCTTTGGGTTGGCACGGTGGACGGATTAAACAGATTCAACCGGCGGCAAGAAACATTTACCTCTTATTACCACGATCCGCAGGATTCTGCGAGCCTGAGCGATAATGAAGTCTATGCCATGCTGGAAGACCGCTTTGGGAATTTCTGGGTGGGGACCAAGAACGGCCTCAATTTGTTCAACCGGAATTCCGGAAAAGTAAAGCGGTATCTCCACGATCCCAATGATCCGGGCAGTTTGAGTCATAATTTGATTTCTTTCATTTATGAAGACAAATCAGGTGTTCTTTGGATTGGCACATCGGGAGGCGGTTTGAATCGCTTTGACCAGGAGACGGATACCTTCCGGCATTTTAAGCAGCAGACAAAAAATCCCTACGGTATAAGCAGCAACAATGTTTATGCCGTACTGGAAGATCACCGGAATAATTTCTGGGTAGGTACTTTTGGAGGAGGTCTTAACCTTTTTGACCGTGAAGATGAGCGATTCTATCATTATTTTAATTCTCCCAATAATCCCCACAGCCTCAGTGGAAATTTTGTCCGCTTTATCTTCGAAGATCATTCCGGGGTTCTGTGGATAGGCACCTGGCTAAACGGTTTGAACAAACTCGACATTTATGGAAAGAAATTTACCCATTATCAACACAATCCAAGAAATGAAAACAGTCTGAATAATAACCGGACTTGGGCCCTGGAAGCAGACGGAGACGGAAACTTATGGATCGGTACCGATGGAGGCGGATTAAATCTGCTGGACCGCAAAACCGGCCAATTCAGCGCATTTCTTCATGATCCTGACGATCCGCATAGTCTTGGCAGCAACAAAGTGGGAGTCGTTTACCTGGACCCGGAAGGAATATTGTGGATTGGAACTTACGGCGGCGGTTTGAATCGGTTTGACCGGGAAAACAGGCGGTTTTTCCGTTATGTTCATGATCCTGACGATCCGAACAGCCTGAGTAATAATGTGGTGATGGCCATTTTTCGGGATTCAGAAGGATACCTGTGGATCGGGACCTGGAATGGCGCATTGAATAAACTGGATCCGGAAAACGAAAAATTCATCCATTATTTTCCGGATAATAACGATCCTGAATCGATCAGCAGCGCCCGGATAAATTCAATTTTTGAAGATTCGCATGAGACATTATGGTTAGGCACCGACGGACAGGGTTTGAATAAATATAATCGGGATGAAGATAATTTCACCCGGTTTTATGATCCGAAGAAGGGACTGGATGTAATCCTGACTATGATTGAAGATTCCCGGGGTCTCTTCTGGATTGGCACTTATCGGGGTGGATTGCATCTGTTTGACCGCTACAATGGAACTTCCCTTGTATTTTCGGAAAAAGACGGCCTGCCCAATAACAGCATCAAGGGAATAGTGGAAGATGAGGCTGGAAACCTGTGGCTGAGCACGGAGCGGGGATTATCGAAATTTAATTATGAAAAGAGAAATTTCAGAAATTATGATGTGGCGGATGGTCTTCAGGGAAGCCATTTTCATAATCATGCCGCTGTAAGAGGGATGGACGGAAAACTATATTTTGGTGGAGAAAACGGATTTAACAGTTTTTATCCCACTCGTTTGCAGGATAACCAGATTCCTCCTCGGCTTGTTTTTACAAATTTCGAAATTTTAAATCAATCAGTTGCTGTTAAAGAGATTTCTGCTCTTAAAAGTCGCTTGAGCACCGGAGAAGAAATAATTCTCTCCCACTGGCAAAATGACATTTGTATCAATTACTCCGCACTGCATTTCAGTGCTCCGGAAAAAAACCGATATGCTTTCAAACTGGAAAATTATGATCAAAACTGGCGATATGTCGGAGATTTGCGCGATGCAACCTATACCAATCTGGATCCCGGCGAATATATTTTTCAGCTGAAAGCGTCCAACGGTGACGGGGTGTGGAACGAAGCAGGCGCCTCGCTTAAAATTATCATAAAACCTCCTTTCTGGCAAAGCTGGTGGTTCAGGATGTTGGCTACCATATTCATCCTGAGTCTGGTCTTTGTGGCATACCAACGCAAAATGAAAAATGCCCGCATGAAAACTGAACTTCGCGCGGCGCATAATGCTCAGATGTCTATCATGCCCCAATCCGATCCTCGCATCGAAGGATTTGATATCTCGGGCATATGCATTCCCGCCAATGAGGTGGGCGGCGATTTCTATGATTACCTCTGGTTGGATAAAGATTCCAGAAAATTCACGATTGCTATTGGCGATGTTTCCGGCAAAGCAATGCATTCAGCCATCACGGCCATAATGACCAGCGGAATGATCAATAGCGCAGCCGAAGAGAATACTTCGGTCAGTCAAATCATGACCCGGCTGAATCGCCCCATGATCCTCAAAACAGATAAGAATATGTTTACGGTGCTGTGTCTGATGTGTTTTGATATTAGCAGTAAATCCATGAGTTTTACCAATGCCGGCCTGGACCGCCCACTCCATAAATCCGGGGAAAAGGTAGATTTTCTGGAGGGAAATGGTCCGAAATTTCCCCTGGGAACGGTAGCGGATACCGTCTATCAGGAAACGCAGGTCAAATTAAGACCGGGCGATCTAATTGTATTGACCACTGATGGCATCTCTGAATCCCAGAATCCCCGGAAACAGCTTTATGGCGAAGACACATTGCGTGCATTCCTGCAGCAACTGGACACAAACTGCTTAACTGCCGGAGAGATAAAGGAGCAGATTATTGCGGAGGTAAAACGATTTTGTGGCAGAGCCTCCCAATTTGATGATATGACGGTGGTAGTGGCGAAAGTGAAATAGAGAATGAAACATGATATAACAAATAAATCATTTTGAAAGATTGGGCAGCAGGCATCATTGGCATTCTTGGGGAGGCAAAAATTCATTAGAATCAAAACTGGCCGAATAGCCTCAATAGTAATCAAAAATTTCAAATGGAAATCTTTAAGGCATCAAAAGAAATGAAAATACAATTTGGCATTTTGATATTAATAGATGCGTTGATCCTGATTATTTCGACGGGATGCGAGCACAACAGCACGTCACCTCCGGGCCGTCAAGAGACCCCGGAGGACGACTCCTGGACCATTTATACGCCCTATGCCTGGGAACACGATGGTGAACCGTATGAATCAGTTTCCTGCACGGTTTATAGTGATGCCGCGGGCGAGGAAATGAAAATGCAGTTGGGAGAGATCGCGGATGAAAGATTCAATGAAATACTTACTTTATTCAATTTTAATAAGCCGTCCGACTTTGTATATCCGCCGCGCTTCTCAAAAATTGAGATTTATCTCAATAGAAATCACCCGGAAAATATTGCCTGGGCGTATTGGGGCGGTTTTATTATCACTATCAGGTCACCACAAATCAGCGGACACTGGTACGACTATACAGTCTACACATCCGGACATGAACTGACCCACATCTTTGAATTTCTCATCGAAGGGCGGGAAGTGCTGGGCTCCGAAGTCTGGTTCAGGGAGGGGATCGCGGTCTATACCGGCTGTCTCGGGGGTAATGCCTTCAAAACAATAAACAGTCTCAACGAGCTGGAATCGTGGATATCCGATAATGGGAATGTGCCGGGAGAGGGGAATCCAATTAAAATCTGTCAAATCGAAGATTTCCCGCCCGATGCGGACTGGACCGGTTATTACCGGTTTTTTGAATTGGCCGTGCGCTATATACTTGACGAAAAGGGAGTGGGGAAATCGTATCGGGATGTATTAAACCTGTTTTATGATTTACGAAAGGGCGCTTCCTTTCCGGCCTCCTTCGAAAGAAATTTCGGCATCACCGTGAGTGAATATGAAAATGAATTTTATGATCGGATGAGGATATATTTGCGAGGCGGTCAGTGATGAAAAAGGATCAAATTTTCAGCAACCTGTTGCAGGCATTTTGAAATGATATTTGCTTCCCCTTATGCTTGCATTGGGAGACAAATTGGCAGATTCAATGCTGTTTCCAGAATATGTGCGAATCTGCGCGTGGGATTAAAGCGCAGCAGCTTATTTTCCTTACGAACCTATCAGCGACGCCTTTATAATGCCGCCTGGCTCAGCGTTATCCCGTTTTCATGCAGTAAATCCATTAGCGATAGTACCTTCAGATTTCCCTCAGTAATAAGCATAGGGGCAAACCAGATATTCATCCATGGTTAATAAACTATTTTGATTTTCAGCATTATTTTCATTCTTCTTCGTTAGATCCATTTTGATCCGGGAGCGCCATGATGATTGCTGATCTTTGTTCCGAAAAAGTGCAAATCATTTTCGGCGGAGTGGAAGCATTTTCCCCGGATGACTGAAAAGAGGCAAAGGCCATTTCTTCCAGTGAAAAAAATGGGTGCTGCTAAGGTTGAACAATCAATGATAAATTCAACATCGTAAATCCTGAAAAAACGCGCCATCAGCCCCATTAAATTCCTAGTCCGGCAGATTAACCTTGCGGAACCCTGTTTCTCAAATTACATTCTGCCAGGATGCTGTTTGATTTACGCCGGTTCAATCAAAAGGGGGAGGCCGGATGGCAAATCCGTCATTTCAAAATAGAAAATCCATAATACGCACTCCGGATCAAAAATTACGAATTTTTGTGAGTTCGACCTTGAAGGAGATGGCTGCCGAAAGGGAAGCCGCCCGTCAGGCCATAGCGAATTTAAGACTTTCCCCGGTAATGTTCGAGCTGGGTGCAAGTCCCCATCTGGCTCAGGATCTCTACCGGGCTTATCTTGAACAGAGCCATATTTTTCTGGGAATCTATGGAGAGGAGTATGGTTGGGTTGCACCCGGCCAAAAGATGTCCGGTCTGGAAGAAGAATATCATCTGGCAAAAGATAAACCAAAGCTCATTTACATCACCAGGCCGGCGCCCAATCGTGATTCCCGTTTGCAGCATATGTTGAGAACAATCCGGGATAAGGAAGGTATATCCTATAAATATTTTACGACGCCGGAAGAATTGCATGAACTCATCCAAAATGACCTGGCGCTGTTGCTGACGGAGAGTTTTGAATCAATGCCACCAGAATCCATTTCGGCTGAGGCGATTGATATTCGTCCCGATCTTCCCAAACCACCTACTCCGATAATCGGCCGGGAAAAGGAGATCAAGAAAATCAGGGAACTTCTCCTCAATGATGCGATCCGGTTGGTGACCCTCACTGGGCCCGGGGGAAGCGGGAAAACCAGGCTGAGCATCGAAGCTGCCCGGCGGCTCCCGGATCAATTCGATGAGATATATTTTGTTGAACTGGCAGCGATAACCGATCCGCAGCTTCTCGCATCCGGTATCGCACAGTCATTGGGAATTCGTGAAGCGGGCGCCAAATCCACAAAGACTTTGCTGATTGAGCAGCTTGCGGCCAAAAAAATATTGTTGGTACTGGATAATTTTGAGCAGATTATTTCCGGCGCCCTTTTTATCGCAGAGATCCTTGAAAAATGCAGACAGGCAAAACTCCTCATCACCAGCCGGGTAATACTGCATATCCGGGGAGAAAGAAATTTTCCGGTGCCTCCTTTGCCGTTTCCCGACTTAAACGGCGATTCTAAATTCGAGGTTATTTCCCAATACGCCTCGGTTCAGCTTTTTTATCAGCGGGCGCAGTCGATTAAGCCTGATTTTACAATGGATGAAAAATCTGCCTCGGCTATCGCCGAAATCTGCCGGCGTTTGGATGGTCTGCCCCTTGCCATTGAGCTTGCCGCGGCACGAACGCGATTGTTTCCGCCCGCCGAAATGTTGGCGCGCCTTGATAAACGCCTGCCTATCCTTACGGGAGGCTCCCGGGATTTGCCGGAGCGGCAGCGAACCATGCGTAATGCGATAGCCTGGAGTTATGAATTGCTTGATCCCGGGACGGCAGTTCTTTTTCGCCGACTGGCTGTTTTTGCCGGCGGTTTTACCATTGAGGCCGCAGAGACAGTTACAAACTTCGATAACGCCATTCCATTGGATATATTCGAAGCCATAGAGAACCTGCTTGATAATAACCTTCTGCTTGCGCGAAAGCAACAAGGCTCCGAAGAACAACGGTTTGAACTGATGGAGACCATACGCGAATACGCCATTGAAAAATTGGAGGAGAGCGGGGAACAGGCCAAATCGGAGCAGCAGCATGCAGAATATTTCGCGCAGCTGTCCGGAACCGCCGAACCGTTCTACCGCAGCGGGGAACGAATGAAATGGCTGGCGAAAATGGAGGCGGACCTGGATAATATCCGGGCAGTTTTAAGTCGGAGCCTCACTGCCCGAATCAGTGCGGAAACCGGTGTCCGGCTTGCGGGAAAATTGGGCTGGTTCTGGCATTTGCGCGGACACCTCTCAGAGGGGCGGGGCTGGACGGAGTCAATACTGGCTTTGCCGATGGTAAAGCGCGATCCCGGACTGCGAGCGGCCGCCCTCTTTCCTGCCGGCGGCCTAGCATGGTCCCAGAGCGATTATGAAGCTTCTGTTAAATATTTGGGAGAGAGCGTTAAGCTATTTCGGCAGACGGCAAACAAGTTATGGCAGATTCAATCTCTGGTTTTGCTTGCCGGAGCAATCGCCAGCATCGGCGATTATAAAAAATCCTATGATTTTGCCAATGAAGCTGTGGAGCTTGCCAAATCAATCAATGACCGGTGGGGTGAAGCCTACAGCCTTTATTGGCTGGGGGACATCCTTATACTTAAAACCGGCAATATATCGGAAGCAAAGAATCTATACGAAAAGAGTCTGTCAATTTACAGCGATCTAAATGATCCATGGGGTGAAGCAGAAGCGAAGGGACATATTGGAATTGCCGCAATTTTTCAAATGGATTATGAGGCCGCCCGGATCAATTTTGAGAAGAGTCTGGCCTATATGAAGGTAATTCGGGACGAATGGGCAATAGCCCGCGGACTATCCGGGCTTGGTTACGCATTGTTTTATTCGCAGGAGACTGAACAGGCGAAATCCTATTTCCGGAAAGCATTGTTCCATTGGGATGAGCTGGGTAATAAGGCAGGGATTCAAATGTGCCTGGCAGGCATGGCCCGGATTGCGGTAGAGGAAGGCCGCCTGGAGAGAGCCGTTACTCTGTATGGTGCGGCACCGGATCCGGTCCGGATTGTCGGGATCCTGTTAGCCCATACGAATAATTTCGAATATCGGGAGCTTATCACATCGCTGCGATCCAAAATGGGTGCTGATGCCTGGCAACAGGCGTATCAGCAGGGCAATTCCATGTCTTTGCGGCAGGCCATGGAGCTGGCGGAGACCGATTAGTGGCAACTTGGGTGCGGGTCCGGTATTGTGGCTCCGTGACGAGACGGCAGCGGGCGCTGTGACATAATTCATTGAG
>JARRQT010000082.1:0-20967 GCA_037381445.1 Calditrichia bacterium
ACGGTTGCCGGGAAGACGGCACCTCGACGATGGTAGAGGTGATCCACATCAAAGACCGGAAAGGGGTGTTGGAGAGGGTTATATAGGAGTGACGTGCAAAATTTTACAATCCGCGCAATTCATTTTGCTTCAACCGCTGCATTTAACTACTGCCGGGCGAAGAAGCGAATCCGTTTTTCGATTGCTGCCCTGCACACGGGATCGAAAGGCACATTTCGCGCGGAAAACATTATACAGTCCAGGGATGGGCGGTAAATCCCATTTGACGCATAACCGGCGCCCTCAAATACACCTACCTTGTTGTGATAGGGATGATTATTGAAAAAATTTTCAATCCAGTCGTGATGGCGAGACCTTATTTTCTTTATTTCTTTTGAAGGAGCCGACATGGGTTTGCCCTTCAATTCTGCAAATGTTTCGGAATATTTTTCATTCTCTTCATCGTACTCTTTTTTGTTCCAGGGAGTGGGAACGGGTGTATTGGCATCCATAAAGGAGCTCCATTTTACCTTTTTGGGATCGAGCAAAACCGTGAGATTCGGCTCCCAGGGTTCCACATTCTCGGGATAGAATTCGTTATAGGCGACATCACTGGTGTAGTATTCATCACCCAATCCGCCGAAACTGTGCCCAAATTCATGCAGGAAAATGTAATTGGATAGTTCATTATCCGCCACGCAACAGGCATACAAATTATAAATACCGCCGCCGCCGTAAATCTTCGAGTTTACCAGAATATAAACCACATCAAATGGAACTGCCGAGGCCATGTCCTGCAGGTCTTTGTTGTCGAATGTCATCAGATAGCGCTGCGATCCGAAAGTGTTGAAACTGCTGTTCAGAACCGTATTGTGGTATTCATTCAGCCTTGGATTATCCGGGCCTGACCCGGAGGATGGTTTAAACACCGCATATACATTGAAATCCTTCCGGTGTTTTTTAAACGGTTCGGCCCCAAATAGAATATCGCTCAAACGTCTGGCATCGGACTCAAATTTTTTCGCTTCATCCGCCGTGTATCCCTCAGCCAGAATGGCCAGGTCGGCCTTGTGCTGGTAATCTCCCCCATTCTGAATATCATACACCGTAGTTCCCACCGCCCTGTTTTCTTTCCGGATATTGGGCGATGCCGGATCGATAATCCAGGTGCTGATTTTTTTGGTGAAATGATTTTCATCGTCCCTGCGCAGAAAATCGACCTGGATTTCGCGGCGCGGAAACGGGATCCGGACGGTTTCCGACATTATTTTCTTTCCCCCATGAAGCGCTTCATTGGTGGTCTGCCATTCGTTGAAAAGGGTATTAAACCCGGTGGAATAGATCAGGGCACTGGTGGCTGCATCAAAAACTTTGACCTGATAGGTTCCCAGATTCAGAGTATCAATCAAACCGGCAGGATTTCCCGACCACTCCGGCAGCCGATACATTTCATCTATCACAACAAATTCCTCCGACTGGCTCCCGGAATGGAAATAGTCGATGCGGAGGCATTGATCGGTGAAATATTTGTTATAGTCCACCTGGCCCTGCGCTACAAAGCAAAAAACCAGTAATCCCAAAATGATATAATATTTCTTCATCTCTTTCTCCGTCCGTTACGGAAAGAAATATAGAATTACCGGAAAATGAATTCAAGATTCTAAAAATTTAGATGGTACATCACAGCCCATCCGGGTTCTGCGCTGAGCTGTAATGAGTGACTTCGAAGAAATATTCGAATGGTGAAAAGTTTATTTGAACATCAGATATTTGGCGATGGTCTGCAACTGCATATTGGAAGTTCCTTCGTAAATCTGCCCGATTTTCGCATCCCGGTATAATTTTTCCACGGGATATTCTTTGGTATATCCATATCCGCCAAAAATCTCAATGGCAAGTGAAGTGACCCGTTCCGCCATCCTGGACGAGAACAGCTTGGCCATGGCCGCTTCCTTGAGGTAAGGCTGATTGGCATCTTTCAGACGGGCGGCATTGTAAACCATCAGCCGTGCCGCTTCCAGTTGGGTGGCCATTTCGGCGATCTGGAACTGAATAGCCTGAAAATCCGCGATCTGCTTGCCGAACTGCTGACGCTCTTTCGAATACTGAATGCTGAAGTTCAGGGCAGCCTCAGCAACTCCCAGCATTTGCGCGCCTATGCCGATCCTTCCTTCATTCAGCGTTTCAATCGCAACCTTATAGCCTTTTCCCACCTCACCAAGAATGTTTTCCCGGGGCACCCTGCAGTTATCCAGCACCAGCTCACAGGTGCTGCTGGAGCGAATGCCGAGCTTGTCCTCTTTTTTGGAAGCACTGAAGCCTTCGAATTCGCGCTCGACAATAAAAGCTGTAATTCCCTTGTAGCCCGCTTCCGGATTTGCATTTGCAAAAATAATGAACAGATCGGCTTCCCCTCCATTGGTCGTCCACATTTTCTGACCGTTGAGAAGGTAATCGTTACCCTTTTCCTCCGCCCGTGTTTTCAATCCGAAAGCATCACTGCCCGAACCGGCTTCAGACAACGCGTAAGCACCAAGCTTATTGCCGGCCAGTTGCGGAAGATATTTCTTTTTCAGGGCATCGCTTCCCCAGCGCATGAATGCATTGTTGACCAGCGTATTCTGCACATCCACGTAAATCGCCGCGGACGCGTCAATCTTTGCCAGCGATTCTATAGCCAATATCGACATAAAGAAATTGCTCCCAGTTCCTCCAAACTCCTCAGGGATTTCAATACCCATGAGTCCCAATTCAAAAAACTGTTTAATGATATCCTTTTTGAAAGCCCCTTCTCTGTCCATCTCTGCAGAATAGGGTTTCACCTGCTCCTCGGCGAACTGGTAAACCATATCCCTGAACATCTCCTCATCTTCGCTCATTTTGGTTAATGGCTGATTCAAAGGCTCCATAATTCGCTCCTTTTGTTTATGAATTGGAATTGTCAATAAATGCATTGCGCTTATTTAAAATAATCACGAAATTTGCAAAAGCAATATCAATTTTTTGAAAACTATCTGTGAAGCCAAATCCCAAAAAGGAGAGGCCATGAGTTCCGAAGAGAAAAAGATTATTGACAAATTAAATAAAGCCCGCCAGCTCTATATGGACCGCCATTATTCCCGTGCCATAAAAGTCTACCGCGATTTGGCGGAGATGCTGAAAGAAGATAAAGAAAATCTGCCTATTATCCAAATTGAACTGGCCTGGAGCTATTATTACAATCAGAACTACGAAAAAGCGATTGAGCAACTGAAGCAGGCTCTGGAAAGCAGGGATATCTCCCCGCAGCAGCGTTTCGACTGCCTGAGAATTATTGGTTTTTCATATCATATAACGGGCGATCTCAAGCCCGCGAAAGCTTATCTGGAAAGAGCCATGGAGATTGACATTGAAGAGCGTGACAAACGCTTTGCCTATCTGGAAATGGGAAAAATATTGTTTGATGAGGGCAATATTATCGACGCCAGGCAATACCTGGATCTGGCCGATTCCTTCTTTCAGGAAGACGAATCCGAATACAAGACCGCCGTTGCCTACTACCTGGGTTTCACGGATTACTTCCAGAAAAAATTTGACGAGGCCCGCAAACATTTTGATTTTATTGTGGAAACAAACAATGATGCAAAAACAAGGGCCAGCGGTTTCTTTGGGCTTGCCCACCTGCATTACCATTATCAGGACTATTATGCCCTCATTGACATCTGTGAAAAAATCATGCGGCTGGACAACACTTTTTATGATAAGGAAACGCTCGGATATTTTCTATGCCATGCCTACCTGAATCTGCAAATGTGGGATGAACTGGAGATGTTCCTCGGCGAGCTGGAAAAAAATTATCCGGATGGCCGCTACAGGGCAGAATATCAGGGATTCCGGGACGCCCTGCTGAAGAATAAAAATATCTCGCAAAATCCGAATGAATAGATATAATTGGCGTTCAGCACTTCTGATAACTGCTTTTTCAGGCAGGAATGAAATCCGTCATCTGTTTTTCTGATGACGCATTTTCTGCAGGAGCTCAAACAGTTCGTCTTCTGACAATCCTCAAATTCCTCGGGTCTTGATTGTTGATGATGAATATTATTTGGGTCAGATGCTCAGTAAGGCGCTGATGCGGGAACAGATTGAAGCGCTGGCAGTAACCGATATCGATTCAGCGATAGATTCCATCGAGAAGAAACATTTCGATCTCATTGTATCGGACATATATCTTCCCCATAAAACCGGAATGGATTTGTTCAATTACATCAAAGAGAAAAAGGTAGAAGTACCCATAATCTTCATGACCGGAAATCCAAACCTGGAGATGGCGGTGAATTTTCTCACCCAGGGCGGAAACGATTACATTGTAAAACCGTTCATGCTCCCGGACTTTATCCGAAAAATCAAGACCATTATCGATAAGCATCAATTGAAGAGGGAAGAGAAAAACCTGGTGAAGGACCTTCGCGCCACCCTTTCCAACCGGCTTTCCGAACTGCGTATCTATCAGGATGTTTTCGAAAGTACTGATGATGGGTTGGTTATCACGGACATGGAAGGAAATATTGTGAGGGTGAACAGCGGTTTCGAGAAAATTACCGGCATGAGCAGTGTGCAATTGGTTCACCAGCATCTCAATGTCCTGCAAAAATCCCTTCTCCCGGAACTGGATTTTGCCGTTATTGAAAATCAGTTGAAAAAGGAGAATTCCTGGCACGGTGAACTAACCGGCAACCGTGAAAGTGATTCTTCCTGGTATGCCAGCATCACCTTTTCCCCCATCCGCAATGAGGAATCACAGGTTTTTGCCTATGCCGGATTATTTAAGGACGTGTCCGGGCAGCGGCAGGTGGAACAGGCGCTGATCAACAGTCTGCAGCAGATGAACTTTGCCCAGGAAGCTATCATCTTCGGCCTGGCACGTCTGGCAGAGCACCGCGACTCGGACACCGGTTTTCATCTGGAGAGGATCCGCAATTATTGCAGGCTGCTGGCCGAGCAGTTGATGCGGCGGCACATGTACCCGGACGTTATCAACGGCTCGTTCATTCAGATGTTATACCGCACCGCGCCCCTCCATGACATCGGAAAAGTCGGGATTCCGGATTACATTCTGTTAAAGACGGAGAAACTGACCGAGCCGGAATTCGAGATCATGAAATCGCACACCACCATCGGTTTCAATACCCTCAATTCCATTTTAAAACAATACGGCGAAATGGATTTTCTGAAAATGGGAATCGAGATCACCCACTGTCATCATGAGAGATGGGACGGCACTGGTTATCCCCAGGGGCTCAAAGAAGAAGAGATTCCGGTGTCAGCCAGAATTTTATCCATTGCTGATGTGTATGATGCGCTTACCACGGAACGGAGCTATAAGGAAGCCTATACCCATGAACTTACGCTCGATATCATGAAGAAAGATCACGGCAAACACTTCGCACCGGATATTCTGGATGTATTCATCGAATCTTCGGAAATGTTCGATAAAATCAGAGAGCATTTTTCGGAGCACCTGAATCCCGGGACGGGAGAACTCCCCGACTTCGGCATACCCCAGTTCATGTTTAGATATTAGATATCAATCCGGAAGCATCTTCATCCAACGGAGAGCAGATTTATTCCCCGGCCAGTTCTTTGATTTCAGGTTCGGTCAGCCGGAAGACAGTCCACTCGTCCATGGGCTTTGCGCCCAGTGATTTGTAAAAACGGATTGCCGGCTCATTCCAGTCCAGCACCGACCATTCCATACGTCCGCAGTCTTTGCGGTGTGCGATCCGCGCCAGTTCCACCAGCAAACGCTTGCCTATACCCGAGCCCCGGTATTCCGGCAGGACGAACAGGTCCTCGAGATACAGTGAGGGTTTTCCGGTAAAGGTTGAAAAAGAGAAAAAATAAAGCGCGAATCCGAAATTTTGGGGACCTTCAGAACCGGTGTTTTCCGCCAGCAGCGCGCTAAAGAACCGCTCGGGACCGAATCCGTTTTTACGGTATAACTCTTCGCTGGCCGTTACCGTGTGCCGCAGCCGTTCGTATTCCGACAGCTCCTTCACCAGATAAAGTATTTGCGGAATATCCGCTTCTTCTGCTTGCCGGATACGAAATGAAATATCCTGACTCATATGAGCTCCCTGAATGTTTTTTTGGTGAACTTCTTCTTCACCACACGCTACCTTAAGGCATCACTTACATAGTGCATGATAGTACTTGCTCCTTTGCACCGGTTTCCGCGCAGAGAATGGCTTCTGTGCAATCTATCCTGAAAATCCCAGCACCTCCTGCATGCTGTACAGGCCTGGTTTTTGCCGGACAATCCACTCCGCCGCCTGCAGGGCCCCATCCACAAAAATTTTGCGGTTCAGTGCCTGATGGGAAAAGGTCAGATTCTCATTCTCCCCCAGAAAAAGCACCTGATGCTCCCCGACTACCGAACCGCCGCGCACTGAATGGATCCCGATTTCATCCAGACGCTGCAGTTGCCGGCCATGCCGTCCGAACAGCAGGCTGTTTTCCGGGGGCCGGTTCAGTGTCTCAGCCAGCTTTTGCGCCAGCATGAGCGCGGTGCCGCTGGGAGCGTCCTTTTTCATCCGGTGATGAGTTTCCACAATCTCAATATCCGACTTACCCTGCAGCACCCTGGCCGCCTGCGTCACCACCTGCAGCAGCAGGTTAATTCCAATGCTGAAATTGAAGGCCTGCACAATGCCGATTTCGGCGCCTGCCGACCTGAATTTTTCCAATTGCCCGGATTCAAAACCAGTCGTCCCGGTAACCAGCGGTTTGCCGTTCCAGACACAGCTATCCAGAATGTTCAGCGCCCCGGCGGGGAGAGAGAAGTCAATGACTACCTCGGCTTTTGGAATGATCTTATCCCCTTCGGATACCACCGGAATTCCGGCGCCCCATTCGCCCGCGCGGGTATCCACCCCGCCGACCAGTTCAAATTTATCATGAGAACTTAGCGCGCGGGCCAGTTCCTGGCCCATTCTTCCCCAAATTCCGTTGATGATGACTTTTATCATGATTCACCCACCCGGTTGATTTTAAAGATTATTGACAAAGACTATTTCAGAATCAGAATCAATAAATCCAAATTAACTTTTGCTTGGCAAATCAATTTTGTTCCAAAAACTTATACCGCATGAAACAGCCTGACCAGCCAAAGGCTCAGGTCAGGAATATAGGTGATCAGCACCAGCGCAATGAGCAGGATGATCAGGAACGGCAGTGCCGCCACATACAGCTTAACAATCGGTTTCTCGAAACGGAAACTTGCGATAAACAGGTTCATCCCGACCGGCGGCGTCGAATAGCCAATCCCCAGGTTGGCCAGAAAAATAATCCCCAGATGCACCGGATCCACCCCAAAGTTATCGGCAATGGGAATAATGAGCGGCACCACCACCATGATCGCCGAAAAAATATCCATCAGCGATCCCACGATCAAAAGGAATATATTCAAAGTAATCAGAAACAGTGCCTTGCTGGTGATAAATGTTTTCATGAATTCCAGAATCTTCATGGGGATCTCTGCATCGATCATGTAGTTGGCCAGCCCCAATGAAGCACCCAGAATAACCAGAATGCCGCCCACCAACACCATGCTGTCGCGCATAACCTTCGGCAGCCCGGTTGTGATGCTGATATCCCGGTAGACAAGCACTTCTACCACCAGCACATAAAAAGCAGTGACCGCCGCAGCTTCGGTGGCAGTAAAAAATCCCCCATAAATTCCAACCAGAATAATAAAAGGCAGGGGGATCTCCCAAGCCGCTTCGCGGGTGGCGATCCAGGCATTTTTCCATGAAAAAGGAGTGGTGGGAAGCTTTAAATCCTTCACAAAATAGACGCTGTAGATTGAAAGAAGTATGACCATTAATGCGCCGGGTATGATGCCCGCAATGAATAACTTATCGATGCTCACCCCGCTGACCAGCCCGTACAGGATGATGGGGAGGCTGGGGGGAAAGAGCAGACCCAGATTGCCGGAGGCGGTGAGCATGCCCAGCGAAAATTTATCGGGATAATTATCTTTCAGCAGAACGGGATAAAGCAGTCCGCCCAGCGCAATGATCGTGACCCCCGAGGCCCCGGTAAAAGCGGTAAAAATGGCGCAGGATACCAGGGTTACAATTGATAATCCGCCAGGAATCCAGCCGAAAAAAGCCCGGGAGAGATTCACTAAACGCTTGGGGGTATTACTTTCCGCCAGAAGGTATCCGGCAAATGTGAACAGGGGAATCGCCAGCAAAATAGGCGTGCTGGCGAGCCTGTAGAGTTCCACAATCA
Organism: Calditrichia bacterium; assembly: GCA_037381445.1. Taxonomy (GTDB): domain Bacteria; phylum Calditrichota; class Calditrichia; order RBG-13-44-9; family RBG-13-44-9; genus JARRQT01. The sequence continues at coordinate 8,254 of JARRQT010000082.1, forward strand.
CCGCGGAAGAATCAATCCCGGCAAAATGAAACGCCAGAAGTGCCACCAGACTGATGATGGCAAATAAAGGTGTTCCAAAAAGGGCCAGCGCCAGTAAAACAACTCCAATAACAATTGTCACCATAAAAAAATCCTTTGGGAATTACTGTTGGCTAGTGGGTTTCGGTTTCGCGGCTTGTTCAATGATTTTGAGCAGGAAACGAAATGCCATCAGGGCAAAACCCACAGGAATAATCAGCTCAAAATACCAGGATGGAATATTTTCAAACAAAATTGTCTCGTATTTGATCTCATCCATTAAGAATTTGTACCCGGCATGCGCCAGCAGGATACAGATGATTACCGAAACCAGCTCGATAATCATTTTGACGTAGGGTATGTATCTCTTTGAAATAATCCGCGTGAGGACATCAATATTGATATGCTTCTCTTCGCGGGTCGCCAGCGAAGCACCGATGAAACCCACCCAGAGGACCAGGTGGCGCAGAAAAATATCGCCCCATAATATGCCGGTATCAAAAAAATTGCGGAGCAGCACCTGCAGGAAGGCGAGAATCACCATCACTCCCAGAATCAGGATAATCAGTGAATTTTCCACATAGGATAATCCCACATCGATTGCGGACAACACTTTTTTCATAAAACAAAACCTTTCCCAAAAACAGTTTTCTTACCCGGTTTATCAATTCCTTTAGCGCAGTCTCCACCTTATTAAGAAGCTCCTGGCTGTAAAGTTTCCCGACCAGACTCTCCCGCGCTTTCTCTCCCGCTTCCCGGAAGGCTTTCAGGTTTTCCGGCGGAATGGTGATGATCTGCATCCCGTTCTGCTTCATGAGCGTAATGGATTCCGCATTGTCCTTACGGCTTAGCTGCACCAGCTTCTGCATGTATTCGCGGCCTTTGTCCCGCAGGATTTTCTGATAATCTGCCGGAATTTTGTCAAAAGCACGTTTGGAGATCAGGACTGCACCCGAGGCATCCGCCAGTGGATCATCCATCATGTATTTCAAGCGGGTATACCATTGCAGCGAAACACACGCCAGCGGGGAGGTATAAACGGCATCCAGCAGATTTGTCTGCAGTGAGGTCAAAACATCCGTGATTGAGAGCGGAATCGGGCTGACGCCCAGCGCATTGAAAGTGGCCTCGGCAACCGGATCGCCTTCCCACATCCACATTTTAATTCCTTTTAAATCCTGCAGGGACCTGATGGGTGTATTGGCAAACACATAAACAAAACCCACTTCTGTCCAGCCGATCAAAACATACCCGGCATCTTCAAATCTTTTCGAGAAATCATCATAGAGCAGTTTGGTGATGTAATCCACCTCTTCATAATTGCGGAACAGGAACGGCGTATCCAGAATCCGCGCTTCCGGCAGAATTTCCCCGAGTCCGACACCCGTGAAGCCCGCACTCTGCAACTGCCCCAGACGGATTTTGCGGAGAACATCTTTTTCATCACCCTGAATTCCACCGGGATAAATCTTGAATTTTACCTGACCATTGGTCAGTTTCTGCACATCCTGATTGTACTCATCCATTACCTTCAGCCAGGTGGAGCCTTCAGGCGCCAGGGTCGCAAATTTGATAGTGTATTTCTGTGAAAAACCCATATTCAGCAGGAACAGCAATGACAGCAGCGTTAAAATTGTTGTTTTCACTGTATTCTCCTCTATGTTTACAAAAGGATATTCCGAATTTAAATGATTCTGTTTTAGACAAACGCCTTCACGGACCAGGCCGGATCCCGGTCATTTCTTTTCTAAAAAAGCTCTTCCTTTTCGCTGAGCAGCTGGCGCGCTTTTGCTTTGGCAATGGAAGTAATGAGCTCATAGCCCGGCAGGACATCCGCAGGCGCCGCCAGAACGGTGTTCAGATATTTGTCGAACAACTGTTCATCCAGCGTGGGCTGCGCATAATAACGGGCCATGTAAACATAGGCCAGCATAAAGCGTCCGTCACTGATCTGCAGGGTGCGGTCGAACTCCTCTTTCGCCTTATCGGGATTCCCGCCCAACATTTTGGGCAGAGCGCCATAAATGCCGCCGAAAAACAGATGGGAAGCGCCAAAGAAATAACCCTCGTCCAGCTTTTGCACCCGGTTCATCATGGCCTTCACTTTTCCCAGATCAAAGATGGCGCGGGGATTATCCTTGCTCAAATTGATCCAGCCGCCCCAGGCAAAGGCCGTCCAGAATATGGCCGGCACATCTTTTTTATTCAGCTGGGAAAGTTTTTTTATAAACAGATCTTCATTGATGGGAATACTATCCCGAAACGCATCCGTGGTTTTCAGCAGCTTGAAACCGTAATCACGGGCGCGGAGATAAAACATCTGTGCGCGCGAAACGCTTTCATCCTCGATAAATCCGAGGCTGTAGCTGGCATATCCCTGGGTGAGCATCAGCATAACATCTTTATTTCCGGTATCCGCCAGATAGAGACCGTCAAGCAGCTTCAAATCGGAGGAGATGGCCTGTTCGGCAATGTCCATATCCGGTTCCTGGTAGATGGCATCGATACCGTAGAACAACAAGCCGGTGGTGGAGCGTAGCGCAATCTTCTGCAAACTGCATCCACTCAGAAGCAGCATACCCGTCAGCGCAAAAGCAAGATATTTGAACATTCATCCGCTCCATTTAAATAGTTAAAAATATGAGAATAGCACAGTTAATATGCAAGCCGGAATTGTTTTTGTCGAGTGACAAAAATCCGCCGGAAAACGGGATTAAAAGCCGTAAACCGTGAATCCTCCGTCTACCGCCAGACACTGGCCGGTTATATAGGAAGAGGCCGGCATACACAGAAAAGCCGTGGCAGCGGCAACTTCATCGGGCTCGCCAATTCTGTTCATGGGCGTTCTTTGCAGAACTTCACGATAGTAATGCGGATCTTTCAGCTTCTGTTCCGCCAGAGGAGTGCGGATATACCAGGGCGCGATCATGTTGACCCGGATATTGTCCACCGCCCACTCCACAGCGAGATTTTTGGTCAGTTGAAGCATGGCCGCTTTGGTCATGCCGTAGGGAGCACCGGTACGCAAATGGGTCAGTCCCGCGACGCTTCCCATATTAACAATTGCCCCATTCCCCGCCTTTCTCAGAAATGGATATGCCAGACGGCACATCGCAAAGGTGGAATTCAGGTTGGTATTCATAATGAACTGATATTCCTCTTCGGAATACTCCAGCGCGCGCTTCCGGATATTCGTCCCGGCATTGTTTACCAGAATGTCCAGAGACCGGAAATCACGGCCGAATATCTCAAAAATCGCTGTCCGTCCCTCCGGCAGACTGACATCCGCCGCACACCCGGCAGCATTCCAGCCCTGTTCCTTCCAACTGCGCAGGCATTTCCGGATATCGCCTTCCGTCCGTGCGACAATAAAAACAGCTGCCCCCAGGCTCAGGAATTCCTCCGCGATCGCTTTTCCCAGCCCTTGAGTGCCGCCGGTGATTATTGCCATTTTTCCCTGCAGACTCCATTTTGAATTCATAACAATATATATCCTGAATTATTCGATAAATTTCCGGACAGATCAACATTTCAATTATGGTTTTCTACGGCCGGGCGCTCCTGCTTTTTCACCAAACCTTCTTCCGGGCACTGGTTACATTCAAACTGCAGAGTTATATGGGAAATCCCGAATTTATCCTTCACAAGCTTCTCGATCTTCTGTCGGACAAGATCGCCCTCGCTGATTTTCATATCCTGCACATTTACATGCCCTTCCATGTGGATGTCATTTTCTCCCACCATCCAGAGATGAATGTGATGGATATCCCGGACCTCGGGCAAATTTTCGATCAGGTCACGCAAATCCTCGGGAGAAATGTTTTCGGGGGCTCCTTCCATCAACACATGGACGGATTGCGTTAATATCTGAAAGCTCTCCTTCAAAATATAGAGCCCGATCAGAATGGTCAGCACCGGATCTACCCAGTATACGTTCCAGGCCAGGATAGCAATTCCTCCCACCAATACCCCCAGCGAGGAAATCACATCCGCAAAAAGATGGAGATAGGTCGAACGGATATTCATACTGTCCCTGGAATCCCGCCTCAGGAGCAAAACTCCCAGAATATTGGCCACCAGCCCCACGGAGGCGACCACAGTCATGATAGTGCCCTGAATGGGATGCGGGTGCAGGAAGCGCTCCACTGCTTCATAGAAAAGGTAAATGGAAATCCCGATCAGCACCGAGGCATTGATAACGGCGGCAAATATTTCCGCCCTCTTCAGCCCAAAAGTATGCCGGTAGGAAGACTGATGTTCCTTTAATCTCAGGGCAATGTAACTGATGATCACTGCCACCGCATCGCTGAAATTATGCATGGCATCGGAGATGAGCGATAAACTTCCCGATACGATTCCGCCGACAATTTCCGCTGCAGTAATCAGGATATTCAACATCATGGTAAGAAATAACCGCTTACCGGTGCTGTCTGCGATATGCAAATGATCATGTGCCATAAGAAATCAAAATAATTTTTGCCAACCAAAAATCGTGTTAAGATAATAAATATTTCGTATCATACAAAATTCTAAATAAGAGAGACTCTCTCCGGCAGAGGTTCAGTCCAAAACTGATTTAATAAAAACGGGTATCTCGGGGAGAACCAAAGATACCCGTCGCATTGTTTTTCAGATTTCGCCTGTACTAAATCAGATTAATCTAGTGCATTCGTTCATCAATCAGGTTTTTGATCTTTCCTTCGGCATAGGCTGTGACTGCTTCTTCAATGCTTTGGTAATCGGTGAGAATCACTTCAATTCCCTTAGCCTTGAAGCTGTTGACAGCGCCCATTCCCATACCGCCGGCAATCAGTACCTGGCAATCGGAGATTTCCTCTGCCATGGCATCATGTCCGCGCATGGCTTCCGAAGAGGTTCCTCTGCCATGGTCCTCATGATGATGGTGATGATTGTGCTCGTGATGATGAACGCCGAAATGGCCTGTTTTTCTTTCCCGCATTTCATTTCCGGTAATTTTGCCTTCTTCCACCGTGTAAATTTTAAAATAGCGGGAACGGCCAAAATGCTGGCTGACATGGTCACCGTTGTTGGTGACGACTGCGATTTTCATGATTTACTCCTTTTTTAAATGTTTTAGTAATGAGAATACTATTAAACCTGGATAAAATCCCGGTTCTGATCGAGCCACTTTTGAATAATGTCGGTGGCAATTTTAACAAGCTCGTAGACGCTCTCGTCGGCCACCGCAAAATACAGCATGACCCCTTCCTTGCGCGCCTTCACCAGACCCACATTCCGCAAAAGCATCAAATGGCGTGAAACCACTGAAGAATCTATTTCCATTGCTTCATTCAGGTCCGCTGACGATTTTTCCCCTTCTTTCAACAAAGAGAGTATTTTTAGCCGCTGATCACTGGCCAGTGCCGCGAAAAAGCGGCTGCGGGGATCCATCATCCCTCCCATCCAATGACGGTTCATACCCATTCCCCTTGGCATAATTTCTCCTTTCGCATTATTGCATAACTGTGCAATAATATAATAATACAATTTTACAAAACAAGAACTTTTTAAAAATTTATCCTCCTTCCTGAATTAATAATGCCGTCGCTGGCATTTTCGTTTCCGGCGTGTTTTTCCCAAAATAATCATTGAATTAGGCAGGTTGTTGTCAATATTTTATAACTGAAGATTTCTTCTTGCTTTTTCGCTCTGAAACCGGTTATGATCAGATTAGAAAATATATCAAAATCTTTTAACGGCACCCGGGCTCTTAAAAACCTTAGCCTGATTGTTCCGTCCGGCCGGACGACCGTTATTATCGGTCCCAGCGGCTGCGGGAAATCAACCCTAATTCGAGTTATCGTGGGGCTTATTAAACCGGACAGCGGAACCATCCACATTAATGACAACCTGCTTGATAGAAGTTCCGTGCGGGAATTGCGCCGGAATATCGGTTATGTCATTCAGGAGGGCGGGCTGTTTCCTCATCTGACTGCTGCCGGGAATATTTCGCTCATGGCAAAATATCTGGGATGGAAAAACGAAAAGATTCGTGACCGGCTGAGGGAATTATGCGAACTGACTAAATTCCCGCGGGACGGTCTGAGCCGGTATCCTGTGCAGTTATCCGGCGGTCAGAATCAGCGGGTCAGTCTGATGCGAGCGCTCATGCTGGATCCTGACACCCTTCTCTTGGACGAACCGCTTGGTGCGCTGGATCCCCTTATCCGCTATGAGCTGCAGACCGATTTGAAGGAAATATTCCGCAGCCTGAAAAGCACCGTGCTGCTGGTAACCCATGACATTGGGGAAGCCGCTTTCTTCGGGGATACAATTCTGATGGTACGGGACGGAGAAATCCTGCAGAAGGGCACCATTCAGGATCTCGTAAAACACCCCGCCGATCCGTTCGTCTCGCACTTCATCATGACCCAGCGCAGTCCCATGGAATTTCTGGAGAGCAGTGAAAATGAGAAAATTGCTGAATAGAATTCTTTCCTGCACCCTGCTTTTGGCACTGTTTTCCTGCGGTTCGGCGCCGGAAGTCAAAATCGGCTCCAAAAAATTCACTGAGTCGGTAACGCTGGCGGAAATCGCGGCCCAACTGGCAGGAAAAGTGGACCCCCATGTAAAACATTTGCGGGCGCTGGGCGGAACCCGCGTCCTGTGGGATGCCCTGGTGAAGGGTGATGTTGATCTGTATCCCGAATACACCGGCACCATCACCGAAGAAATCTTCGCAGGCCGTCATCTGCAGGGAGACCGGGAGATAAGAGAAGCGCTCGTCAAATACAATATTGTCATGAGCAATTCACTGGGATTTAGCGACAATTATGCGCTGGGCATGAAAAAAAGCCTGGCGGAGAGCCTTCACATTACGGCTATTTCGGACCTGAAAAAATATCCCGATCTGAAATTCGGTTTCAGCAATGAGTTTATGGATCGCGCGGACGGCTGGCCGGGCCTTAAAAACGCTTACCAGCTGCCGCAGAAAAATGTAGAGGGTCTGGAGCACGAACTGGCTTACCGGGCGCTGGCAAGCGGGGCCATCGCGGTCACCGATTTATATTCCACAGACGCCAACATTCGCTACTATCATCTTATCACACTGAAAGATGACAAGCACTTTTTTCCGGAATATAAAGCGGTTTTTTTATACCGGGCCCAACTTGAAAAAACGGCGCCAAAGGCATTGAAAGAAATGCTTAAACTGCAGGGTATGATTCCCGAGACAACCATGGTCAGATTGAACAAACTCGTAAAGATCGACGGGATGTCCGAAAATCAAGTGGCATCGGATTTCATCCGGAAACATTTTGGGACCAGGACCGATTTTGAACAGATGACTTTTTTTCAACGGCTTTTTCTGCGCACCAAACAACATCTTTTTCTGGTTGCCATTTCCCTTTTTGCGGCGATCTTAATCTCCATTCCCCTGGGTATCATGGCTTTCCTGTGGCCCAAATCCGGTCAATTCATTCTGGGATTTGTGGGGGTTATTCAGACCATCCCCTCCCTCGCTTTGATTGTCTTCATGATCCCCCTGCTGGGAATCGGGAATGAACCGGCCATTGTGGCCCTGTTTCTTTACAGCCTGCTGCCCATTGTGAGAAATACTCATTCGGGGCTTAACGATATTGCAAGAGCCATTCGTGAATCCGCGGAAGCACTGGGCCTTTCGGCTCCCGCCCGGTTACGCCTGGTGGAACTGCCGCTGGCTTCCCGGTCCATTCTCGCCGGGATCAAAACCTCCGCAGTCATTAATATCGGTACTGCGACCCTCGGCGCGCTCATCGGGGCAGGCGGATACGGGCAGCCCATTCTCACCGGCATCCGCCTCAACGACGTCGGGCTCATTCTGGAAGGCGCCGTGCCGGCAGCCGCACTGGCGCTACTGGTTCAGGGACTTTTCGAATTGCTGGAAATATATTTTGTGCCGAAGGGCCTGAGAATAAAATCGGAAATCGCAAACGGATGAACGATATTCCCCATCGCACAAATTGAAGGACTGCAAATGTCCAACTCCAAATTAGGAGCAAATATTTTTTGAAAATTTAATTTTTTTGGAATTTTAATTCATCTCAGAGCGGACTTTATTTAAGAATATCCATATCAAATCTCAATTAACTGAATTAAATTCCGATAATTAAAAGTAATAAAAACGCGGGATTTTCCTGTAAAGGAGGAACACAATGAAGAAAACTGCCGCTTTAATTGTTTTTCTCTTTTTGGTATTTATGAATTTCGGCTGCGGGAGCGATCCGGTAGAGAAAGCGGAGAATGCCATGCAGCAGAAAAATTTTGCGGAAGCCTTGAAATACTACCAGGAAGCGCTGCGCAAGGCGCCGCATAATAGCCAACTGAAAGAAAATATGGCTGAAACATATTTAGCCTGGGGCGAAGATATCTACAAGCGCAGCCATGTGCTGAAGGCTTTCGAAGCCAGAATAGAACTGGGCAAGAAAATATTACCGGACAGTTTATCCCTCCAGATGCGGAAAGACCTCTCGACGGTTTATCTGAAGCTCGCTCTGGCCTACAAAAACACGGTGCCTGATAATCCTTATCAGAAAAAAGCCTATTTTGACCAAACCCTTGCCAATCTGGACAGTGCCATTCATTATGATCAGGACAACATACAGGCGATGAAATCATTGCAGGAATTCGAGCAGGAAAAATTTCAGGAAATGTATGACGCGGGTGTGTTGTATTATAAAAAAGGCCGCAGAGACCCCCTGCAATACCTGGCAGCGGAATATTATCTGTCGAACGCCCTCAAACTAAATTCCGAAGACAGCGAGACATGGCGTTATTTGAAACTAACCCGTAAAGAAGCCCTCAATGTTTTGGATCCGGGTCAGACCGTCCCATTTGCTATCACCGACGAAAAAAAGCAGGAGGGGATGAAAGCCTACCATGTGGTTATTCACAGCCAGTATCCCGAAGATATTCAGATTAAAGCGGAGGATTTCTACCTGATTGACAGCGCAGGAAACGCGTATCGGGGGGCGGCAAGCGAAGTATTTGCCACGCCGCTGAAACAAAGGGTGCTGAAAAACGGGCAGGAAATGCAGGGAGTTGTTTCATTTTCGATCTCAAAATCAGAGAGGTATGTCAGGCTCGAATTGCGGCGGAATAATAAGGTCCTGGGGTATAAAAATCTGCCCTAAAGCCACGCAGACAGTGTCTGCAAATTATTGTCCTTTCTTCACGAAAATCGTTTTCAGGGAGTTGACCACAAAATCAAAATTCTTAAAGTGAGAATTATCCATATTCATCTGGACAATGATATTATAGTACTTTTCGGCGGCGGGCAGAAAGTGCAGACGATATTCGATTTTTAGCATGGACAGCAAATAGGCAATCCGGATATCAAAATGGGAATTCAGGTCCAGACTGAAATCGAATTTATTTTTGCTTAATTCCTCAATAAACTGATCGTTTGGCAGATCGAGCCGGTTAAGCTTGTCTTTCATAATTTTATCCATGTCCAGAACCATATAATGCCACTCGGTATAATAGTTTCTGAGCTGGCGGACTAGGGCCATGGCGGCATCCACGTGTTCAACCTGCCGGGGAAGTATTACCAGCACATTTTTCACAGTAGAAGCCGGGACCGGAAAACTGACCGGTCTTTCATTGAACTCTTTCAGGAAGCGCCGCGTTTTCCAGGCAACAAAAATCCTTGTAAGACTTGCTTTCAGATCTGCCATAGGGATTATCCAATCATTCGGTTGGTTTGTTCTTGTATTTTTTAATGCCCTCCCACAATTTCTGAAGCCGGTTTAGAAAATTGATTTCCCTTCCCTGTGTGCTGGGCTCATAGTAGATGCGGCCCTCCAGTTCCTCCGGCAGATATTTGTCACGGATGAAATGGCCGGGGAAATCGTGGGCATAATGGTACTCTTTTCCGTAACCCAAATCGGACAATAAGCTGGTCGGCGCGTTTCGCAGGTGGAGCGGCACCGCCAGATCGGGCTTCTCCTTTACATCCGCGATGGCTTTGTTAATCGCATTGATGGCGGCGTTGCTTTTGGGAGTTGTCGCCAGATAGGCAGCCACCTGGGAGAGAATAATTTTCGCCTCCGGCAGGCCCACGTATGTCACCGCGGTAAAGCAACTGGTAGCGATAACCAGCGCGTTTGGATCGGCATTTCCGATATCTTCGGAGGACAGAATAAGCATGCGCCGCGCAATAAACTTGGGATCTTCCCCTGCCTCAAGCATGCGCGCCATCCAGTAAATGGCCGCATCGGGGTCGCTGCCGCGCAGACTTTTTATGAACGCGGATATCAGATCGTAGTGGAATTCACCACTCTTATCATAATAAAGGACTTTCTTCAGAGCAGCCTTTTCAAAAAGCTCCTTCGTTAAGACAATAGGTTCCTTATTCTCGGGGACCAGTTCCAGCGCCTTTTCCAGTATGTTCAGCGCCCTGCGGGCATCTCCATTAGCAAGGCCCAACAGTGATTCCCAGTCCTTTATTTCAATGTTCTTTGTGCGGAGAATTTCATCCGCTTCCAGCGCGCGTTCCACAATCTGCCGGATATTCTCTTCACTCAGCGGCCTCATCTGGTAGACCTGTGAACGGGAGAGCAGAGGTGATATCACCTCAAATGAAGGATTCTCAGTGGTCGCGCCAATCAAAATAATGATGCCGCTTTCCACCGCATGCAGCAGGGCATCCTGCTGCGCCTTGTTGAAGCGGTGGATTTCATCAATGAAGAGAATGGTATTCTTTCCCTGATATTTCCGTAATTTTGTCGCTTCCTCAATGAGTTTCCGGACCTCCTTTACGCCCGAGGTGACAGCGCTGATGGACCTGAATTCCGCCTTCACTTCGTTGGCTATCACCTTCGCCAGGGTTGTTTTCCCCACGCCGGGCGGCCCCCACAGAATCATTGATTTGATGCGGGACCTGGCAATTTCGGTGGCGAGGACAGTTCCCTTCCCCACGATTTGTTCATGTCCCACAAACTCATCCAGATGAGTGGGCCGGCAGCGTTCTGCCAGTGGCACAAAAGCGTCCTTTTTGTCGATATTTTTTTCAGGCGTCGAAAACAGGTCCATCTAAAAAATCAGATTTATTGGTGCAGTTTAATTAAAAATCTCGATACGTTTTATAAAATAAAAGGTATTATTTTTCTCCGTGGTGCTTATTTCAAAACTGTTTTCCCCTGGTTCGATATACGGGGTGACGTCCCACTGTATCTCCTCCAGCCCGTTGAGATCTTCAATAAATTTCGGCTCGTAATAATAGCTCAAAACCGTATTATTAAATTTTACCGAAATATCCACTTTTGTATTCAGGGAAAGGGGGTATTTCTCATGGGAGGTGGCGGCCAGAATCCGCACCGTGAATTTCTGATCATAATCCAGATCGCGGGGGAGCCTGAAAGATACTTTGATAGCGTCATTGCCCTTGGGATTCCGGTACGGAAAAGCATATCCCAATTTCCATACGTAATCTTTTAAGTGATCATTGTATTCCACCGCAGGCCCCCCTTCGCCGCTGGTGGTAAAAGCCCGGTTCTTTAAGGTATAGCCGGTATAAACCTCGCACTCCTGAGAAATCAAATCGCCCCGGTTATTTATGGCCGCCAGGATTTTCATTTTCGGAAAATAGCGCTCGCTCAGGCTCAAAGGGAAACCGCCCCTGACTTCTATCCGGCGCGGGCGCGGTGTAATATATCCCGAGACGCTCCCGAAGCTCAGATTATAGGTGCCGATTTTGAGCACCCCTTCATATTTTCCTTCGCCCATAAATTTTCCGTCCACATAAATGGGCCCCTGGGGAGGATCGGTCACAATTTTTACCTTCTCGAACATGCGGCTTAACTGAAACTTTGCGTTGCCTTCCGTATTATTGCGGGTAAGACGGACATCCATGTTCTGCGGCTCAACGGAAAAACCTTCTTTTTGTATCTGAATATCATAATTCCCCGGAGGCATCTGCGTAAACACATAATCGGTTTCCTGACCGGTATCTTTTCCGTTTATGAATATGCGGGCATTCTTCACATTGGACGTCACCGCGATGGTGCCCGCATTTCCCGGATTCAGGCCCAGTTCCGTGCGATCCTTGCGGGGGACAGGCACCTGCTGGACAATCAGCAATGATGTATCGCCGGCGGAAATATGCACAACCTTCTCGGCGGGAACTGTTACATAGCCGGTTTTATCAATGCTGATGGTATGCTGGCCCTCATCCAGGGTGAGAACCGGAGAGTCCTCCAGATTTCCGTAATAGTTTTTATCGACGTAGATTTTCGATCCCCTCTGATCAGCGACCACTTTCAGGAATCCCTGTATCTCGGAACTGGCGATTTTAAATTTAAATTCGATAGTCCTCATGGAATCGGCGCTAATCTCCACCTCATGAAAGCGCGGTATGGAGACATATCCTTCCTTGATGGCGGTAATGCGGTGAACTCCAACCGGCACATTCAGGATCGTTTTATTCGAATAACCGATGAAATCCGTATCGTCCAGATAAACCCGCGCCGCCTGGACGTCACCTTTTACCAGCAGTTCGCCGGTCTCGGGACTATTCCATTTTTCAAGGCCGAAATAGGTCCCCAGCGAGATGGCCGCCAGAATGCCAACCGTTACCAGCGTTTTTTTCCAAACCGATTCATTGCCGATGTCAATGGTAACCGGGATGTTTTCCAGTTCCTCATCGCTGATTTCATATTTCCATTCCGCCGGAAGCTGCCGCGCCGTCTCCGGCCGGAC
>JARRQT010000083.1:0-12140 GCA_037381445.1 Calditrichia bacterium
GGATCAGTACGGGCACAACAGCCAGGTAGTAGACGGCATTATGGTGACCCGGGGGACCACGATTCCTTATAATAAAACCGGCCGCTGGGACTGGATTTCCTCCGGAGAACGCTGGCTGAGCGGGATGGGGGATCTGTCAACCTTTTATGGGGGATTTGATTTGGGCCGGGAATTCTTTGGCAGCACCCTTACACACGGCGATTATCACAGTGTTGAAATTACTTTTGATCCTGGCCTGCAGACCAATTGCGCGGTCTATCGTCGTGATCTTGGGTACCAATACAGCGGGACCGGCATCTTTTACGGCGCGGCCTACGATATCTCCGATTCACTCAATCCCCGCCGGGTAAATATTGTGTTTGCGGAAGACCATAATATTAAACCTGCCGATCTGATCTGGAATCCCGATACAACAGGGCTTGGCGGCAGGGAATACCTTTTCATTATGGACAGCGATTACGACCCGGTGACTGCAGGCGGTTACAACGATACTAATTTCGGACCTGATGCTGATGTGGTGTGGGGTGGCTGGACAAGGGTCAAGCCGGGATATTCCTTTCTGCAGGAGCCTGCTGATCTCTATCTGTATCTGGATAAAGCCGTCGGGCAGGGAGATGTATTTCAGTTCACTCCCCAATGGACCAATGCAGATACCTTGCCCCATACTTTTCAGCTTTACCAGAACTATCCCAATCCCTTTAATCTGGTAACCAATATTCAGTTTTATCTCATCCGCGCGGCCCGGGTAAAACTGGAGATATACAATGTGCTGGGCCAGAAAGTCCGGACGTTAATGAACGGGGAGATGGAAGCAGGAGAACACCGGCTGCAGTGGGACGGGCGAAATGACGCCGGAAATACTCAGGGCTCCGGGATCTACTTTTTCCGCATTTCAATAGGCGATTTTGTGAAGACCCGGAAAATGATCCTGCTCAGATAGCACGAATTCGGGTGAGCTTAAAATCTGCAACGGCCTTAAAAAACATAAAATAAAGTCAGAGAAAGTTGGCAAAAATGGCGCGTTTCCTGGTATTTCTTATTCTGTTCATTTATTTCATATTCTTATGGGGTTCGGATACCTCACTTAAAAACAAGCAAAAATTGGCCGCACCCAGAAAATTTTTGGGTTCTCCGGCCAATACCCTGCTGAACATCAACAATTTCTCCGCCTGGATAAGTGACGACGGCATGTCCGCATATAATCCCTTTCATAGCATGGCCGGCGTTATCTATCCCCGGGGGACAGCCAACGTGATATTTCAGGATGGATTGGTGTGGGGCGGATACAGTTGTGACGGACAGGAGCCATCCCTGCGCGTGGGCGGGCAAGTCTACAATATCGGAACGCAGCCCGGCAGGATCATATCAGTTGGGGTGGCGCAGGACCGCTCCGACCCCCGGGTACGCATCTACCGGATTCGCCATGGCTGGCTGTCTTTACCCAGCGCTGTACTGCGGACCGATGCCTCCGAACTGCTCTGTATAGACCCCTCGGAAGTGACCCAATCCCAGATCGATGAAGTCCGTGCCCAGTATGGCCGGGACTGGAAGGAGTGGCCCGTGGACATGGGTGCTCCTTTTTATGATCTGAACGGCAATGGTATTTATGAACCATTACTGGGCGAAACACCGGGAATCGCCGGTGCCGACCAGGTGATCTGGTTTGTGTGTAATGATCTTGATATCGGTAGAACTACCAGTCTGTACGGGTCCCCGCCCATCGGTCTCGAACTACAGGTCACCATGTGGGGGTACAACCGGAACGATGCTTTGGGACAAATGTATTTTCGCCGCTACCGGTTGATCAATAAATCCGGCGCCCTGTTCGATTCCGTGTTCGTGGCCCAATGGTCCGATCCGGATATAGGCAAGCCCGGCGACGATCTCGCCGGCAGTGATTCCGTGATGAACATGGGCTACATCTATAACGGCTACCCTGAAGACCAGGAGTTTCAAAAATTCAACCTGCCGCCGCCTGCTGTGGGATATGACCTCTTGCAGGGCCCTGTTGTCCCCTATCCCGGAAACACCGCCATATTTGACTTTAAAAAGCGGCCGGGCTATAAAAACCTGCCCATGACTTCATTTTCCTATATTTTGAGCGATCCCCCTTTAGGCGACGCCAAACCTACCCCCCGTGATTATGCCGGGACTATTGAATGGTATAAAATGCTTCGCGGCTATATTCCCAACAACGATGATCTTGCCGATTTGCGCCGTTATGTTACGGGATACGGCCCGGATAAAGGGAAGCCGACGCTTTTTCCCCTCGGCGGCAATCCGGTCACCGGATCCGGTGACCTGGACGGTCATGGAAATAATTTTCCGCCAGGTGAACGCCGGATCGTTCTTTCCAGCGGCCCCTTCACCATGCAGCCCGGCGACACCCAGGAGGTCATTGTCAGCATTGTGGGCGGGATATCAGAAAACTATTTGATGAGCGCCGGGCAAATGATGGAAAATGATGTCTTTGCGCAGGCCGCCTATAATACCCTGTTCGGTTTTCTCCCCACGCCGGTCGCCTTTACCGCCGCCGCGGACTATATCAATTCTTCACAAACCCGCATCCATTTCCGCGCCGTCAATTACGAGGCCGATTCCATTCACATTTCCATAAAAAGATACGATGGCGTTCCGGTGGGATCTTTGAGTTTGTATGACGACGGCGCCCATGGGGATGGAGGGGCGAAGGACGGCCTGTTCTGCAACGACTGGCTCACCACGCCTTTTCCGCAGGGACTTTATGTTGATGCACGGGTTTCCTATTCCGGCAGCCATTCATATAGCTGGCCGAAGATTTATGAAAATCTTGTCACTGGCGGACCGCTGCGGATAACACAATTCCTGCCGGCCTCCGATAACCTGAATCATGACGGCGTGGCCAATCCGGGAGAGAACATCCGTTATACCCTGGCGATCGAAAACCAGGCGGCGATGGCTTTTTCGCAGGTGAAAATTACGCAGGTGCGGGCCATGGAACGCCAATTCGTCACTGATTTATCCGCCCCCAACGGCAACGAAATTATTCCCGAATTCCCGGCGAACAGTTATTATTCGTGGGATTATTCGGCGGACGCCAGATTCTATCAATTCAATATCAGCAGCAATTTTACGGACGGCGACAGTATTCATTTGATTTTTAGACTGACCGATGACCAATACAATCTGTGGCGGGATACGGTTGCGGTCCGGGTCGCTCCCCTGCCGGTGCAGCCCCAGGAACAACTGATGAGCAAAGTCTTCGGTCCTTGTTATGGTCAGTTGGGCTGCCGGCTGATTGACCCCTCACGGCTTGTTGACCACACTTACCAGGTTTCCTTTAACAGGCAGCGCATTGATGGGACCGCGCTTTATGACCTGCAGGACCTGACGGCCGGCACCACTCTGCTCACCGCCCAGCCCTATCCGGACCAGTACGGCCACAACAGCCGGGTCGTTGATGGTTTCATGATAACCCGGGGCACCACTATTCCCCGGGACAGGGCATCCAACTGGAATTGGATAGGCCGGATATGGCTTGCCGAGGTAGATACCTCATCATCATGGCCGTGGACAGGCTTCCGACTGGGAGCAGATCTCTGGGGGAGCACAGTGCCGAACGGCCGGTATCACAGTGTAAAAATCGTTTTCGATCCCGAAGTGCAAACCAACTGCGCGGTCTATCGGAGTGACCTTGAGTATCAATATAGCGGTATCGGCGTCTTTTCTGGCGCAGCCTATGATATATCCGATGCACTTAATCCCAGACGGGTAAACATTGTATTTACGGAAGACGACACTTTAAAGCCCGCCGACATGATCTGGAATCCCGACAGGAGCAAAACAGGCGGTGGGGAACTGTTATTTATTATGAATAGTGATTATAATCCCCTTACCGCCGGCGGCTATGATGATGACAATTTCGGCCCGAAATCAGACGTGCTGTGGACAGCCTGGACCAGATTTTTTTCAGATAATGACACTTTTATTGTAAGACCTGCAGAGCTTTACCTGTATGTGCGGCAAGCTGTCTCTACAGGCAATGTATTTCAGTTCACTCCCCAATGGACCAATGCAGATACCTTGCCCCATACTTTTCAGCTTTACCAGAACTATCCCAATCCGTTCAATCTGGTAACCAATATTCAGTTTTATCTCATCCGCGCGGCTAAGGTAAAACTGGAGATATACAATGTGCTGGGCCAGAAAGTCCGGACGTTAATGAACGGGGAGATGGAGGCAGGAGAACAGCGGCTGCAGTGGGACGGGAGCAATGATGCCGGAAATAGTCTGGGCTCCGGGATCTACTTTTTCCGCATTTCAATAGGCGATTTTGTGAAGACCCGGAAAATGATCCTGCTGAAATAAATTTTGCACAGTGAAACGAGGCAGCATTTCAAACGATTCTTTGCAAAAGGGAAGTCTTATTATTTTTACGGGTTCTCACAGCTATTTAACAATCGTAAAAATTTCGCGTCGTCCCGTTTCCACCAACGGGGTGACCTTTTGGTACCAATTCTTCCATTCGCTATTGCTTGTCACTTTCTTGAAGGAATTTTCATAATCGGCCATATTGTCAAAGGTGGTTTCCATCACCAGGGTGTAGAACGTTCCGCTGAGATCGGTCAGCAGACGAACCGGAGAGTTCCCGAATTGCTGCATCCCCTCCGGGCTTTCCCGGAACAGGTTGATTGCATCCCGGGCCTTCCCGAATTTGAGCTGAAATACATCACGGACCAGAATCATATTTTTGCCTCCTTAGTTTTCTTTTCGATGAATAATCAAACGCCAAATTTCCGCCCAGCCCGCTGTTCTCATCATCTGAAATGAGAAAGAATGGCTGGCTGACCGATAGATTACTTTTTGCTTTCCTGTGCCCTGCTCATTTCCATTCCCAGATCTTATCATGAACATTTCCGTTTTCATCTGTTTCATATTCAAATACCACTGCAACATTATTCAGGCGGTCGAATTTCGGTGAATTGGTCTGCCAAAGCAGAAGGCCGCGGTAATTGGCCGCCATTCCCTTTCCGGTGGGTTTTCCAAGACCCGTAGCATTCCACTCGGCGGTTTGGCCGTCCTTGCTCATATACACGCCCTGCCCTTCGCCCCGCAAATTTCCGGAGGGCGTCATGATTGAAGAATAAGTACCAGTATTTGTGCCCTCTATTCCCAGCAAAGTGCCGGTGGCCTGAAAGGAAGCCTCTATCTTATGGCCCCTCCCCTCGCTGGATAATACGCGAATTCCTGTTATTTTTCCTTTTTCCTCTCCAATATTTTCACCTAACATTTTATCATACCTCCTTTAAATATCAAAGGTGAGCAGCCTGGCCGCCCACCTTTGGGTAATTGCTTACTGATTCATCAAACGGCCAGCCGGACCTTCTTAAGCCACTTTGGCCTGTTTGGGCATTTCAACACCAAGCTGCTTCAGTATTCCGGGAAGCCCGCCGCCCTCCACTTTCTCCAGTTCAATTTTGCTTATTTTGTCTTTATCCACCCATATCTGGATGTGTTCCTCAGGCATTTTTACCTGCCGGTTGGTAGCCGGAATATTTCTCATCCCCGGCAGCGGCGCTTTCATTTCCCGCGAGTGGGTTCCGGTTAAATGAACTGTAGCCATAACGCGATTTCCGTCTTCCGTTATGATCTTGTGATTGAACCTGAAATCGGGAAGACCGGATGATAACGCCCGGTGAACGTTAAGGAACTCATCCAGGCTGATCGGATTGGGCCCGACGCCGGTGACTGCCCCACTTTTATTGATCAATTTTTCAGCGGCACTGTAATCTTCACTCTCAATGGCTGAAATCAATTTGCTGACAACTTCTGATGCTTTCATTTTAACACCCTCCTTATAAAAATAAAGTTAGAATTACTTATACAAAAAACGGGATTACAATTATTTCATCCCCGCTTTCAAATCCTCTGGTGACAGCGGAACCGGAACGGCATTTTGAATCGGCTTCAGCGACTGCAGGTAGGCGAACATGTCCCGCAGGTCCGAGTCGCTTACCTTTCCGATGCTCTGCCACGGCATGGGCGGCAGGATCGGTCTCCCGGCTCCCATATGCTTTCCGGTGCGCATGGTCTTAATAAATATATCCGGTGTCCATAAACCCAGGCCCGTGTTTTTATCCGGGGTCAGATTAGCTGCAAATGATACTCCCCACGGCCCGGCCCAGGCCGTCAGATCATTGGAAAATTGGCCACCCCACTTTTCCGGGCCTATTATTGCCATATCGACCCGGGGAAGTCTTTCTTTGGCCGGATGCCCGGACAGCAGCCTGCTCTCATCGGGAACCGGCCCCATTTTAGTCATCACCTTCGGCGAGTGACAATCATTGCAGCCCCCCAGATTTACCAGATACTCCCCATGCTTTATTTGCGCGTCATTGGGGCTGCCCGTTTGAGCCAATAACTTTGCCTGGAATCCGTATAATAATAACAGGGAGATAGAGAATACCGAAAACACACCGCTCACAAACCATTTATGCTTCATCGTAGTGCTCCTCATGAATTTGGTTAAGTGACAGCTTCCTCTTGGGAAGATGATTTGTATTTGTTACGCTTACTATCAACATCAATTAAACCGCTCATTTTTTCCATCTCATTCTGCAGCACTTACCGGCTGCGGGAATGCACCCTCAATTGCATTCCGCATCCTGCCGGTAATGGGTTTTCGACAAGCCGGAGTTTCAATATGATCATGAACCTTCCTTTTGCCTGCATGATTCAGGATCCTCTTAGTGAATTCATCGCCGTTCATGATTTCTCTTTGCACTTCTATTTAATTTCCGTGGATTTTCTTTTTTTCTGGAATCAGGATTCTCTCGATCGTCGGATTTCAGCCATCCGGCCAGACCAAACAGATCGCTGATATCTCTCTCCGTCAGGGATATTTTATCGAGTCCGAAAAGATGCTTATTGAAGAACATGACATATCTCCTTTCGTTTATGACATTTTAATGTCCCTTAATTGACCGCATCTCCTGGCTTTCGCCAATCGCTGTTCCGATTCCCTTCTCTGCTTAAGAAATTGATGCTTCTCTATTTCATGAATAATAATTTCCGTGCTATTTTCATTTTCATTACCGAAATTCGAATCCATTTCTAAAGTTCAGGAAGCAGACCGATATTCCTTAGAAATCCTGCCAGATCCCAGATATTGCTTCCGGATTTAATTCGCTCATCAATTACTGAATAGAATGACATACCCCGAACTGAAAATTGTCTGCCTGAAGGCGGTATGTTCAAAAGCGGTCCCCTGTGCGTGCCCGTGGCGATCCAGATCAGTACGGCCTGATTTTCTTCGATCAGCAAGTTCTCTTTGCGGAAATGCAGATCGGGGAAGGCCAAAAAATACCGGCGCGCTGCGCTCTGAATGGCAGCCAGTCCCTCCTGCGGTCGGGAGTCGGCAATATCGTTCCCCCGATAATCCGCCGCATAAAATTCAGCCAGTTTCTCAACATCGTGATCATTCCAGCTATCAATCAAATTTTTCACAAACCGGTTCATTTGATCTCTGCTGATGATATTTGTTTTCAGTTCCATTCCCAAGATCTTCTTTCCTTTTTCAAAATCTGATTAATTATAGGAAGAATGACTGTTCAGTATCAAGACCACTGTCTGCTCAATCTTTGCTCATTTTTGTGGATTTTTTGTTCATTTCCCGGGAATATGAGTGATTTCTTTGCAGTGGCATAATTTGGGGCCGCATTCTCCGGCCGCCCGGCTGAATCCGGCTCCCGGGATCAGTATGGCAAAAGGCGCAACGCTGACGACCGGAAAGGCAAAGACAGACCGCTGGGAACTGCGGGGCAGTCATCCTGACATGATCTGTTTATAATGTAAAAAGGAAAATTGCGGTTTTGATTGCGGGGGAGGACCTCAGCCGACTTTCCCGTTAATCTCTCGCTGCCACAGCTTATCCGCAACCTTGAGGATGGCGGCTTTCAAATGACGGCGGTAGGTGCTGAAAGGCAGGCCCAGGGCTTCGGCAGCCTGTTCCTGACTGATGGCGGGATTGAGATAGGTGCGGTACAGAATTCTGTACAGCTTCTCATCGCGGGGGGAATCCTGCAGGGAATCGGTTGCCGACCGCACCGCCTCGATCAGGGAATCCAACCGGTCCTGATCTTCAACATTTGAATTCGCCATGCCGGCAATCAGGCGGCTTCTCAGAAGCGGATTATTCTGCAGTCGGGACGGTTCGGTATAATAGCGGAAGGCATCTTTTACCGCATTATCGAAATCCTCCCTGCGCAAAACCAGCAGCGGCTCAGCCGGCTCGGGCGCAATGGCGAGCGGGTCCGTTTCGATCTCCCGCTCGGCCAGCAGATTAATCCAGGTCGACGGGGGAACAACCCGCCAATCATGTCCAAAAACGCCGTAGGAATTGTCACCGATTTTGTAGTCAGCTTCCGGTATCCGTTTCAGATCCGCATAAACCAGTATGGGTTCCCAGAAGTCGGGATCCGCGCAGGGGAAAAATGAATAGGCCAGCGAGGGAGTGGTGAAATAATACTGAATGATGTTCACAAAGATCTGACTCTGAGTCGGGGAGACAGACTGATAAGTATTACTCGCCATCCAGAAGCGGAAGAACAGCGCCCGTTCTCCGGGCCGCAGGGGCGCTTTATCCTGAAGGTAATGTAGGATCGCCCGGGTGGCGGGATCGGCTTCCAGACCGGCCGTATTCGCCCTGGATAAATCCAGCATGGTGATCAATCCGCAGGGAGCCTGGTCCGCGTTGCGCAAAATCCGCGATGTCCGCGGCTGTTTCTCATGCCAGAACCTGAACCAGCGGAATGATTCGGTGCCCTCATGCATAACGATCATCTTCTCCAGTGCCGGCCAGTCCCGTTCTTTTATCTCATCGGTCAGGATGGTGCCGCTTTCCTGCCAGTTAAAAAACGGGCGGACAATGGAATTGTCGCGGTGCAGAAAAATCAGGTCGAATAACAGGCGGCGCTGTTCTTCGCCCTGGCTTTCTTTAATTTTTTCCGAGAAATAAAGCCGCGCCCGGCGATGCAGCTCCTTGTACCAGTCCGGATTGCGCCATTTCAGATCGGTCACCAGTGCCTCCCGCGCCAGGTCGTGCGGGAAGATGCCCCGCCGGTTCGATTCAAAAAACGAGAGATTGCGCAGCCAGGCGAAGATTTCGTGCACATCTTCGAATCCCAGCAAATGGCCCAGCAGCGACTCGGTGACCGTTCCCACCAGCGATGAGGCCTCCAGGGCGGTGCGATGGGCCGGGCCCGGCACCTTTTGGATGAACAGGGCCAGCAGGGTTTGAATCACGTTCGGCGCCTCTTCCGGTTCAAAACGCAGATCCGGCCGCTGATCGAAAAGATCGGAAATGAGCGACAGCGCCAGCGGATGCCCGTGGGAAAATTCCAAGATCCGCCGGTAATTTTCCATGGGCACTTTTCGTTCCGACAGGTACGCCCGGCTCTCCTCTTCCGAGAAATTTTTCAGTTTTATGATTTTTATCATGTCCTGCCAGCCCGGATCCGCATTCCAGCCGGGAGAAGCTGATAGATGACTGCCCAAAACCACCAGGATATTTTCCGATAACTGGGGAAGAAAACTCTCCCGCAGCCACCGGTCCAGCGGGGAAAGCAGTTCAAAAATATCAATGAACAGGACATGGCGCCGGGGTGCGGCGGAAAGGCGGGTCAGCGGGGATTCCTCATCCGGACACCGCATCGCGTTCCCCATGCAGTTCAGAAAAGCATCCGTGGAAGGCTCAATATTGCGGCCGTCGATATAAACCGGGACCGCTTCGGCAAGCTGGCAGATGTCCATAAATTCCCTGAAGAGCTGCGTTTTTCCGATTCCGCCCGCGCCGTAAACATAGAGCACATGAAACGGGAGCTGCGGCGCGGAAACGGCTTCCAGAAAAAGCGTCTTCTCGGGCAGACGGCCAATAAAACGCCGCCGGCGTTCCAGATGAATCCGATCGGCAAGACGTGTCGGCATTTTTATGCCTTATTTATATTAAAATGATATGATCAGGTAAATCTATTCAATTATCTGAAAACAATAAATTCTGTTCGCTTCCATAATTCGGACACTGAAAGTATAACATTTTTCCCATCGAGTCAAGTGTAATCGGTGGGGTACAGATACCGCCGCAGAATTTTTGCAGGTTGATATACAATTTCGATGAGACTTCTCACACGGACCTCCCCAGTCATCTCAGATCTGCTTTCTGACATCGTGAAAATCCCGAAATTACATCCGTAGGTTACTTCCCATTGCCGGCAAAGTTCCGCCCAGCGAGCGTTTATTTTCTGGATGAGAACAGAAGTCTTCAATTTTCAGCCATCCGCCGGAACAATAATTTGGATTATGATAAAACATTTTCCCCATTAGCCTGCTTTTTGGAATTGGCCCGGGATGGCTGATATATTTTCTGCCCTCTGCTGAAGGCAATTGAAATTAATTTGAAAACGGCCCAATTCTTCCTGTAACGCTGAAGATAAAAAGGCCTTGATTATATCGTCACGGAAAAATAAATTACCAAAAGCATCAGGGGCTGGATGCAGCAAAACTCACAGAATATTATGTCAGCATATATTTAAGATATAAACAATGGTGTTTATTCCATCAGCTTGCCGGGATAAGAACAATGTATATAGACAACTTTAGCCCACATTAGAAAAAACGACACGAAAGGGATAAATGGCACTTTTTAAAATAGAAAATGACGAACGACTTGAAATTATAAAGGAACATCCTTTCAAACTCGAAAAAGACATTCAATCGCTGACTGAAAAAAATCTGAAATCTATTTTCGGACTTGACTTCGTGAAGTCAGAATTTGGCCTGAATAGCTTTCGTATTGACACTTTGGCATTCGACAAAGACGCTCGAACTTTTGTAATAATAGAGTACAAACGAGACAAGAATTTCAGTGTAATTGACCAAGGTTATGCATATTTATCCCTAATGCTAAATAACAAAGCCGACTTTATTCTCGAACACAATGAAAACTCAAAAGTGACATTAAAACGAAATGATGTTGATTGGTCGCAATCAAGAGTGATTTTCATATCCCCTTCGTTTACAACTTACCAGAAAGAGGCGATAAATTTCAAAGACTTGCCAATTGAACTTTGGGAAATAAAACGCTATGACAATCAGACAGTCAATTACAATCAAATTAGGACTTCAGGAGCTCAGGAAAGCGTAAAAACTATCAGCCGACAAGATGAAGCGATTGAAAAAGTGACTAAAGAAATAAAGGTTTATACAGAAGATGAACATTTAGAAAAAGGAACAGAAGAAACGAAGGAACTTTATGATACCTTAAAAAGTGCCATTCTAAATCTTGATGAATTAGAAGTTAAACCAAAGAAAAAATACATTGCTTTTGTTTCAGGCTCAAATGTTGTAGACATTCATATACAAAAAAACGCTTTGAAAATATGGTTGAATTTACAGCAAGGCAACCTTGACGACCCAAAAGAAATTACGAGAGACGTTTCTTCGGTCGGACATTGGGGAAATGGCGACTATGAAATTGTAATGCGAACTGACGAAGAATTAGAATACATTCTAAGCCTGATAAAGCAATCATTGAAAAAGAATAAAAAATAAGGCGGGCTAACAATGGGCATAAAACATAGTCCAGACAGTGGTTTCCGCAAGTTTCGGGTTTTTATCGAACTTAGTTCTGGCGGACAAGAATACAGCTCCCAAATGCCCAGCGCTTCATGCACAGATCGCTAGCCGCAGGCAAAACAACAATTCTTACGAGACAAATTGTTCTGAACAAAATTATTGATGTGCAATCAGCACGTGGATTTGTAATGGACAGAATCACCATTCATCAGGAATCAAAATGAAAAATATAAGACAGGACCGTGAACTGCCGGAATCCGTTGAAAAACGGGGCTGGAAATATCATCATTTGGGCATTCCCACAAACCGGGTAATGCCGGGTGAGCGGTATCTGCCCCACCTTAAAATTTACGTCTCGGGATTCAGCACCAGTCCCTTCGGGATTGAATGGATGCGATTCGACGATGACTGTCCGATACCGGAACTGATAAAAACGGTCCCCCATATCGCATTTGAAGTTGATGATATCGACAAGGTGCTGAAAGAACACGATTTTGAAATTATTTCCGAGCCAGGGATTCCCTCCGAAG
>JARRQT010000084.1:0-12138 GCA_037381445.1 Calditrichia bacterium
TTATGTCGTCCTATCGGTATTATTAACACTCCTTTTAAAGAGCCGGCCGGCACTCCTATTCAGCCTGCCGCCGGCAAGGGAGTTAAAGGAACGGTATTCGTTTTTCCGGAGTATCGTGAGGGGCTGCGGGATCTCGAAGGTTTTTCCCATATTATTCTGCTGTATCATTTTCATATGAATCATAAAGAAATGCTGATGGTAACACCCTATCTGGACAGCCGGCTGCGGGGTGTGTTTGCCACCCGGGCGCCGGTGCGCCCCAATCATATCGGTCTGTCGGTAGTACGTCTTATGGCGATCGAAGAGGGAGTGCTCCATATTCAGGATTTGGATATGGTGGATGGAACGCCGCTGCTTGATATCAAACCCTACGTACCTGAATTCGACCACCGCGGGAATATCAGAATCGGCTGGCTGGAAAAGAATGTTCCCAGATTACCTGACACCAAAAGCGATGACAGATTTAAGAAAGAGTAAGGCAGAGAAATAAGCCGGATAAATTTGGTTTAAAATTAAAGCTTTGGATGAAAATGGATTTAATGTGCCGGCATCTTCCGGCCGAATATCCAAAATCTTATGCAATGAATTACCCGAATTAAATTAAGATTATATCAAAAATTGGCTGATGTCCTGCAGATTGTTGGTTGGGCCGCCGTTCCGGTCCGCCTCGATGCTCCCCGGAAATCAAAATCATGGAAGGTTGAGATTGTCCGTCGCGATAGAATTATCAAATTTTTTTCCGAAATTGCATCCTCCAAATTAAATGCCTACCTTGATCACAAATTGACGTTGGCACACCATTCGTTGCGCATTACCAATCATTGCGCGGCATTTAACCGGCAAGTCAATTAAATAGGGAAGTTTAAATCTTATGGATTCCAAAAAAATTATTATTGAAGCGGGCGTATCCCAAAAAATTATTGATGACGTTCAATTTCTGCACAAAACCATTTGGGGCCTGGACGAGCTGGAGATGACGCCCTCCCATATCTATATTGCCGCCCGGCACTGCGGCGGTGAAATATTGTGCGCATATCATGAGGGGAAACCGGTTGGTTTTGTCTTTGGTTTCCCGGGGATTGATGAGAACGGAAATTCCTATTTCTACAGCCATAATCTGGGGGTAGTGAAGGAATTCCGGAATCAGGGAATCGGTTTTATGCTCAAAACCCGGCTCCGCCACAATTTGCTGGAAGCGGGCTATAAGCGGGTCAAATGGACCTATGAGCCGCTGGATTCTAAAAACGCCTATTCCTACATCAGGAAATTAGGGGCCATTTCCAATACCTATTTCGAAAATTATTACGGAGATATGCGGGATGCCATCAACAGGGAACTGCCCAGCGACCGTCTGATAATGGATTGGCGGATTGCCAGTGTGCATGTTCAGAAGGTGGTGAATAAGGAATTTCCGAAATTATCACTGGGTGATATCGAAAAAGATGCGCTCCTGAATTCGCTGAAAGCCGGCGGCGCTTCCTCTCCCGAGCCCCTTGACCGGGACATCGATATTGCCGCACTTCTCAAACGGGGCCGGCAGCGGTTTTATCTGGAAATCCCCGCCAATTATCATGAAATAAAGAAAGCTTCCTTTGATCTGGCGCTGGACTGGCGTCTCCATGTGAGAGAAATGATGAAGCGATGTTTCGAACAGGACCTGTATATCACAAATGTTATTTTTGAAAAACAGCGTTTCCTGTACGTTCTGGAACCGATAAATCAACTTACCATGATGGGATAACCCGATGCAGAAGAAACAATCTTATCTCCTGGCTGCAATTGTACTGATTATTTTATTCGTATTTGTGCTTCCTGAGCTGACGCCCCGCAGTTTTGACAAACTCATTCTGCTGTATGCCCGCAAGGATGATGTCGCTGCGGACATATCCGAAGCCCGGGAACAGCTGGAGCCCGTTAAATATATCTTCAAGCTGGATATTTATCTGGAGCTTTTCTCCAAAATTGTCGGGGCCTTCAGTTTGCTTGGTATCCTTTACCAATTCAAAAGAGACAAAAGCATTAACGAAGCCGAGTTTGTTCTGGATATTAACAATAATTTTATTACCAATGAAAAGATCATGGCCATTTATAAACGGCTTGAAGAATCCAAGAATGAGAATCAGCAGACAAATCCGTTTACACAGGATGACATTGTTGATTTGGCGAATTACCTCTCATTTTTTGAACCTTTTTATGGCCTCATTACCCAGAAGGTGGTCGATTTCTCTTCTGTAGATCAGTTGGCCTACCGGTTCTTCCTGGCCACCAATAACCGTTTTGTCCAGGAAATGCTGCTTTGCCGGGAAGGGAAGGAGATTGCCTGGAAAGACCTCTATAAGCTGCATTACCGCTGGAAGCAATATCGCTCCCATAAGAACCATTTTGAGGTCTGGCAGAAGGAGCATGATCTTTCAAACTGCCCCAAATATCAGAGTATTATTTTGGATAAGCACGCCTGATAATTTTTGAGATATGCCGGGATAATCCAAAGAAGGGTCCGGCGGTTCAGCAGCCGGATTACATCCCTCTCCCAATTAGAAAAAAGCCTATTTTACCGGTTTCTTCAGCGGAATTTCCACGGCAACGATGGTGCCCCTGCCGGGCTTTCCGCTGATGTCCGCCTTGCCGCCCAGGGCAATGCTCCGCTCCCGGATGCCGACCAGTCCCAATGAACGGGATTTCTCAATATC
Organism: Calditrichia bacterium; assembly: GCA_037381445.1. GTDB lineage: Bacteria > Calditrichota > Calditrichia > RBG-13-44-9 > RBG-13-44-9 > JARRQT01. Next base: position 2,691 of record JARRQT010000084.1, read on the forward strand.
CTCCGCTGTGATTCCTCTTCCGTTATCTTTTATGCGGAGGTTAAAGCGGTTTTTCCGTTTTTTTATGATAACATCCACCCGATTGGCCCCGGCATGGCGCGCCACATTGGTGAGCGATTCCTGAAAAATGCGGAAGACGGCGATTGACTGCTCTTTGTCAAATGCGATGTCCTCCGGCGGGGCGGACAGGCGGCATTGGATGCCGGTACGATTCGAAAATTCCTTAGCATGCCACTCGATGGCACCGATCAATCCGGCATCATCCAGCAGGGTGGGGCGAAGCTGGGTGGCGATACGCCGCACGGTTTTAATGGTAGCGTCTATCATGTCCAGCATAAAGTGCATTTTATCCTTCAATCTCTGCTCAGCCTGCAGGCAGTCCAGTTTTTCCAGCTTGCTTTTCATCCAGTAGAGGTCAATTTTCATACCGGTGAGCTGCTGGCCCAGTTCATCGTGAATTTCCTGCGCAATAAATTTCCTTTCTTCCTCCCGCACGGTCAGCAGGCTCATGGAAAGTTTGCGCAGATCTTCTTCGGATTTTTTAAGTCGGGATTCCGCTTCTTTGCGCTGTGAAATATCCCTTATAATTGCGGTAATTAAAAGATCATTTTCGCTTTGTAAGGGGCTGAGGCTCATCTCCACCGGAAAAACAGTGCCATCCTTTCGTATGCTGACAAGTTCTCTGCCATTCCCCAGAAACATAACCTGCGGATTTTTCAGATAGTTACTCTGGTGCCTGCTGTGCCTGCGGTGCAGCATATCGGGCACGAAACTGTTGGCCGTTTGTCCAATCATCTCTTCCTGGCGGTAGCCGAACATTTTCTCTGCCTGGGCATTCATGAGCAGCAGACGGCCCTCGCCATCAAAAATCATGATGCCGTCCGGGGCGGATTCCAGCAGTCCGCGGTAGCGTGCTTCACTTAGCTGCAGCGCGCGTTCCGCTTTTTTACGGGCGGTGATATCCACCAGGGAAACCAGTACCTTTGAAAAATCCTCCTCGTGTCCCGGTACAACCTGCCAGTTGATGAGCACATTCAGCGGAGTTCCGGATGATGTTCTGATGGTTCCTTCCAGTTCCAGGTGCGATTTCTTTCCGTAGATTCCGGTAAATTCCCCGATGAAGGAAGCATATTCTTCCGGAGAGATGTATTCATTCACCCCGGAGAGAATCAACTGCTTGTCTTCAATTTCCAGCAATTTGAGAAGCGCCTGGTTGACATCCGTTATCCTGATGAGCGAGATCATTTCATCCACTATGCGGGGATTTTCCTCAAGATATTTCTCCACGTCTTCCATGTTCGCGGTGGACAGCCTGTCCATATATTCCTTCACTCGTGAAAAATCTTCTTCCGCCAGCGGCACCGGTGAATCTTCAAAAAGGGTGTGATAGCGCTTTTCGCTTTCCTGCAGGGCCTGTTCCGCCTGTCGGTGTTCGGCGCGGGTCCGCAAAGCGCTGATTCCGTATGACAAATCATCCGCCATTTCAATGAGTAGGTCGATTTCCTCCTGATCGAAAGCATTGACCTCCGTGGCATAGATATTCAGATTGCCGAGGACCTCATCGTTCAGGAAAAGCGGAAGGGAAATTGTTGCGGCAAATCCACGCCGCAAAGCCGCCTCCCGCCAGGGCGCGAAATTGGGATCGACGAGAAGATTCTGACTGATCACCGGCTGTCCGGTGCGAATAGATGTCCCCGCCGGACCGCGCCCCCTCTCGCTGTCGGCCCAGGTCAAACGGAGGGTTTCCAGATAACCGCTTTCAAAGCCCACTTGTGCCACCGGACGGATACTTCGCTGCGCATCATGCTCGGCGAAGCCCACCCAGGCCAGCCGGTAGCCTCCCACTTCAATGATGACCTTGCACAGATAATCCAGCAATTCCTGTTCATCAAAGATGCGCACCAGTGCCTGGTTGAATTCGCTGATGGTGCGCAGCGCCCGGTTGGCTTTCCGCAAGGCTTCTTCGTACATCTTCCGGTCGGATATATCGATGAATGAACCCAGAATGGAAATGATTTTGCCATTTTTGTTCTTCACAACACTGGTCGTCAGTAGGGCATCGAATACAGACTTGTTTTTCCGTCTGGCTTTGAGCTCGCCTTTCCAGTATCCCTGGCTTTTCAATATTTCGATAACCCCAAGCGCCTGTTCGGGATTGGCCCAGAATCCGGTGCTGTCCCTTCCCAATACTTCATCGGGAGAATCGTATCCCCAGATTTCCAGAAAAGCCGGATTGACGTAGCTGAGATTCCCCTGCAGGTCTGCCAGGGCGATGGCGTTCAGCGAAGATTCAACGGCGCTGTCTTTAACCTGAAGGTCTTCTTCAGCCTTTTTCCGCCCGATGGCCGTGGCCAGCACATTGGCGACCGAGAGCAGGAAGTTGACGTCATCGCGACTGAACCTGCGCTCTTTACGGTGATAGACTCCCAGCACTCCGTAAGGCGTATCCGGTCCCGCGATTGCTACGCTGAGAAAACTCATAATCCGGTGGTCTTTCATCAGCCTGTCATCCTTGAAACGCTCTTCTGTCTGCAGATTTTCCGCCAGGACCGGCATGGCGGATCTGAATGTAAAGGCGACCTGGGAATTTCCATCAGCAGGCTGAAGTGAAGTTTCCGTCCAGCCGACTCCCTTTCTGAACTGAAGAGCATTTTCCTGCGGCAGGTATTCCCATGTATTGCAGGTGTCCACGTTCATGATGTCAGATACCATATAGGAGATCTCTTCCATCAAATGCTCTATTTCCCCGCCTTCCAGCGCTTTCTGACCCAGCTCGGCCACCAGTGCCTGCTGCTCCGCCCTTATTTGAAGCGTTCCTTCGGTTTCCCTCTTCTCTGTCAGGTCGCGCGTTAGTTTGGCGTACCCGGTCAAATTATCGCGGCTGTCGCGCAAAGGCGTGATCAGCACGCTGGCCCAGAATCTGGAGCCGTCTTTGCGCAGCCGCCAGCCTTCTTCTTCAAAACTTCCGCTTTCGGCCGCCTTTTTCAAAGCGTATTCCGGTTTGCCGGTCTCAATATCCTCAGCGGTATAGAAACGGGAGAAGTGCTGCCCGGCGATTTCCGCTTCCCGGAAACCTTTCAAATGTTCAGCGCCGTCATTCCATCCCACTACCTTTCCGGCTTTATCCAGCAGGAAAAGAGCATAGTCCTTTGCGCCGTTTACCAGCAGATGAAATTTCTCGTTCGCCTCGCGAAGTTCCGCGATATTCTTTTTTCTTTCATTGACCCGCAAAGTAAACAGGATGAAAGCAAATATGAAGAGGATAAGACTGAAGGCGGTTGCCGCTCCATCCTGGACATTTTCACCATAGGCAATTGAGTGGGACTGCTGCAGATTTCTCGCCAGGAACTCCTTCTCATTGCTTTGCACGCGAGCCACAACCGCCCGCACGCTGTCCATGATCATTTTGCCTTGGTCGGTCAGTATCATCGCCCGCGCCGCATTAAAACCGCCTGTTCTGCGGATATCAATCACTTTTCTCTGGAAAGCCAATTTCCGGGCAGCCAGGGCGTCCAGCGTATCGATTGTGCGGCTGTTGATCATCGATTCCTCGCTGTACGACTGCAGCCGTTTGAACTCCCGGTCGATTGCCGCGACCGCATTTTGGTAGGGCAGCAGATACTCATCCTCACCGGTTAAAACATATCCCCGGACGCCGGTTTCCGTGTCCTGGAGGTCCGAAAGAATGGATTTCAGGGAAAGCAGAAAATCATATTTATCATCAGTTCTCTGCACCGAATTGGCCAGCGTAAAATTGGTGCGGTAGGACATGAAGGAACTGGCTGTGATAATCACCAGCGCCAGAATAAACACAAAAAATATGATATGATTAAGCTTGATCCGGTTCATGATAATCCCCAGCTAATATTCTGTCTTTGCAATATAATTATTTGTCAGGCTGTAATATAAGCAGAAAAAAGTTATTTTTTCCGCTGGTGCGCTGATGATGTGAACATTTCAGTATTTTGGGAACGGAGCGTTGGCATAGGTGCCACGGCTCGGGAGCATTGGAGTGACAGAATATTGTTCAGCCGGTATCCCCGGCATTAACCGCACGCTACCTGCGGCCGTGAGTCGTCCGGGGGCGGTGCCTGTCTATGAACACGAGCCGAGGACATTTGGCAAGGTGAGGCCAAAGAGGCCATTTCCGGAACAAAACCGGCCATCCGTAGAATGGACAGATGGCCAGCTGATGGGGATGATGTTAACAATAATCTATTTAAGCAGAATAAGCTTGCGGCTGCGAATTCCCTGCGGGCTTTTCAGCACATAAATGTAAATGCCGCTGGCAAAGCGGCTGGCGTTAATTTTTACCGTATGGTAACCCGCCTTCAGTGTGCCTTGCTGCAATACGGCAATCTTTTCGCCCAGCAGATTATACAGACACAACTGCACTGCCCCGGTTTTGGGCAGTCCGAATACGATGCTGGTGGCGGGATTGAAAGGATTTGGATAATTCTGTTCCAGCACCAGCGTTTTGGGTATATCCAGCATTCCCGGGCTGTACAGACCGCTGGGCGCCTCGATATACACGTTGATGGTATCATAACCGGCGGCGCTGCTGTCATCCCGCACGGTCAGATAGAGTTGGACAATGGAAGACTGGTCCGCCGCAGTGCTCAGGATGAGACTGTCTCCGCTGATACTCAGCATGGTACTCAGATCGGAAGAACTCACCGCTGCCTCAAAAACCATTGAATCCGCCGGGATTTCAACATCATGGGCATATTCGGTCAGGATGAGAGTGCGTTGCGATCCCGCGGTCAGGTGCAGCGTATCGGGCAGCCCGCTGAACCAGGGCACATCATTCACGGAAAACACAGTGACATTGACCGTATCGGTGGTCTGAAGTTCACCATCGGAAGCGGTTACATAGACTTCGGCGCTGCCGAAAGCATTCTCCGGGAAGGCGAGCCTCAGGCGCCCGCTGTCCGCATCCGCAGCGATAACATCCGGATCGCTGCTGACAACCGAAAAGCTGAGCGAATCCCCGTCCGGATCGCTGAAATGCGCGGCAATCAGGCCCGAAAGCCAAACCGGGGCATCCTCACTAACCGTTATATCGCCAAAGGGCTGCACGATTTGCGGTGCGGAATTATGCGGCGTGGCGCTGATTTCAGCGCATAGCGCACTGTAATTCCCGGCAATATCCACGGCAGCCAGGCGGTAATAATAGGTGTCGCCATTGATAACATCGGTATCCACGTATTGGGTGTCCGGCGCGCTGACGGCAGCAATGGAATCGGCGGACGACGGTTCAAATCCGGAAGTGGTGCTGCGGTACAGCACGTAGCCGGTCAGATCGTTTTCCGCGTTGGGCGACCAGCTTAATTCCACCTGGCCGTTCTTTCCTGCCGCGGCAAAATTTTGCGGGATCTCCGGCGGCGTCAGGTTGTCGATTGTGAACACCTGCCCGAAGGGTTTGGACCATTTCCCGTTTTCATTCCTGAAACGGATAAAAAGGATATGCGAAGTTTCATCCAGACCGGCGAGGCTGATCTGCTGCGAAATGTTTTCAATCAGGCCATTAAAATCACCGTCCGTTGCCAGCAGGGCAAATCCGCTGCCTTCACCGGGATCGGTATCGAAAAAATACTCGGCATTGGCCAGTTTGGGTGCAGTGAGCCATTCATTGAATTCCCGGCTGTTTACCCGGAATACCCGGCCAAACGGGCGGCCCCATTGCCCGGCCGAATTCCGCAGACGCACATAAAGCACATGCGCGCCGGGCTGCAGACCGGCAAAGGAAGCCGATCCGGCAATGGATTCAAAGAGCTGATCAAAATTGCCGTCTTGCGTCAGCAGGGCCGAGCCGCCGCCTTCGCCGGGATCGCTGTCGAAAAAATATTCGGCATCCGCCAGTTTGGGTGCCGACGCCCAGACCAGTTCTTTACTGCTTTTAACGGTAAAAATCCGGCCAAAGGCATGGCTCCAGGTGCCGTCGCTTTTTTGAAGACGGATATAAAGCACATGCGGGCCGCTTTGCAGTCCGGATACCGGTGCGGATGCCATTACTTTTTCAAACAGGGCGTCCCAGGAACCGTCTTCGGCCTGCAGTGCGGAACCGCTGCCCGGGCCCGGATCCGAATCGATAAAATATTCTCCCTTTATTACCGAGGCTTGCGTTAGCGTGCAAAATAACAGCAAAAGGAAGAATGCGCTGAAATACATCCTGTGTTTCATGATCTTCCTTTCTATTTGGCTGCGCCGGTTCCTCTGATTTGAAGTTCATTGCCGATCAGTGAAAGCTGCAGATCAATCACCGCCGGATCGCTGTCCTGGTAATTATCCCAAGTGTGGCTGCCGCCGTAAATGCCCATATCATTGCGGGTCAGGTCCAGGTCCAGATACTGCACATTAGGACTGCCGGTATCGATACAGGGAGAACCGGCCTGCAGGGTGTAATCGCCGGTTACGGAATCGGTGAAGGCGGGATCTTCCAGTATATTATTCACACCTGCATCGGGAAATGTACCGGAATTATAGGCACAATTATATTCATATATCAATGGTGTGTTAAATACAACGCCACTGGTATTTTCATAAAAAATATTACCGCTGAATAAAAATCTGGATCCTGAAGATGCGCTGGCAGAATAAACAGCCCTGACAGTTGCTCCTGCAATTATATTGTTGGAAATTTCGGCCAAACAGACATTTGAACCGGTATTGATGTAAATGCCATGCTGCCCTCCTGAGATCAGATTATTTCCGGCCGCACAACCGGATGTAGCATAGCCATCGAAACACAGGTTGAAGTTAGAATCACTAATCCGGTTTGCATAAACCAAATTGTTTACACCGTTAATGGAAATACCTCTTTCATAGTAATTTCTGACATTATTGGCAATAACGCGGAAATTTTCCCTGGTTTCGATCGCCCGGTATGCCGAGCCGTTGCCATCGAGGTCATTTTTGAAAATCACACAGTCTTCACCATTATATCCCTGCAAAAGTGGCATACATACGATCTTTCCTGCAATAAAATTATTGTGGGCAATAAACATCTTACCGGTGACGCCTTCAATATTGCCGTGAATTTCATTATCGAGGATTTGAATATAATCGGACGGCGCAAATGAGTAAACATTCAGCGTTCCGTTGATGACAAAACCGCGGACCATCGAGCCCTCGCTGCCGCTGAGGAAGCGAATACCGGGATTACTGCCGCAGGTGATGGTGACCCCCTGTTCCTGGCCGAGCAGAAACAGTTTTTTGTCCAGCGACATGGACTCTGCATAGTCACCGGCGTAGACCTCGATCGTATCACCGCTCGCTGCTGCGGCGATTGCATCATTGATAGTGGTATAATCTCCGCCGCCGCCCTGGGCGACAGTCACTACATTCTGTCCGAACAGCGGAAAACACAGACCGAAAACAAACAGAAAAATCCTTTTCATGGCAGCTCCTTGCTAATGTGTTTAATTGGAATCCGTTGCTCTCCCAATCCCCCAAGACCTGCAGTAAGAAAAGTATCGTCAAAATTTATATACGGCTTTAGGTATAAAAAGTAAAATCAGCGGTCTGGTAAGAATTGGGCCCTATCCATGGTATGGTCCTTTTCGGATCCGTGAAAGCGGATATTTATAATCAGGCAGGCTATTTTTCAATCGCCACTCTGAAAACCAGCAATGACAGCAGAATGGTGACGGCGCCGAACAGCAGGTTTTCCAACAGGACGGCCGAGGCAAAATTCCCGATGGTATTCACCACAAAATAAAGAAATACTGCCCAGGTCCCAGCGTTTATCAGCAGGTTTGAGCGGCTGTTTTTCAGGTTCTGCATTTTGAGTCCGATAAGGACCATGAACAGAACGGTGGCACTTATGGCGATGACCTCCAGGAACAGGAGGTTCGATCCGGCATCATCGATCTGTCCGCCCCATACAATTTGCAATGGAATAATCCGGAAGATGATCAGGAAATGCATGATGAGCAGGGCCGCCAGGATATAGAGCACGATTTGACCGGCCAGTTTAGCGCTGATAATTTTCTTCATCGGTAGCACCTCGGATATTGGTTTTTAATATTCTGCAATTTTCTGTTTCTTTTTGATGCTGAAGTAAAGCCGCGAAAAAGGGGCAGACATTATATTTTGTCCCATAAATTGCACGCCGTTCAATTTTAGAAAAAAATGCAATGTTAAACAACCTTGAACTTTCAGGCGCCGGGATTGACTGCCCGCTCAAATATGAATAGTTGTGAATCCGGAAATAGTGAAATTTTTGAGGATGCATCGGCATACAATTTTGCCGGTTTGGCAGAAAACACTTGCTTTTTTTATCGCCAATTAATATTATTTGAATAACAAGCAGAAATAAACGATTTTTATGATAAAGCAGCAGGATTTTATCCCTTTTGGAGAGAAAATTTTTAACCTGGCTTATTCATAGAATTATCTGTTACGCCTCCGGGATTTTAAAAAATCCGAAGATCGGGAAAATGATGGCCAAGCCGCTGGAATTCTGATCCGAAGTACGGTTCGACGGCGGATTTCTGGATGCCGGAAATTTGCACGGCGGAATATAGTTTTCCAGGAAATATGAGAGAGCAGCGGACACGGGGTGCCATTTCTTTTCGGCTGGTGGATTGAAGGTATTTTTCTTTCGGGCCGTTTGAAATAAAGGCCGCGGAAAGAGACACCATAAATTCGATGATGCCTGTCTTTAAACAGGAAAGGAGGCGGCATTTGAAATACCCTTTCATTTTACTAACCTTTCTGCTGATTTGCGGCAGCCTGGCCGCGCAATGCGCAAAAACCGGCTGGCTGTCGCTGCAGCGTCTCTCCCTGGAACTCAGTTCCGGTTATTATTTCAGCCCCTGGGACAATTACAACCGGGCGGCGCAGACCATTGCCGACCGGATCATGCTGGACCCCTATTTTTACGAACCGCGGGGCGCGTATGAGAAAATAAACGGCGATCTGATGTACCGCGGCGCCCTGGGTTACCGGCTTTTCAGGGGACTGCGGGTGTCGTTCACCGCCCAGTACAGCACCAGTTCCGCGCCGTTCGAGATGTATCCCGACATGACCGTGCCGCCGCTGAATGAGAACACCAGTCCCGCCTTCCGCCAGAAGTTCAGCCTGGATGTTTACTCCTTCGGGCTGGCCGCGGATTACCGCTATGCTGTGAACAGAAGAATTTCCCTCGTTACGAATGCGGGCCTGGACCGCTTCACCGGCAAACTCGATTTCCGGTTCATTTACGATGAGGGGGCAACGGGTCCCGCCGGCAGCGGTTTTGGCTGGAGAGACGTAAAGGCCAGACTGGATGACAATGTTCTGGCCTGGCACGCCGGGCTTGGTTTGAGTTTCAGGCTGACGGGAAGGATTTCCCTGCAGGTTATGGGAGAATATCGGAGGCTTCGTTTTGAGGGGATGGAAGGTCCCGGCACTGTGGAATATTGGGGTTCCGGCGAGAAAACGCCTGCTGAAACCATTAATTTCA